>JAILRI010000234.1 GCA_024698555.1 Lachnospiraceae bacterium
GTCAGCCGATGTGCTTTGCGAAGCTCCTTAATCCTTGCTCCCGTTGCTATTGCGTTCAATACCGGAAAATCCATAGCTTTTGCCTCCTTTTTGTGTAAAAATGTAAGTTTAACAACAGCTCGACTTTTACAACATCCCTGCCAGATATGCTCGGACACCGCTGCCCTCTAAGGGATGCAAGGCATGAACCGGTTTTGATCGGTTTCTATTTAGTTTGCGAAATACATTCTATCACTAATAAATGGATTTGACAAACACTTTTTTGGCATTTTATCAATTGCTAATGATATTTCTTCAACGAATTACGTACTTATATTTTAATATATGGGCTAAATGAATGCTTTCATTGCCAGTTTTTGGGATCGTTTTTTGCAAACTTCTGCAAGCAGAGTCTGCAACATATCATATGCATCATCAGGTTTTTCCGAAGCGTCTCGGTCTGGTAAAGAGCGCTACTTTCTTCCTGTCATGCCTTCCTTATCAAGCATTTCTGCCCCTCGAAAGCGAATCCGTACTTGTAGATACGCTCCGTAGGGATCCCCTTTGCCAGAAGATCAGCGTCATAGCGCATATCCTCTATCTGCTTCAGGGCGTTTGCAGCCGTGTCGGCCAGTTCACGCTCGCCGTCCTCCCTGTCGAAGACCTTGAATTCCATGATGACTGCCACTTTGCTCAAGTCCTTAGGTTCCATCACTACATCGTAGCGCCCATAACCGCTCTCATGGTTTGACCTGACCGTATAATCGGCACGCTTGTCTACGAGAAGGCCAAGCACGAACCCATGGTAAAAACGTTCAGGTGCTCTCGAAGAAGGCTTCGTACCGGAATCAAAATAACTGAACGTGTTCAGGACGACATCGTTCATATATCCGTTCATGGCACGCAAGTCACCCTTGAACATCGCGGTGACGAATTCTGAAAAGTCACCGGTCTGATCGAACCATCCATCGATCATGTTATCAAACATGAATCTGACCTCATGGTTTGTCAGGGCAAGCGTATAGCATACTTTACCGTCTTCATGCTCCGGCTCGGCCTGAACTACCTTGAGATATCCTGAAGCGAGCAGCAGGCTCCATATAGCCCTGTTGCTCGATGATAACTGGCCAAAAACTATCTGTTCGTCAATGAAGGTCTCTATAGTTCCTCCATTTAACAGTTTCTCAAACTCCGTCTTGATACTTGTATCGCCTTCCCTTATCAGCTTGCTCACGAGCCCGTTCGAACTGGTGTTGGCCCAGTAAGTACCGAATTGTCCCTTGTCAAGATACATGGTTACAGACCAGGGGTTATAAATATCGGTGACTTTTCCGAACGTGAAACCGTTATACCAGTATTTAACACGTTCTTTTTCAGTTCCGGCAATCCCCTGGGCATCCATGGCCTCAAACACCTCCGCTTCGGTAAATCCAAAAGCCGTTGCATACTCATCAGATGTCGTGGTCACAACATTCAGGTTGTTCAGATCTGAGAATATAGATTCCTTGCTTACCCTGGTGATTCCGGTCATTATCGCGCGCTCCACGCAAGGGTTGGTCTTGAACGTATTATTGAACATAGTCCTGATAAATGAGACCAATTCATCCCAATACCCGTTCACATAGGCTTCCTGAAGCGGCGTGTCATATTCGTCAAGCAGGATCAGCACCTTTTTCCCATATATCTTTTTTAACAACGCAGACAGCAGATTCAATGAATACTGGACATCCACTTCATCCATGTCCTCCGATATTCTGGAAAGCGCTTCTTTTTCCCTTTCCTCAAATCCATCATATGAAAACAACTCGGGAAACCGCAGATACAGGCTCACTATCTGCTTTTTAATGCCTCTTACGGTGTCGCTATATCTTATACCTTTCACGCCTGCAAAGGTGACAAAGATCACCGGGAACATCCCCTACAGTCCACGGTACTCCTCGTCCTCCCAAACTTTAAGTCCTTCAAAAAGGTCAGACTTGCCTGCGAACTTATTCGAGAAAAAACACTCCAGCATGCTCATGTTCAGCGTCTTCCCGAACCTGCGGGGACGGGTGATCTAAGTAACCGCATCTTTGGAAGACCACCATTCCTTAATGAACGAGGTCTTGTCCACATAGAAGCAGTCTTCTTCTCTCAATTTGGCAAAATCCTGCACTCCTATCGCCACGGTCTTCGCCATAACGTTCCTCCTTATGTTCCCCGCATCCCGCGTCTCCATCGATTACTTATATCGTTGTTTTCCACACAAATCCACGTTTATCATAACATGCTACGCATAGCGTTGCAATAAGATTTTACTTTCCCTGCATAATTATTCCCCCTCCCTATAAACACCTTTTTGACTGTTAAACCACCGGTTTATTCTTTTTGAAAATGAAATCTGATATACTCTTCCTGAAACATAAAAAATGAAAAAGGCTTTTTATCGCTCTGAAGGAGGGTAAGAACATGCAAAAATTCAACTTTTAAGATGACCAGACAGCCTTTGAGTACACGCTTTACATGATAGCGGCGAGTTATTTTTCCAAAGCCCCGTGTTCAACAAAACTGGTCGAACGCAACATGTTCCTGCACTATAAGGAACAAAGGGTTAAGAAACAGTACGAGATGGAAGACATATGCATTTCGTACATGGATAAGCTGGAAAGAAAGCTTGGGGCGGCTGGCTTATTCGCGGAATAAACGGCCGCCTCCTGTTCGATTTGGCAAGGAAGTCGTAATCCCGCGTTAAGCCGCCCGAACATATTGGCTGGGAAAGTAAAATATTATTGCAACGCTATGCCTGGCATGTTATGATAAACGTGGATTTGTGAGGAAAACAATGGTAATTAAGTAACGATAAAGCATGAAATACTAAGTACAGGCTAAGGGAGGTATGGGTATCAACAGAACCTTTGTTTTGGCGCTGTGTTTTATCAAAAACAGGTTAAGATAAAGCTGCTTGCCAAATGAAACGGTCTTCGCGGCGTGTTACAATAAGCGCGGATTAATGGACAAATAGCCGAAAATATTTTGGAACCCCCCGCACCTTCCCCTCGTCTATAAGCAGGAAAGGGGATGAAAGCTCCCTGAAAATAAGACTCGCAGGGGGATTGGCCCCGGTGCCGGAATCATTATCAAAATGGAGGATAAAAGCAATGAACGATCAAAGAATAAAAGAGACAGAAAGTCGGAAGAATGGTAAGTTGATCCGTGTAAGAGCCGGGAAAGCGGTCGGAACGGTCGCTGCGTGCGCTCTTACGGCGGTGATGATGTTTGAGGCGGTGGCGGCTCCCCTGCCCGGGTATGCGGCGGAGGATACTGTGAAGGATACTGTGAAGGAGATGGAGACGGTAACGATAACCATGGATGAACTGAAAGACTTGTCAACAGGAGGCAAATATCTCTATTCTGTCACGGATGGAGTCGGTGAAACGACCGGAGATGCGGCTGTACTTGCAAAGGAAGGACTGCTCGCCGGGGAGCTTGCTTTGGATGGCGGTTATCAGGCGGCCAAGTCACCGGTGATCACAAAAAAACGTGCCAAACTGTTTAAAAAGGCTTTCAAGGGCTTCGTGGGCAGCGATGTGACTCCTGTGGCATATCTTGCCAGCCAGGTGGTGGCCGGGACCAATCATAAGTACCTGTGCAGGATAAAAGGAGTATATCCGGGCGCTGTGGAGAATTACGCGTTTGTTACCATATATGAAGACCTTGAGGGCAATGTAAGCATAAATGAAATAGTAAATACTGAGGTCGAAACCCGAATTAACGAGCTTCCGGGAGGATGGTTCCAGGCAGACAGCGCGAAAGTGACAAAGGATGTTAAAAAGGCTTTCAAAAAGGCTATGAAGGGTCTGGTCGGAGTAAACTATAAGCCGGTGGCGGTCACGGCTTATCAGGTGGTGGCAGGTATGAATTATTGCGTACTCTGCGAGTCCACTGTTGTTTATCCCGGAGCGCAGACCGGATATTCTCTGGTATATTTTTACAAGGGGCTTGATGGGTCGGCCGAGCTTAATGATATCGTGAAGCTTGACACCGACCGGGAGGAAGAACCAGTAGAGTCAGGCACTCTTGAGCCCGAACACAGCATGAATACATTGCTCGTTACCGTGGATGAAAATGCTTCGAAGAAAAAAATTGAGAAGATATTTAAAAAACTGGGGCTGACCATCCTGTACGATTATACCATAATCAGCGGATACGCCGTAAGCCTTGCCGAAGATACCGATGAGGAGGGCTTAAACGATCTGATAAAGAAACTTGAAGCGTATGATGAGATAGTTCTTGCTGAGAAAGATTACATCTATCATCTTGACTGACAATTAATATTTTTTACAGCTCATCCTGAATGGCACAATTTAAGCTTTTACGGGATGAGCCTTTTTTGTGCGATAAGTTATGGAAAGTTCCGCGGAACTGTTTCGCATCATGTCCTACTTGCAAGATCGGAGTTTTTTTCGTATAATGCACTCTGAATAGGTATAGTTATGGAAATACGCAGCGATGGTAGTAAAGAGCCGGCAGGCCGGGGACGGTGGAGCTGTTTTTGTATGAGGATAAAAATGTATGTGGGATGAAAGCATAAGACTGGAACTGCTGGCGCTGGGAGTGGCAAAGGCCGCGGAGGGGTTTGACAGGACGCGCGATAAGACGGAATATGACGCGGTATATCTCGATCTGAGGCAGGAGTTTCCAACGCTTTCCCAGAAAGAGATATGGCAGCTTATAGGGCTGTGCGTAAAGCTGTATGAACGCGGGAAGACGGTGTGATACGCGAAAAAGCGGCACTGAATAAACATGGTTCAGGCAGTATTGTGAACATAAGGAGAATCATAAAGATGACAAAGGTTAGTGATCCGTTGACCATAAACGGCATGACGGTTAAGAACCGCCTCACCTTCGCGCCGACGGTCAAATTTGACTATGCGGGCGAAGATGGCAGGGTGACCGAAAAGCATGTAAAACACTACACTGAAAGAGCACGGGGCGGTCTGGGGCTCATATGCGTGGAGGCGACCGCCGTTACTCCGGAAGGCCGTTTTGCGAAGAACCACCTGGGACTTTGGGAAGACGGACAGACTGAAGGCCACAAGGCTATTACCGAAGCCTGTCATGATCAGGGAACGGTGGTGCTGATCCAGCTGAATCATACCGGGATCACCGGTAACCCGATATTTGGAACACCCGTCGGACCGTCGGCTGTCACAGTACGTGATGGCAGTATGTCTCACGCTATGAGTATAGAAGAGATACATGAAATGCAGGACAGCTTTGTGTCAGCGGCACTCAGGGCCAAGAAGGCGGGATATGACGGAATACAGCTGCATGGATGTCACGGATATCTGATCAATCAGTTCGTCTCGCCCAAAACCAATTTAAGAGATGACGAATATGGCGCCGATAAAGCGTTATTCGCCGCGGAGATCATAAAGAAGATCAGGAGCGAATGCGGGGATCGGTTTATCATTTCCATAAGGACCACCGGAGCTGAACCTGATGCCAAGAGCGCGATAAAGGCCGCCCGTGAATATGTGGACGCGGGCTGCGACTATCTTCAGGTTTCTCACGGCATAGACAGCTTTACTGAAAAGCTTAAAAAAGAAGGAGAGCCCTACAGCGATCTGGCGGCTCTGGGCGTGAATATGCATAAGGCCATGGAAGGCAGAGTGCCGGTATCCTGTGTGGGAGGCCTGCTGACACCGGAACCGGTCAGATATATGATAGAGAACGGGCTGACTGACACGGTCGATCTGGCGCGCGGGGTACTGGCGGATCCCAACTTCGCCAATGCCGTATTGAACGATACAGCTTATACAAAGTGTTTTGAATGCGAACGCTGTCAGTACGGACCGGGTACAAAGCACGTTTGTCCGGCTGAGCTGAAAAGACAGAAAGCAATGCGTTAATGATCAAAATGATAAGGAGACAGATCGGGTATGAGAAATTGGATAGTGGTTGTCGATGATGAGACTCTCAGTCTGACCAGCGCGAGGACTATGCTCGCGTCTGAAGATATGAAGGTCAGCTGTCTTCGTTCAGGCAGAGAATTACTGATGTATATGGAAAAGAATAATCCGGATCTGGTCCTGCTGGATGTAATGATGCCTGAGATGGACGGATTCGAAACCTTTGAAGCGCTGCGCAGACGGGAAAAAGAATTGGATAAACCCGAAACTCCTGTTATTTTCCTTACCGGGGATTCCGATGACGCGACCGAAAGGCATGGATTAAAGCTTGGGGCAGCGGACTATATCCATAAACCTTTCAACAAGGATATACTGATCAGCCGTATCAAGAATACCATAAAAAACAGCAGGAAGATCGAGAGCCTGACTGAAGACGCGACGAAAGACGGACTGACCGGCCTGTTCAATAAGGCCGAAGGGATATCAAGAGTGAAAACGGCTATGAGCAATCTTTCGGGAGGGCTTTTGATACTTGATCTGGATAATTTCAAGCTGGTCAATGATCTCTTCGGGCATGAAAAAGGTGATCAGATACTGAAAGCATTTGCCGACGTAGCAAGGAATAACACCAGGGAAGGAGATATCCTGTGCAGGATCGGAGGAGATGAGTTTCTGTTCTTCTGTTCCGGTATGAGTGGAGACATTGCTTTATCCGCCCTTACTTCCCGGCTGAATAAACAGCTTGAAGAGGAAACAAAACGGATACTCGGACCCGAACACGGCATTCCCTTCGGCATATCCGTGGGAGCGGTCATGGTTCCGGAATATGGCAGGGAATATGATCCATGCTTTAAAATGGCTGATGAAGCCATGTATAAGACAAAACAAAACGGCAAGCATGGATGTACTGTATATACCGGTGCTGAAAGCTCTGGTGGTACAGCATCCGATCCGGAGGAAGAGCTTGCACGTATCACAAAGATCATAACGGAAAGAAATCAGATTGACGAAGCGCTTGTTCTGGGAACAGAAGCCTTTTCTGCGGTATTCCGGTTCATAGAACGGTATAACGGCAAATTTGGCGGAAAAATCCTGACTCTGCTCTTTATCCTGAAAGAAAAAAACAGCGAAGATGAAGCTCGGATGAAGGAAACCGCAAAAGCATTTGGTGAGATGTTGATCCGTAAACTTGATAAATGCGATATTGTCATGCATAACAGAGCCAACGGGTTCTGCGTCCTGATTCCCGTGACACAGGAGCCGGACGCTGCCGGGATCATTGACCGGATAATGTCAGGCTGGGAAGATGTGCCGGGGCATGTGGATTTTGAAGTAAAGACCGCATATCAGATACGGTGACAGCACGGATAATAAACGAACGCTACGATCACCTTGAACCGGATCTGCAGCAGCGGTCGGAATGAGGTATATGGATTTGCCCAGGAAGAATGTTCAAAAAAGTATCATTTTATTGCTCCACGTTGTGGGCGGCATACTTTTGGCCGCTCTTTTTGGCATGTTTTTTTTCGGTGAAAAACCTGTCGATACCGATGTTACTTCTTTTTTACTGTATTTCCGGGGAAAATAAAGAAAACAACTGCACAACATATTTTGCGAGGATGTATCAGGCAAGGTATCTTGCCGGTATCGTGGCGGGAGCCTCGTCAAAAACCGGCCTTCTCGGGTATGTAACGGCGATGCCTATCCCAGAGACTATACGTTCGATCAATGCCTATGCTCTGGGAGCGCGAAAGTCAACCCGGGCATGACGCGGATGAAGAAATGATGAACCGTTTCTTTTCCGAACTGTCAGCAGCTGCTCAAAGCATGGATATTGAGCGCATCGAGGAGACCTATTCGTTCCTGGGAGATTACCGTGTGCCGGAAAAGTACGCCGGACTGTTCGGCGAACTGAAAAAAGCAGCGGATGAGTTTGATTATGAAAGAATAACAAAGCTTCTTGCAGAGAAACTATAAGTTTCCCGAAAGTAAAGGGGGTCTTTTATGTCCTGGTATGCATTGACCGGATTATTGGCCATAGCGGTTCTTATCATCGAGAACTATGATATCATATTTTACAAAAGGGACAAGCAGGGATTTCCGCAGATACAGATATACAGGAGATTTCTGTTTGCCGTGCTGGCGTATTATATTACGGATATGATGTGGGGAATACTCGACAGTCAGCATCTTATCGGACTTCTTTTTGCCGACACGGTAATTTATTATGTCGCGATGGCTGTGGGCGTTCTGTTCTGGACGAAGTACGTGGTAGCTTATCTGGCGGAAGATAACGCATTCAGCCGGTTCCTTACATATGCGGGACGTCTGCTGTTTGCTGCTGTTGTAGCGGTGACTGTCATCAATTGCTTTACACCGGTGCTGTTCTGGTTTGATGAAGACGGAATATATCATGCGTGTCCGGCCAGGCATGTCCAGCTGGGCATCCAGATCCTTCTGCCGGCGCTGACTTCACTTTATGCGTTAAGCTGTGTCTCTCATACAAAAGGCGCGGACAAGGGCCGTTACAGGACCATATCTTTGTTCGGACTGTCAGTGGCAGTGCTTCTTTTTGTTCAGCTGTATTATCCCCTGCTTCCGCTCTATACTATCGGATACATGATCGGGGTAAGTCTTCTTCATACCTTCGTAGTCAGCGAAGAAATGGAGGAGTACAGGCGTGAATCCGAGCTGGCAGTTGCCGCGAGCAGGGCAAAGTCATCATTCCTGTCCAACATGTCACATGAGATCCGTACGCCTATCAACGCAGTGCTGGGGATGAACGAGATGATCCTGCGCGAAAGCAGTGAAAAAAATATCATTGAGTATTCCGAGAACATAAGGATGGCAGGCGGTACGCTGCTGCGCATCATCAATGATATCCTAGACTTTTCAAAGATCGAAGCTGGAAAGATGGAGCTGATCCCCGTTGATTATGATCTTTCATCTGTATTAAATGATCTTACACATATAGTAAGCGCAAGGGCCGGTGAAAAAGGACTGGCTCTGAAGCTGGATTTTGACACTGAGATACCCAAAATGCTTCATGGAGATGAAGTGCGCATCAAGCAGATCATCATGAATATCCTGGTCAATGCCGTGAAATATACGGAAAAAGGCGGCATTACATTTAAGGTCGGATTTGAACGCATATCAGGGGATGATGACCATATCAATCTGTTCGTTTCGGTCAGTGATACCGGTATCGGGATCAAACCGGAGGACGTGGACAAGCTCTTTATTCAGTTCGAGCGCATCGAAGAAAAACGCAACAGGGGCATCGAAGGTACCGGTCTGGGTATGAATATCACAAAAAGCCTGCTGGAGATGATGGGCAGCCACCTTGAAGTTAAAAGCGTATATGGCGAGGGCTCGGAATTCTCATTCAGTGTCATGCAGAAGGTGGTTGCGTGGGATAAGCTGGGTGATTATGAAAATTCTTACCGTGCGCATCTTATGCAGCGTAAAAGGAACACAACGAGCTTCTCGGCACCTGACGCGACAGTGCTTGCGGTTGATGACAATCCGATGAACCTCATGGTATTTAAAAGCCTGCTGAAACGCACGGATATAAGGATCGACATGGCATCCGACGGTGATGAAGGTATCAGGCTCGCATCAGATAAAAAATATGATCTGATCTTTCTGGATCACATGATGCCGGATAAGGACGGTATCGAAACCCTGCATGAACTGCGTTCAAATAAGGATAATCCCAACCTTAAAACGCCTACGGTTTGTCTGACGGCCAACGCGATCTCGGGAGCAAGGGAAAAATATATTGAAGAGGGTTTTGACGATTATCTGACAAAGCCGATAGATGCCGATGCTCTTGAGAAAGCGTTACTGCGATATCTGCCTGCAGAAAAGGTTAAACAGGTTTCAGGATCGGAACAGGAAGAAAATGAGACGGATCGGGATACCGTTATCCCGGACGAGCTGTCCGGACTGGCAGGACAGGATATGATCGATATAAAGGCCGGAATAGAAAACAGCGGTTCTGCAGAGGACTACATGCAGTTTTTACAGGTGTTTTACAGGTCTATAGACGAAAAGCGTCTGGAACTGGATGGATTTTACGCGGCACAGGATTACAAAAACTATACTATAAAGGTGCATGCGTTAAAGAGCTCAGCGCGTATTATCGGCGCCTTTTTACTGGGGGAAGAGGCTCAGGCTCTTGAAAATGCCGGGAAAAAGGGGGATACCGACTATATCAGGGATCATCACGAAAGCTTCTTGAACAAACTTGACAGTATGAAGGAGCCGCTTTCAGGGGTATTCTCACGAAACGATGAGAATGCGGAGAATAGCATGCCTGAGGCGGATGAGGAGATGATGCTGAAGTTTTTATCGGATCTTTCCGAAGCTGCCGGGATCATGGATATCGAACGTATCGATGAAGTCTTTGAGCTATTAAAGGATCGCAGCATACCGGATAATTACTCGGAACTGTACAAAAATTTAAGAAAAGCTGCGGATGATTTTGACTATGGAAGTATGGTGGAACTTTTAAAGCATCGGGCATAATCCGTGTAAGGAGAGAGAGCAGTAAATCATTGCTATCTCAATATGAGGTTTACAATGGAAGAAAATTCGAAAAAAACCTCCGCCCCGGAAATAGGGCGGGGAAGGGCTATTGCGAACAATATCTATGCCTGCCGTCTGCTGGTCGGTCTTTGTCCGTCTCTGGTGGTGCATAATGCTGTAAATATGTTTCTCGGTTATTTTGAGTGGCTGTTTTACAGCGCTTTCTTTATGAGATATGTGATCAATTCCCTTGAGAACGGGGACAGCTTTAAGACTATCATGACCTTTGTCATCATAGTCGCCGTTGTCATGTGCTCGATGAGCCTGTATTCCAATATTCTCAACGGGCATGTTTATCCCGTAGCTGCCGCTGTGGTAAACAAAGGGCTCTATACCATGCTTTTTAAGAAATCCCGCAAGGTTGAACTGGAGTGCTTTGAAAATAATGAATTCTATGACAAATACACGCTTGCGATGGAAAATGCCGATACCCGGCTCCAGGAGACGGTAAACGCCGTATTCAAGACCATATTCGGAGCGATAGCAAGCGTATGCGCGTTTGTGTTCATGTTTCAGGTGGATAAGATTTCGGTTTTATTCATTTTATTCCCGGTCGTGGGAAACTTTGTTTTCAACAGAAGGATCAGTCATCTTGATTATGAGAGAAATAAGGATATGGCTCCTCATAACCGCAGGATCGCGTATATAAACCGCGTGATGTACCTGTCCGATTACGCGAAGGAAATGCGCCTGACAGATGTGTTTTCACTGATGCGGCAGCAGTATAAGGAGGCCATCAAGGGTGTCGCCGATGTGACGAAAAAATACACCAAAAAAGCCATGGTGCTGCACTGGCTGTATGTAATGTTCACATTTACGTTCATTTTCGAGGGGCTTCTGATCTACGGCGCTTACCGCACTCTCGTGTCAAACTCCATGAGCCTTGCCGAGCTGGCTGTCATTACCAGCATGATGGTGTCCACGACCTGGATACTGATCGGATTTACCGAGTCGCTCACCGCATTGTTTAAAAACGGCCTGTTTATTGAGTATTTACGCACATTTCTGGATTATAAGGAGAAGATTCCCGAGGATCAGGCGGGGGCAGATCCCGGAAATGAGATCAAAACCATCGAATTTAAGGATGTCTCATTTTCCTACAAGGATAAAGAGGTGCTATCGCATGTAAATATGGAATTTAAGGGCGGTATGACCTATGCTCTGGTGGGATATAACGGAGCCGGAAAAACAACGCTTATCAAGCTGCTGCTGCGCTTCTATGACCCGACTCAGGGGGAAATACTGCTTAACGGCAGAAATATAAGGGAGTACGATCTGAAAAAGTATCGGGCGCTGTTCGCTACAGCGTTTCAGGATCACAGGATGTTTTCAATGTCTGTGCTGGACAATGTGGTAATGGGGGAGGATATACCTGAGGATATCAGGGAAGAGAAGGTCTGCGCGGCGTTAAAGGCTGCGGATATTTATGACAAGGTGATGTCCCTCAAGAACGGTATACATACGACCCTGACCCATGAGTTTGATGATGAGGGAGCGGTCCTTTCAGGCGGAGAATTCCAGAAGATCGTGGTGGGCAGGGCGTTTGTAAAGGATTGTCCATTCAAGATTTTTGACGAACCGAGCAGCGCGCTTGACCCGATAGCCGAGGCGCGGATCTTCGACAATATCTATGACTCCTGCAGGGACAATACGCTGATCTTTATCTCCCACAGGCTGTCGTCTGTTCAGAACGCGGACAGGGTATATCTGCTCGCGGATCATACCGTAAAGGAAGCCGGAACTCACAAAGAACTGATGAAGCTCGGCGGGATCTATGCCGACATGTATACCAAGCAGGCGAAGAACTATCTGGCGATTTCGTAAGAATACATCAATCTTTTTGGCGGCTTACGGCAGAAAGCAGCTTGCTGATTGCCTTATGGAGGCTGGACTGGAAAGATACGGGCATATAGTGGTTAAGATACATGAGAGGGGACAAAAGCAGTTGAAAAAAGTTTGGCAGAATCAGATATTCATGTGGAAACTCCTGTTTAAGACCTGTCCGGGGTATATGATATATTTCCTGTATGACGGATTCAGGTATCAGGGGATCATATTTTTAGAGCATGTGCTGGGAATCAGGTATGTACTGCATTGCGCGGAGTACCATGAGCCTTTCTGGAAGGCGCTGCTCTTTATTGGAGTGATACTGATCATAAACATGATCCAGATCGTTCCCGACGGATTCTTTATCCATGGGTGGTCGTACCAGGCCAAGCCTAAGCTCTATAAGGCGCTCAAGGAAAAGATGTACGAGAAGGCATCGCAGATCGACCTTTCATGCTACGATGACCCCAAATATTACAACGATTTCGTGCTGGCGGTGGCGGAGGCCGAAAGCTCCATAGACAGATTCCTGGCCATGTGCAACATGATAGTGCAGGGACTGACCATCATTTTCACCACGGGTGTATTTTATCTGATGACTGACGCCGCGGGGATCCTCTTTGTGCTGGCGTCATTTATCCTGCGTTTTCTGGTGGCCAAAGTTCTCAACAAGCTGAACTATGATGTAAGAATGAAGGTCAATCCGCTTGAACGCAAGCGCAATTATGTAAGCCGCGTATTTTATCTCAATGATTACGCCAAGGAACTGAGGCTTCACCCGAAGGTAGGGGACGCCCTCGAGGCAGAGTTCATGGAGGCCAATGACGGGATAGTAAAGGAACAGAAAAAGGTGGGCTTCAAGCGCTCTTTGCTCGGGTTTACCAGAGACTACGCGGTGGGTGATTTCATCATGGACGGACTGTATATCACTTATCTGGTGTTTCAGGCCGCGGTACTGCATACCATCGACTACAGCAACGCTGTCGTACTGTTTAACCGTACCGGGAGCCTGCGGCGGGGCATGGCGAACATGGCCGATATTTTCCCGAAGGCGCAGGAAAACAGCCTGTATATCGACAAGATCAGGGCGTTCTTAGACTATGACCCGAAGATAAAAACAGATGAGGGCGAACTGGTGCCTGCCGGCAATGCCGAACTGAAGCTTGACAGGGTGAGCTTCTGCTACAATGCGGATATGGGGAATACGCTTAACGGGATTTCGCTTAAAGTCCGTCCGGGCGAGAGAATAGCTATAGTGGGCTATAACGGAGCGGGCAAGACTACTCTCATCAAGCTTTTGATGAGACTGTACGACCCCACCTCGGGAAGTATCACCTATCATGGGCAGGATATCAGGACTTTCAGGCCGGGAGACTATCGGCACCGTATCGGTGTGGTATTCCAGGATTACCAGATGTACGCCGCAAGCCTCGAGGAGAATGTGGTGATGGCAGCGCCGGAAAGTGGTGAGGACCGGGCAGAATATACTGCTCTGAAGAAAGATGTCCATGATGAAAAACTTAACTTGATGGATCCCGGTGAAAATGATAATAAATGCGGTCGGAAAGATAAAAATAGAGCTGACAGCCAGGATAGCAGCACAGGCGAAGGGAGCAAATACGGTAGCATAGATTGTACAACTGCAGAGGAGACGGATGGATCGGTTAAAAGACAGTTGGTAAGAAATCGTGTGACATCGGCCCTTGAGCGAGCCGGATTCGGTGACCGCTTAAAAACCCTGCCGCAGGGGCTTGATACCCAGGTGACCGCGGAATTTGATAAAGAAGGCGTGAACTTCTCGGGCGGTGAGAGTCAGAAGATCGCGATATCGAGGGCATTTTACAAGGACGCGGATATACTCGTCATGGACGAGCCCAGCAGCGCGCTTGATCCTATCGCGGAGTACGAATTGAATAAGGCCATGGAGTCGGCGGCTCAGGGCAAGACGGTGTTCTACATATCCCACAGACTGTCCACTACCAGGGACGCGGACAGGATCATCATGCTGGAGAACGGTCGCATTGCCGAGGAAGGCACTCATGAAAGCCTGCTGGCGCGCAACGGCAAGTACGCCGAAATGTGGCGGGTGCAGGCCGGCAGGTATGAGGCATCGTGACTGAAAAGAAAATATATTATTTTATAACTGACGGAGGTGACTCTTCATGAAGAACAGGACAGTTAAGAAAATCGTGCTTATAGCACTGTCTGTTTTGATGTTTTTTCTGACCGGCGAGGCAAGGGCTGACGACAAAAAGCCGCTTGAGCCCGATGCGAACATAAGACATGCGGTTGATTTTGATCACGAGTTCGATACATATACTCCGTTAAAGGATCATTACAATTTCTATTTTACCTACAAGACCGTTCATCCGTGGTGGGATGCCGTGGCTTTAGGGATGGAGGACGCGCAGCGCTAGTACCTTGACAGGGGTATTACCATAACTTACGAGTATATGGCACCGAACGCCGCTTCAGCCGCTGACCAGACCAACAGGCTGCGGGCGGCCGAACAGGGAAGTTATGATGTCATAGGTGTGGATGTGGCAGATGAACAGATCATTTCTCCGCTTTTGGATGAGATGGCGGCTTCAGGTCATAAGGTGATGACCTTTTCCAGTTCGGACGCGGCAGACGGGTGTAAGAGGATCGCATATGTGGGTAATACGCATAATTATGAGGATGGCGCTCAGCTGACAGAGGCACTGTGTGAAAAGCTGGGATATAAGGGCAAGGTAGCGATATTGGTCGGAAGCGTCGGCGCGCCCTGTCATGAAGACCGGGCTCTTGGCGCGAAGGATACCATCGCCCGATATGAAGGAATACAGATAGTCGCGACTGAATATGATATGGATTCCGTCGATCTGGCATATGAACTTGCAAGTGATATTTTAAAGAAATACCCGGATCTGGACGGATTTATCTGCTGTAATATGAGTAACCCGGTCGGTGCGGCCAGAGCGGTTCAGGAAGCTCAAAGCGATGCTTTCATAGTGGGAATGGATGATGACCGCGAAGCGCTTCATTATCTGCGTGAAGGCGTGATCTACTGCCTTGGGGTTCAGGACTGTTATTCTATGGGCTACGATACTATCCGGGTAGCTGTAAAGATTGCCGACGGCAACCTTCCCGGTGACCTGTTCCCTGAAAAAACAACACAGAATACCACTATCATTTATCAAAAAGACGCAGCTCTGATGCTTGAACTGCTCTATGGAGACATTTCATGATGAACGGAAAAAAGGTAACCAATAAAACATTTACCATAACAGCAATTATTGGAAGCTTCCTGATACTGGTAATGCTGGTCGGCAATTCATTATGGGCTTCCAAACAGACAGAATCGGCAACAAGCGACGCTGTATCGGCTGTCAGTTCATTCTATCTTGAAGCGATGGCCGACCGCCGGGCCAAGACGATCACTAATCTTATCAATAACAACTTTGAACACATGGAGAAGGCTGTCAGGATCTTTGCCGATTAGGGGATAACGAACCAGGATGAGTTAAGGAATACTATAGGCAAGATCAAATCATTGCTTTCTCTCAGCAGGTTCGCGCTGGTGGATGAGGATAATATTGTCTATACTCAGTATACCACCTATACAGGTGGAAGCCGTCACGAGTTCCTGAACTCGGAAAAGATGGAAGACAGGGTCATCAGTACGATCTATCTTTACGGTTCCTCCAAGGAACTGTGTCTGGCCGTTCCCGTCAATGATCTTACTGTAATGGGCAAAAGGTTCAAGGCTTGTTTTGTACAGATAGATATCAAGGATATTGTTGAACTTCTGGCATTTGAAGACAAAGGAAGGACCAATTTCGGCATATATTCAAAGAACGGAGGAAATCTTTCAGGTACTGATCTGGGACCTGATATCTCCAAACGGAATATTTTTGACGCAACCAGAGATTTCGTCAAAGAGAACGACTGGGAAGAGCTGTGTGATAATTTCGCAAACGAAGCCGGTGGAAGCCTGGCCGTCAGGCTCAGCGATACCGTGGAAACGATCAGCTATGTCCCGATCCCGGAAGCGGAGTGGGAGATGGTGGTAATGATCCAGGAAAGCGTCATTCATGACCAGATCAAGGCTATCAGCGACAAAAGCATGCAGATCAGAAAGTACCAGATCATTATCACGTTTATCGCCCTGATCCTGTTTGCGCTGGTACTGATGATACAGATAGGACAGATATCCAGAGAAAAGCTCGAAGCTGAAAAAGAAAACAGCAAAAACGCCCTCAGAATGGCCAATATGGATTCCATGACCGGAGTCAGGAACAAACATGCTTATTCCGAAGCAGAAATGCGGCTTAACGAACAGATCATGGCTAAAGAAGCGGATAATCTGGCGGTTCTGGTCTGTGATGTCAATGGGCTTAAGTATGTAAATGATACCCAGGGGCATGAAGCCGGTGACAAGCTGATCAAAGATGCCTGTGCCCTGATCTGTGAGCATTTTAAGAACGGATCGGTATTCAGAGTGGGCGGAGACGAATTTGTCGTACTGCTGCAGGGCAAGGGCTTTGAGATCATGGAAGAAACGATCCGCGCATTCAACCAAAAAGCCGAGGAGAATATCCGGGGCAACGGTGTTGTTGTATCTCTCAGCTATGCGGTACTTGAACCTGAGGATGAGTACCTGAGCGATATCTTTGGAAGGGCGGATCAGAGGATGTATGAACGTAAAAAGGAATTAAAGGGTATGGGGGCGAAGACCAGGGAATCCTGAATATATCGAAATATCTGCCCGACTCTATTACGGCGGATGACCAAGCATATAATGGCATCGCTAACTCAAACAGAAGAGCTCAAAGGGATGATGCAGAGTGAGATGCCCTGATGGCCTCCCGCATCTTCTCCCCGATGTCTCCTGCCATATAGTGCTTCATGCACAGCGAGGTATAGGATTCGCTGCCTCCGATCATGACCTGGGCGCCGGAACGCACCACGTTGCCTTCGGCATCGAGCCTGGCGTTGCAGTTCGCGCCCTGTCCGCACCAGCAGACGGTCTTTAATTCCTCGATCCTGTCGGCGATGCCGCAGAGCTTCTCCGAGGCGGGGAAGGGATTTAAGAGAAAGTCGGTCCTCAGACCATAGCATATGATGGGAATGCCGGTCTTGACCACGATGCGGGGCAGCAGTTCTATGGTCTTTACCTCGCAGAACTGCACCTCGTCTATGATCACACAGTCATAGGCTTTAAGCCTTTCGCATATCTCGTCTACGGTTCCATAAAAAAAGTCTTCAACAAAGCCGCACTTACGGGTCAGCCCCATGCGGCTTTTTATAATGTCGGCTCCGTCCCTGTCATCTATCTTCGGCTTTAATACCAGGGGCTTTAACCCCTTTTCCTCATAGTTAAACGCCACCATGATCGCGTTTGCAGTCTTGCTGCTTCCCATGGCGCCGTATCTGAACCATAGCTTGGCCATATCGGTGTACTCCCTATATTCAAAATGATGTATCCATTATAAACCGATGACGGGGTTTAGGCAATGGCATGTTTTGAAGTAATGAAAAGCAGACGTTCCGTGACCGGTGTGGTCGGAGATGCCTAAAATAGCCTAAAATAGCCCCTTGACAAAAATGGGGGGTGGTATAATGGAGGGTGGATAGCCGCCCTTTATGAGGCGGATAACATCATTTACAAGGAGGAGTTTTGTTATGAAGGGTTATTTGAGGAGAACATTAAGGGTCGCGGGAATGGTGCTCGCAATGGCGTGCATGGCCTTCTGCCTGGTGGCGGTTGGTGGCGCTACAAAGGCCGAGGCGGCCGAGGATTGTAAAATCGGGTTTAAGTATGAATCTAACGCGTTCGATGAGAATTATTATGAGTTTAAATTAGACAAAGAAAAATTAGTCAGTATTGAAGTCGAAGGATGTGATTTAAATGATGGCGATGTAGGAAAGTATAGGGTAAATGTGCAGACTCCTATTGGAGCGGTAGTAATAGCTGGGAAAGAGTTTTTTATTGAAGAAGCAACCGAAGATAGATATAGGGTTAAAAGAGTATCAAAAATATTAAATCCGGGTACCTATGAGTTATATATTCATTGTCCTTTTGGTTTGCATGGCGGTTCTTTCATTGTCACCACGTATGACCCAGTAACTTTAAAGAATTTTAAAATTACTGAAGTCGATTCAAAAAAGAAGGGAACCCTTACCGTAACCGTCCCCGAAAAGGACGAAGATGCCGAGCATATCGAGGTGGAGTACGCCACCAATCCTGATTTCACCGATGCGCAGACAGTCGAGGTTCCCGAAAGCGGAACAGTTACGATCAAGAAGCTTGAAAAAGGGAAGAAATATTATGTCCGTGCCCGCCAGGTTGCATATTATGGTAACGGCGGAATGTCCGTAAGCGCGTGGACCGTTGTCAAGTCAAAGGTCGTCAGCAAGAAATAATCGAGACAGAGAAACCAAAAGAAAACCGCCCCGATCCCGGAAGTGGGAGAAGGGCGGTTGTTGTCGCAAAGGAGTTGTTCAGACGTTTATGAGTTCGAAATGAGAATCTCGTATCAATGTCTCATGGAGGGATTATGGTGGATTTAATATTCGAAACACTTTTCTTCGGAACATTTGCGGTATTGACATTTGCGGTATTGACTATTGCCTTGATTGTTGTGTCGCGCATAAATAAGAAAAGACTCAGGGAGTATCTAACGCCCGGCGAAATAGCGGAAAAGTACCCGGAACTGGCCGAATATATGCTCAAGATACAGGGGGCTTTGCGCTATACGGATTACAACTCAATTTGGTTTTGTCCGTGGGTAGACTCTCCAAAAATTGGCTTGCAATTAGCAAAGTTAATAGATCCCGCTACACATGCGCCGTTGGCGGCTAAGTACGCTCTTTATAACGGAGTGAGAGGTAGCCAGTACATAGACAGAGATACTATTAAAATGTGGTTCGAATATGCTACTCCGAAGTCAATGAAACCTGTATCAAACGCAAATAGAACTAACATCCAGCCCCTGCCCGTCGGTAAGAGGGCATCCGAGCGGTTCCCTGACGGCACGGTGGTAACATACGGTAGTGACGGATACGTGGAGTATATAAACGGGCAATATTTACGAGAGAAGGGGATCGATATAGCCTCCCTTATGGGAACACAGTTACACAATGGTCTTTGTGTGACCTTTGGATTCGATGGCAGGGTTGAGTACATAGACGGGAGATATGTCAGGGGTACGGGCGTGGTTACCGCCGTCCAAAATAACGTCGGGAATATTCCTCGTTATAATAATAACCTTAATAACTCAGAAACTCAGGACGACGAAGACGACACCTCATGGAGCTGGTATAACAGCGAGCCTGAGTCAGACGACCAGAATGGAAGAAACGACTCAGACTTGTATGCCGCCTATGCCGCCCAGCAAATATACGAGGAAACCGGGAACACCGATGAAGCCATGGCTACTTATGAAACGATTAATACGCTGAATACGCTGGGGTTTTGAAAAAATAGGAGTGGCACTGTAAGGGGAATATAAACAAAGAGGCGGTTGCCGGAGATATTGACATAGCAAATGAAATGAAAGAGACAAAGGATATTCCTGATATTCTACATGAAAAAATGCTTGGGGCAGATAAACACATAATTATCGGAAACAGTGGGGAAAATCCCGATGTGGACAGATATGGCATTGAAATAGGTATACAGAAAGAGTTGAGGGACTATTTGATCAACGATAATACAAAATGTATATTCAATATAAGAAGCGGTGTTGAAGACGGGAAACTCTTTTCACCAGACGGAACAGTGCTCAGACGCAAAAGGTAATGAAAATCTTATATCTCTTGCATTTCTCTTCTTTCGGTATTTTAAGAAGTTGTAAAGATATGACCCGGCTTGTGGTAAACCGGGCAGAAAGTGCGGCGGCGGCTCGGGCACGGCGTCATCTTCATATCGCAGGGGATTGCTTGGCTGGGGCTCGTGACGGACATACACCCTTCTGATTTCATTTGTCCGACGGACCCGCGTTTTTAGCCGAGTCAAGATCGCCGTCTAGAAGCAGTTATGCTCGAAGGTTCTCCTGAGAGCATTACTGATTCTTGACGGAAGCTTGACGAGGCGTTGCGGTAGAAATCAGAAGGGTGTGTGGTCGGACAGAGCCCGGAAGTAATCTGGTTGCGATATGAAGATGGAGCCGCCGCACTTTCTATGGATCAGGCTTCAAGCCTCAAGTCTTTTTACGAGACCGGGAATGGCCTGCTCAAAGTTTACGCCGTACCATGCGGCATCCTTATCCTCCATGGTGAGACGGATGCAGTCATAGGTGTAATCGGCGGCAATAGCGAGCGAATCGCGCAGTGAATGACCACGCATCAGAGCGCCTACAGCGCTGCTTGCGTAAATATCGCCCGTTCCGTGGAAGCTTACGGGAAGCTTCTTGTGGAAATATTCAAAGAATTCGCCTGTCTCGCTGTCATAGCCCATGAATCCGGTCATGCCTTCTTCAAGCTCGGTGCCGGTAAGAACCGTCTTCTTTGCGCCGAGTCCGGCAAGCTTCTTCAATACATCCTGTACATAAGCCTTGTCATATTTCTCCTGATAAGGTATACCGAGCATAAAGGATGCCTCGGTCATATTGGGCACGATCACGTCAGCAAGCTCGCACAGCTTGCCCATGGCCAGAGCGAACTCGGGCGTAAAGCCGGTATAGAGCTTACCGTTATCTGCCATTACGGGGTCAATGAAGATCGTATTGTCCTTGGTCTTAAAATCGGTAAAGATGCTCCTGCAAATATCGAGCTGCTCAAAGCTTCCGAGATATCCGGTATAAATAGCGTCGAAGCCTACATTTTCCTTCTTCCAGTGCTCGGTGATCGGAACCATATCCTCGGTAAGATCACGGAATGTGAACCCCTTGAACTGAGTGTGCGTGGACAATACCGCGGTAGGCATAACCACGGTTTCTACACCCATGGCCGAGATGATGGGCAGCGCGACGGTGAGAGAGCATTTGCCCAGACAGGAGATATCCTGTATTGTCAAGATCTTCTTCATCATTTCCTTTTTCCTCCTCTTTCCTTTAAACAAAAACATACGCCAAGTTCAGAATGATACTTCGCCTGAACTTTCTGTTATTTATAGCACATAAGTCAAATGCCGTCAACATTTAATTACCTATTATTTTACTGGTTTTATAAAAAA
>JAILRI010000252.1 GCA_024698555.1 Lachnospiraceae bacterium
ATTACAAGCCTGAAGATTACTGCTATGAGTGCGTTGTTCCGATAAGTGATCCGGCAGTATAAACCGCTCTATATATGTTGTTTACTTGCTGCTATCTGTTTTCCATTTACATTACGGTATCTTTATAACCTGTCCCGGACACGCTGTTTATACACTGGCAATATACTGACCTTGGCAATTTTCACACGAAAAGATCTGGGCGCGAACGCCACAGATCATCTGTGGTGTACACATACTGTCAGGTTCCACATCTCTCTGGCAATACGGGCACCACGATGCCCGTGGAGAATATTTGTAACCTGCCAGTTCTTCATACTCATTCCCTGTTCCGCCGAAAACTTTATCCAGCGCATCATTATCCAGCCGGTTTTCCATTATAACTGAACCTCCTTATATATGCATTGTGTTTATATATACGTATCTGTCGAAAAAATACCACACATGTATTTTCCCGTTTTATTATGTGACTGACTTTATCTCAAAAACTTAGTATTATTAAATCATTACCATATATGGTAAAGTCAAGAGCGTGAAAGGGATTTTTTTATGGTACATGATTTTTGACATAATAAAAGGCTCCCGGAGAAATCCCCGGGAACCTTGAATTTACTGTATTTGAGTATTATTACTCGATGATAGAAGCAACTCTGCTTGAACCAACTGTACGTCCACCCTCACGAACTTAATGATAATAATTCTCATCATCGGCTTACTTCTGTTTTCAATGTAAACACTTCTCCGTCATGCAACACATGGATCTTATCCGCATGAGCGGCAAACTGAGGAATCGTCTTAAATGCCTTGGCACTTTCCGTATGCATCGGGATTATGACTTCGGGGTTAGTCATATCCATAAGTTTTGCAAGAGTTTCCACGTAGGCATGCCCGCTTGTATGAAGCTT
Organism: Lachnospiraceae bacterium; assembly: GCA_024698555.1. Lineage (GTDB taxonomy): Bacteria > Bacillota > Clostridia > Lachnospirales > Lachnospiraceae > RUG11977. Next base: position 903 of record JAILRI010000252.1, read on the forward strand.
TTTCATATGAGATTCATCGTCTCTTCCCCGCACGAAATCCGTTATGGCCTTATCGGGTGCCTTCCCGCCTTCAAGATAGCCTTCCCACAGCGAGTACGTAATGAACGGATCCTTCATCTGTTGCATACGCTTTTCAAATTCTCCAACCTTAAGCTTGGGATTACGATTGGGCCTTGCAAGCATCACAAAGCCTTGCTCCATGTATATCTCCGGCTTGGCCATGAAAAAGCTTTGCAGTCCGTTGTTTGGATTAATAATATCTTTAAGATTTTTCATGCATCCGTCATATTCTTCCTTGCAAAGTACATATATGGTCTTCTTGTAGCTGTACTTATCGGGATAATAGCTGTTCCTGGCTTCGATCGCCAGTTTCATTATCTCAGCCTGATATGGATCGCATAAAAAGGCCTTATCAGACGGAGTCGCATGGTAAAACTCCATTATACTGTCGAGATTCGTGGATGATACAAGGACCACGTTCTCTTTATGGGCATTAAAGATCTTATATGCCTCTTTTCCGAGTTGATCCTCATCTTTGACCGCGCTGTCTTTTACTTCTTTAGTCCTGAAGATCATTGTCCCTTCCGTGACAAGGATGTCTATCTTACCCACATTATTCTTTATGGTGTTTTCAAACGTCTCTGTGCCGGGGATCCCATGTTCTCTGAAATCTCCCGTATACAATATCCGCCTGCCGTTCATCTCTATAAGAAACATATAGGCGTCTATAGCAGAATGGTCGCAAAGAAGGGGGGTTACTCTGATCCCGCTAAAATCCTTGGGGGTTCCATTTTTCCAATACCCTTTCATCCTGTTTATCAACGGCACTTCCGGATTTACGTTATTTCCGTTCAGTTTATTCATTGTGTCCACGCGGGTAGCGATCGCTTTCAGGATCTCTTTGGCAGTATCACCTATATACATATCAACATCTTCGGGAATACGATCTTTTAATCCCACGTGATCACCATGGTAATGAGTAACAAGGACAGCATCTGCACCGCGGGGATGCTCTTTATCCCCGAACACCATCTCCACAAGTTCATCATCTTTTATCTGTGCATCCTTAGTTCCCGGAAGATTTGCGCCGAAGTCGATAAGTATCCTGTGATCTTCACTCAGAAATTCTGTTACTATTCCGCCTATCTGATTTGTTCCTCTGTAAATCCTGATACTGTTCATATTTTTCTGCTCCAAGAGACTACTTTATCTCCTTGATTATAACACAGATCATTGGATTCTAATCCTGCAGAATGTCGTATTTTCTGTCTCATTTTCAAATACGATTCTGTTCGCTTTGCGTATTGCGACTACAAACTGTCGTTTTTCTGTTTTTATTGTGATATACTCAAAGCACAACATATGATCCAACATAATAAACGCAACCGCAAACACCGAAAACGGAGGACACTTATGGACATCAAGAAACAGAATGCAATAGAACTCGAAGAGATACTTGAAAAGATCGGACATGAGGACGCTGTGATCCAAACACGCAATGACTGGGTACTGCGCGTGTACTATTCAGAAAAGACAGCTGAATCCGTTTCGATTGAAATGTGCCTCAGCACAGATTATCAGGGAGAGTCACTGTTTGATCCGCTTATGAGTATCGACCTGACTGTGGATGACAACGGAGCGGCAATCTCAGCTTCTCCAGTATATTATCTGAGCCGAACACCGTTCGTCGATGTAGAGATCTATGCCGAAGGAAATCCTTCATGTTACAACCCCAAACTCTACGAAAAACCCGGAGAGCTCGACTCCAGACTGGCTGAATGGCTCAAAAACATAAAAATACAGGGTTACCTCTCTGACGGAACTGTCAGTCGCTTATAAAGCACACTAAAAGGAGAACGCCATGGTACTTTGGGAGACGCAGATCAAATACAAGGATAAAAAAACTAAAAAGGCAGGGGCAAAACACCTTATAGTTGACAGCGAGGCAAGAAATCCCGACCAGGATTGGTGCCAGATACTAAAGGATCTCAACAAACTCATGGGATCAAAAAGAGACTCTGAAGAACGTATCTCCGTATTCTTCTGCGGTGGCGAGGAGGGCTGTATTGAAGCCCTCATCGCTCAGCCCATAAAGGAATCCTCCATAGAGTCCTGCTTTGAATACATTAAGAAGGTGCTTGAGGACAATTATGCCGTGACATCAATAGAATTCTTTGAGTACAAGGAGATCTCTGCCAAAAGATTTGATTATCTCGGAAACCGTGCAGATGACAACGGCTACATAAGGAGATGGCATGCCGACAGAGCCTCTTTAGGCATAGACTACTTTTCAAACGGTCAGTTCAAGGTGGAAGAATATATCGAAGAAAAAGAATATGCCACTCTGTCCGAGGCCAAGAAGGCCGGAGAAGCGATAATGGCAGATACCACACTTAACAACGAACTCGAACGTATCTATTCGGATGCCAACGAAAAAAAGTACTATGGCAATCCGGTTCATTACAGGATAACGGCTTCCAGTTCCAAATCCGCAATGGATATCGTTGATATCATGGTTCCCGCTCTCATTGCCAATAAGAGACTGTGCGGAAAAAGAATATTAAAGATCCATAGCATATGTGCAGGCTGCTATGATGAGAACGATCTTAGAAATCTGTTTGAAACAGCCCATGGCAACGCTGTCGTTATAGAGATGACGGGAATAGATGACGGACACGGCAACTATGCTCCCTCATATCAGCAGGCAATCGATTATATTGACACGATCATCGAAAAAAATCATTTGGATACGCTGTGCTTTTTTGTCGAGATCATGGATAATCCCGGTTTTGCCGAAAAACTGATCGCCAAAGTATGCGAAAACATCCATATTATATCGATCAAGGAAGGCTGCGGCGATCGAAGCACGGCAAAAGCCTATCTGAAAAGGCTGGGTGATAAAGACAGTTTTACGATGTCCGACAGAGAGATCGAAGAAGCCCTCAAAGACAAGAAGATATTCAGTGTTGAAGAGATATACAACATATACGGCAAATGGTTTAAAAACGGTCTGCGTACGAGTATATACAAAGCCTACAATGACTACGAATTTGACAAGCCTATGGATGAGGATAAAAAAAGTGAACCTTATGATGATCTGCAGAAAATGGTCGGATTGACAGAAATAAAACAGGTCGTTGATGAAATAATAGATGCCTCAAAGATCCAAAAGATAAGATGGCAGCGTGGGTTGAGCGCTCAAAAGGCTTCCCTGCATATGATCTTTACCGGAAATCCGGGAAGCGCAAAAACGACCGTAGCCAGACTCATAGCTCAGATCCTTCGAAAAGAAGATATTCTGGAAAGCGGAAATTTCGTAGAATGCGGAAGAGCAGATCTTATTGCCCGATATGTGGGTTGGACAGCCAAAAATGTAAGGGCAAAATTCCGCGAAGCAAAAGGCGGTATATTGTTTATAGACGAAGCATACTCTCTTGTGGATGACAGTCACTCATTTGCCGATGAGGCCATCAACACCATCGTTCAGGAAATGGAGAACCATCGCGAGGATGTCATAGTGATATTTGCCGGTTATCCCGATAAAATGGAAGACTTCCTGAATAAGAACGAGGGATTGCGCAGCCGTATAGCATTTCATCTCGATTTCCCGGACTATGATCCGGATGAAATGTCAGAGATACTTAAGCTTATGGCAGATGCGCGCGGTTATCAGATCGAAGCCGCCGGTATGCGAAAGTGTTATGATATATTCAAAAGTGTCTGTAAGGAGGCTGATTTCGGAAACGGTCGATTTGTCCGGAATCTTCTTGAACAGGCCGAGATGGCCCAGGCCCACAGACTTGCATCAACAGCAAACGGCAAAAAAATAAGCAAAAATGCCCTGCAGACACTTACCGCTGCTGACTTTGATGTCAACAGCAGTAAAAAAGCAAAAAGCAAACCTATCCCGCTTGGATTTGCTGTATGATCATCAGTAAGATCCTACGACTGAGAGGTAGCGCATGACTAAAATGGCCAGACAACTGCAACTATATGATCTGATAAGTTCAATACCCGATATTGATGATCCTTCTAACGGAATAATCGTAGGTCCCGCTGAGATCATGCGTTCCTTTAGGATGTCCTTACGTATGCTCCAGCGCGATCTTAAGGACCTTCGCGACTGCGGTCTTATCAATGCCAAATATGTAAAAAAGAAAAACCGCTATTTCAAGGTCAAGGATAAGGAAATGCCCGAAGATATCCCTGCAAGACGCATGCAACATCTTCTGCGCCTTTACCGTATCGGGACTCTGATAAACGACCTTTCAAGGACTCCTTCAAGTCTTATCGAAAATTACGAAAGTGCCATGATCAGTTTTAACGAGTTTATCGAGATGGCCGAGGAAGACCCGGAGAACTTTACTGCCGAGGACATTGAGATCGAGCGCGAGTTCCTTCCCGATCCGCCTCCCGTGTACGATCTGAAGACAGAATACTACACCCTGTTTCCCGACAGTAACGAAAGAACCCGGCAACGCGATTTCAAGGAACTTCGCGATGCCGGATTCGAATTATACTACAGCAAAGAATACGGAGCTTATATATTCGTGGAAGATGATGTGTATGATTATTGATGGCTTAATACATCAGATCGACGATATCACGTACGTTGATCCTTATTCTCCGAACGCCCTCTGAGTCTTCGTTATCATCCGTATCAGCACGCTCAAATTTTAGCTCACAAACTCCCATATTTTGTATTATTTCATCTTCCTTATTATGCTCTTCATTAAACAGTCCCTGATATGGCGTCGAAAAAATGTCATCACAGAAACTATAGATCTTAGCCCACATTTTTCTATACGACTCCTCGATCTTTTTTTCGCGATATCTGTTACTTATCTTAGTTACGTCCATAAAGGCTCCATGATAAAGTTCCAATACAGACTTGACTTCACCAAAATCTCTTTTTCCGAACAGGAATTGCATTATCATTTCCTGTAAAAATTCCTGATCAATGGACTCCACGCCGGCAAAGTCTTTGTATTTCCCCGCTTCTGATTCATATTTGCATTCAAGAATGAGCGCCTTTTTTTCATTCTTTTCTTTATATATGACCATGATATCCGGCTTTGCATTCATTATCATGCATGCAAAGTGTATCTTCTGTTTGATCATCAGACGCTTTATTTCATTTTCGTCTTCTAAAGAAATATCCTCTTTTCTGATGACCTCATTATTCTTTAATACACAACCCGGCCACGGTTTTTCCCTTGATTTATCATTCTCATCCTCATCATTTACGCATAGATCAGCACATTTATACAGATCTTCCTTAGCCCCTGTAAGGCTTTTACCCTTTTTATTTACTTTTCCGTTTTTCTCTACCAAGCAATATCGTTCCACTAACCTTCTAATGCCTTCCGTCACAGTATTGCTTTCCTTCTCAGACTGCAAAAAGCAAAAATTCAGCAGTTTTTGGTTGAAGTCAATCTTATCATCGTCGGATAAATAGTAAAAATAATCCCTGAGAATAGCCGCCTCATAGTATACCTGCGTAACTTCAATATCTGACAGTTTTTTACATCCAAAAACATCTATAAGAGCCTTCTCTATTGCTTCATTTCCAACAGACTGACCCTTTTTCAGTCCCAGCAGCACATTATACAGAAACAACGCCATCTGTCTTTCCTCTCGACACCATGACGTTTCTCCTTTTATAAGATAACTGTCTATTGACGGTTTATAATCGCTATCAGACATACAATCCTCCTTTTTCGGCAAAACTGCCGTTGCTCGTATTATTATATCACGAATAATTTACAATTTGTTCGATTGACTCATGCGAACATTTGTTCTAGAATGTCTCTGAGGTGAACGCTTATGGCAAATGATAGAATTGATAACGTAGATGTAATATGTGCGATGAAAAGCGACGGTTCCATAATACCTATCCGTCTGCAGTTTCCGGATGAAGACGGAGAAATGCACAGATATACCATAAAGGGGTATCGTCTACTGTGCAATGATGGGCTGTTCAACCATCCTGATGCCGGTTACATGCACTCCAACTACCAGGTCTACAAGTGTCGGATCATAGTCTTTAACAAGGAGACTGACATCATGCTCTACTATGACAAGCACACAGGCAAGTGGTGGATCGATACATGATGAACAGACCCGGCATCGTTACTACAGGCCGAGATATTCTCAATGCCAATATGGCTTCCGATCCTTATTGCTATACCCTTGCGGTCTCTTTCTCTATACTTTCATGGTAAGTGAGATCCTCTTCTTCTCGGGATCGACTCCAAGGACTTTTACCTCTACAATATCACCTACCGACACAACTTCAAGCGGATGCTTGATATAACGATCGGTCATCTGTGATATATGTACCAGTCCGTCCTGATGAACTCCTATATCCACAAATGCACCGAAGTCGATAACATTCCTGACAGTTCCCTTAAGGATCATCCCCTCTTTGAGATCTTCCATATTAAGCACATCGGATCTCAATATTGGCTTTGGCATATCTTCTCTCGGATCACGTCCGGGCTTTTCCAGTTCCTTTAGAATATCCTTAAGCGTCATCTCGCCTATGGACAATTCTTCTGCCAAGGCACCCGTGTCCTTTACACTCTTTGTGATCCCCGGCATACCTCCGTCCAGATCCTTTACAGAATATCCAAGCTTATCTATCAGTTTCCCGGCTGCCTCATAGGATTCCGGATGGACACTGGTAGCGTCCAACGGATTCTTGGCATTCATTATCCTCATGAACCCTGCACACTGCTCAAAAGCCTTATTGCCTAGTTTCGGAACCTTAAGAAGTTCCTTCCTGTTCTTAAAGCTTCCGTTTGCTTCCCTGTATGCGACTATATTTTTGGCCAGTGTCTTGTTGATCCCCGAGACATATTCGAGCAAAGATGCGGATGCGGTGTTAAGATCCACTCCCACTTTATTGACACAGTCCTCAACAACAGCGCCCAGAGCCTCGCCCAGCTTCTTCTGATTCATATCATGCTGATACTGTCCGACCCCTATTGACTTGGGATCGATCTTAACAAGCTCTGCCAAAGGATCCTGAACGCGCCTGGCAATAGATGTCGCACTTCTCTGTCCTACATCCAGGTTTGGGAATTCTTCTGTAGCAAGCTTACTTGCCGAATACACGGATGCCCCGGCCTCATTGGTGATGACATACTGCACGGGTTCCTTGATCTCATGGATCAGATCCGTGATGATCTGCTCCGATTCTCTCGATGCAGTTCCGTTACCAAGCGAGATCAGTCGGATATTATATTTTTTTATAAGTTTCTCAACATCCTCTTTTGCTTCTTTGACCTTATTCTGCGGCGCAGTCGGATATATCACCTTAGTATCCAGTACCTTGCCCGTCTCATCCACTACCGCAAGCTTACATCCGGTACGGAAGGCAGGATCCCAGCCAAGAACCACATATCCCGCGATAGGCGGCTGCATCAGCAGTTGAGTAAGATTCTTACCGAACACGTCAATAGCACCGTCTTCGGCTTTTTCCGTAAGTTCATTTCTGATATCTCTTTCTATCGATTCCTTTATCAGGCGCTTGTACGAATCCTCACAGGCTTCTTTAAGCAGTCCTGTTGCCTGATCATTGGTCTTTATGATCCTGCTTTCGATATATTTAAGGATCTCCTCTTCGGGAGCTGTCACCTTTACACTCAGTATTTTTTCTTTTTCCCCTCTGTTTATTGCAAGAGTCCTGTATCCAGTTATCTTTCCTATACTGTCACTGAAGTCATAGTACATCTCATATACCGATGCAGCCTCTTTGTCCTTGTCTTCGGATACAAGGTATCCCTCCTTGCGAGTCATTTCACGTATGTGCTTTCTTATCTCGGCATCATCCGATATCTCTTCAGCGATTATATCCTTTGCTCCTGCAAGGGCATCTTCCACAGTCGATACACCCTTCTCCTCATCGAGATACTTCCCTGCCTCTTCTTCTGCGGAATGATCTTTGTGTTCCGACAACAGCCACTTGGCAAGTCCTTCAAGTCCCTGCTCTTTGGCTATCGTAGCTCTGGTCCTGCGCTTCTGTTTATACGGACGATACAGATCCTCCACTGCCACAAGGGTAGTCGCATCATCTATAGCCTTCTTCAGTTCATCAGTCAGCTTACCCTGCTCCTCAATACTGTTTAATACACTGTCTTTTCTCTCCTGCAGGTTCCTAAGATACGTGAGCCTTTCATCCAGATTACGCAGTATTTCATCACTTAATCCCCCATGCATTTCTTTTCTGTATCTTGCGATAAAAGGGATCGTATTGCCTTCGTCAATGAGTTTTATTACGGTTTCTGCCTGTGACACTCGTATATTCAGTTCAGAAGCTATG
>JAILRI010000261.1 GCA_024698555.1 Lachnospiraceae bacterium
TGATTAAGTTCCATTTTTCAAATAAGGATTAGTCTCAGTCTCTCTCGCGGTTGGCTTCCAGATTTTCATCCTTTGTCGCACCGCTTTTTCTCATACGAAAGTCAAAATCATTCTGCGTCATGTTGTCATAGTATTCTGTATTCGAAAGCATGATTTCCCGGCCTTCCTGCGCAGATGCATAGCGATGCGGGATCACACCGGAAAAGATCAATGTGATACAAAGATTTATCATGCCCCAAAGCAGGAGCAGTCCCAAAAGGACCAGCAAGGTTTTTCTTCTTTTTTCTGACTTCGCTTTAAACATACTCACCCCTTGTAAATATAATGATCCGAATCACTTCTTGTATAACTGAAATCATTATGAAAGATATTATTTCTTAACCGCAAAATTAATCACAATCATTAGGAAATCTGTACATATGATTTTAGCATAAAATGCCTGCCAAGACTACTTCATCGCTTAAACATAGCAATATATGGTGCAACACATCCTGTTAGCAGCCTATTTATTGTATATTTATGGTTGATTTTCAACTTTATCTCTGATATAATGTACATATGAAAAGTTAAATATGTACATATGTATTTGGAGGCAACAATGTATAGAAAATCATCCATCCCTGAGGACATATTGCAATATAAGCCCTGCACATGTTGCAGGTTACGGAATGACAATGGAACATACCGGGTATACAAGTACAACGCTGTCAAGCTTTCAAATGGTTCCTGGAGCAGCGATTGGGGATACCTTATCGGAAAGATAATTCCAGGGAAAGGGTTCTCTCCGAACAAACGCTACATTAAGGAACAGGCATGCGAAAACCATATTGTTTTCAGTGATGGAATTACGGATGTTGCGTATGGGCAGTATTCTCTTCTGATGTTTCTGTCCAAGGATATACTGGAAAAGTTAGAAGCATGCTTCCCGATTGAAATTGCCGGACAGATTTATGCATACTCCCTGATCATGTGTGCCAATGGTTTTCTACACATAGATCAGATTGATGATTTTTATCAGGAAAGCTACTTGTCTCTTGTTTTTGAAAAGTATTCATTCAAACTGGGTTATTCTGCGATCGCAACCTTGTTGCATAACCTTGGTTCGCGGACGAATCCGGTCAGGGCATTTGAACAGGCACTTATAGATGACAGTTCCAGGGAAATCGCTATTGATGGTCATGTTATAAGATCCTGCCCGACAGAAAACGATCTTGCAGAACCCGGCTATAAGATGAATCTGATGAAGGCACCACAGGTCAATCTTCTTATAGCTTATGATATACGGCTTAACATCCCATTGTTGTATCGTACATTCCGCGGATCAAGTATCGATAAGAAAAGTATTGTTGATCTGCTGCAAAGCCGTTCTTTTTCTGATACAAAGTTTGTTGTGGACAGAGGCTTTTTTTCCGACGCAGTCATAAAACTGATGTCAGAAAACGGAAACCGTTACATCATTCCGGTGCCATCAAACAACAAGCACTTTAAGCGAATAAAGAAAAACCTTGCGTATTCTTCCGGAGAGTTCGTTTATAAATCCGGCAAGAAAGATTCTGCCAGGATTGTTTACTATGAGGAAAGGATTGATGATACAACCCGGATCATCGTATTCAAAGACGAAGATGAAAATAACTCCAAGCGTAAGAGTTACAAGCAGTTGATGGACGCCGGAGAAAACAACTACACACAAGAGAAATACGATAAATACTGCGAATGGTGGGGGGTATATTTTCTACAGACAAACACGGATGAAACAGCCCCCACAGTCTATTCTGATTACAAGGATCGCTGGTCAATAGAGACCTATAACAACTACATAAAAAATGATACTGATTTTAGGAACCTTAAGCTTCAAGATTACTATGCGGATCACGGATTTGACTTTATAATGCTTGTTACTGGATTGATCCATTCAAAACTGAATGATGCAGTCAGGCAGCTTAACAAATCCAATATTTCAACGTTCGACCTTCTTATTAATGCCGGTCACATGCGCATGGTTCTTGAAGAAGATGTTTGGAAGCTTCACAACACCAGAACCAAGGACTTGGATTTGCTAAAGGAGGTAGGCTATGAACCGGATGCAGAGTATAACACTGGAGGTAATTAACCCTGAAATGCATCATTCATATGTACAGAAAGTCAAATGATTGTGACTAATCTTACAAAGCTGGATATTCCAGAAGAATATGGAGAGTATAAGCTGGATTTCTTCTCATTTATTCCGCCTGTAATATCGTATGGGAAAAATTTTTAGGCATTTCCACCTTGGGAGACTGTACGGTTCTAACACTTCATAGGATTAAAAAGGTTTGATGTAATATCTCAGACTACTTAATCCTACGGTAGGAATACTATTATGTCAGGATAAAAATGATGCGTTGGTTGAGTTGACTCTTCCGAAGGAGGCCAATATTTGTGCGGCACAGTACGAGCTGTACTTGCCGGACAAAAAATGCTTCGGAAAAAACTCGAGCAGTGGCTGGCTGAAGAGGAAAACGGTTTTCTGAAGAGAAGAAACCGCTCTGAAATGGTCCATAAATGAAGTCAGGGAGGAAAAAGGTTGAAAATTACAGTAATTAACGGAACCGAAAAACACGGTGTGACCTACAGAATGAAAGAAGTGTTCATAGAGTCATTCAGGGATGATGCAGAGATCACAGAATACTATCTTCCGGGGGATGGTCCGGGATTCTGTACGGGGTGTACCACATGTTTCAGAGGAAATCAGAATCTCTGCAGGGATGCGGAAAAAGTTCAGAAGATCGAGAAGTCCTTGCTTGAAGCGGATCTTCTGGTCTTTGCGTCACCTGCTTATGTTTTCCACACTACCGGAGCAATGAAAGCGATGCTGGATCATTTCGGATATCGATGGATGCCGCATCGCCCTGCAAAGGAGATGTTCGGAAAGCGTGCCGTAATCATCACACAATGTCTTGGAGCAGGCGCCAGATCCACAGCAAAGGATATTAAGGACAGTCTTTCCTGGTGGGGCATTTCAACCATTAAAACCGTTAGTTTCAAACTGATGTCTGAAATTGACTGGAACAGGATCGAGGATAAGAGAAAAACAGCCCTCCAAAAGAAACTAAGCAGTGTTGCCCGAAAAATGCATGCCATAAACTATGATAAACCGGGTCACACGAATGTTTCTGTGAAAGCAAAGTTCTATATGGTAAGAATGCTGCAGACGAGCCTCGGCAAAAAGAATCCCGAATATACCGACTTTAAGTATTGGAACGAGAACGGCTGGATCGGCAAAGCAAGACCGTGGAAATAGGAATTTGGAAGAAAGGAATTCCTGCTGAATCTCAGTAAACAGACCCTGATAAGCGAAAACGGGGTCTGTTTTTCTTTATTCGCGCGAAGGCACGAGCCGGATGGACATGCTTGCATGTCCATCCGGCGACGCCCGCGGGTCAAATACCCCGCCCCTCTGGGGCGGACAAATTCGGAAGACAAATCAGTCATGCCCCACTGCTTGCGGCGGGGTATTTGACTGACATAATATGGAAACGGGTATAATATTTCAGGAAGATATATCAAAACGATAAAAGGCGATAAGAAAGCGGTTTAGACTTCTTTTCGCGATCGTGATCATATAGGGAGAAATGCACGTATGATCAAAAAGCCGGCTGAAATGATACCGCACATAATTGAAAAAATGATATAATGTGCGCATCTGCTATTTCGCAGGTGTGCAATATTGAAGGCAGGGATATAAAGGGGAGATGAGTGCCGATGGAAAAGTATATTGAAGGCAATAAAGCGGCGTGGGAAGAGGCGTTTGATAACAGAGACGCATCCTGGGGTGCCGATATAACAGAGCGCATACAAAAAGAAGATTATCCGTTTTTTGAAAAAGAAATGGTCGATGTTTTGCGAAACATCGATACGGAAGGAAAGACAATCGGACAGTTCTGCTGTAATAACGGCCGCGAACTGCTTTCCCTGGTAAAAAGCGGGAAAGCCGCGCAGGGAACAGGCTTTGATATTGCTGAAAACCAGGTTGCCTTTGCAAACGAAAAAGCAAGAGAACTAAACCTTCCGTGTACATTTGAAGCCGTAAATATCTATGATATCGATGAGCGTTTCAAAGACCGGTTTGATATGGTGATCATCACCATCGGCGCGCTGTGCTGGTTTGAGGACCTGAACCGCTTTTTTGAGATCGTGGCCGGATGCATGAAGCCCGGAGCCGTGATCGTGCTTAACGAACAGCATCCATGTACGAATATGCTTGCTTCGGAAGGTGATGCGGAGTTTGATCCGGATCACAGGCTGGAATGCCATTTTTCATACTTCGAGCATGAATGGTCCGGAAATGAAGGCATGTATTACATGACTCTGAAGAACTATCATTCAAAGACCTTTACGGATTTTACTCATTCGATGTCGGAAATAATGTCAGGGCTGTGCAATAACGGAATTGTCATTACAGGGCTTCAGGAGTTTGATTACGATATCAGTGGCGGGTTTACTTCATTGGATCACAGTGGTTTTCCGCTCTCCATGATCCTGCAGGGGAAGAAGTCCCGGATTTATACTCGCGAACGCAATTATACTCGCGAACGAAATTAACTGCCGATCCAAAATTGTCTCCGCGGTATATACGGTCAACTAAATCGCCTGCCTTCGGCAGCCAATTAAGTTAACCAGTATAACTGCCGATTTGAAAGCTGTGCCGCGGTATATACGGGTCACTAAATCGTCTGCCTTCGGCAGCCAATTAAGTTACCCAGTATAATATGCCGGGCATGAAGGGATTGGAGGTAGATCGATATGGTATATGAGGAAATATGCATTGCTGATATCGTTTACCTCTCCGCTTTTGATCATCGCATCGGAAAATGACATTTTCTTTCCGGCAGGCAGAGTGTTCGGCAGGGCAGGAAAAATCTTTTCAGGACCCGTTACCACGGTAGAGATAGACAGTAAACACCTGCCATCAGATGAAACCATGGCTGATGTATGTACAAGGACGCAGGAGTTCTTTAGGAACTCGTAAGGGGAATACATGAAAAGAGGTAAGGCACTGTTCTGATCCCGGAACGATTGAATGGTATGTATGCTGAACTTCCCGAGAAGAAGCGCAAAGGAAATTGATCATGGAATTGATAAGCGACTACATGAGAGACGAAGAAAAACGTCATATGCTGAATGCTTTGACCCAAAAGACTTTTGGATTTGATTTCGAAGGATGGGTTACAAACGGATTCTATGAAGGGGATTACATTCCCTATTCACTGGTGGAAAATGAAGTCTGTATCTCAAATGTTTCCGCAAATAAGATGAGGTTCAGGCAGAACGGGGTCATAAAAAACTACATTCAGTTAGGCACCGTCATGACCGACGAAAGCTACAGGAGACAGGGGCTTGCCGCAAAGCTGATGAAGCACGTCATCAGGGAATATGAGGGAAAGTGCGACGGTATCTATCTTTTCGGAGATCTTAGCGCAGTCGGCTTTTACGGGAAGATGGGCTTTGACATCACGAACCAGTACATGTATTTCGTCAAAGATGAATTCTGCAGCAGCGTAAAATCCGGCGAACCCTTCATGCCCGTCAGTGAAATGGGCGAGGATATAAAGCAGAAGTACAAAGAGCTTTTACGCATGAGCTGCCCGCATTCGGCATTTGAACAGATGAATAAGTTCGGCCTTCAGATGTTCTACACATCCGGAATGGACAGCGTTTACTACTCCTCTGATCTGGACTGCTATATCGTGAAGGAGGAGGACGGCGACACGGTTTTAAGTTCCGTTCTTTGCAAGAAAAAGGCAGGCCTTGCGGAAGTCTTAAAGCGCATCGACGTCGAGAACCGATTAAGGCTCGGTTTTGTTCCTTTAGACGAAGACAGGGAGCTCTGTGACTGCTCCATCTATGACGGCGCAGACGATTACAGGCTGTTCTGCAGAGGCACTGAACTTGAGGCGATCGAGCGCGACAAGCTGTACTTCCCTGACCTGTCACATGCATGAAGGAATGATAGTGGGATTATGGGAACAGAATCAGATCGAAATATCAGATATGGTATTTCAGCCATTTTGATCGTGGCGCTGTTTGCCGTCCGGTTTTTATTCAGTCGCTTCGCATTTTTTGTATCCAAACTGTTTGATTATTCGAGTGCTTAATGAAAACGATGTGGCTGATTTATAAGAGTTACGCGCCGAAGATTCTGGTGTATATTGGAATTATCGGCAAAGGTCGGTCAATTTTTGGAGCATATAGCCCGCCAGGTAAAATCGAAAGGCGGGATTCTGAACATCGTTACGGTGTTATGGCAGACGGGATGTTTATACTTGTTTGCGAGTATGGCTGCAATGGTTCCGACCCGGAGTTTCATCTGACCGGCAGGATCCGCAGCTTCCTCATCCACCGCACGATGCTCCGCCCCCTCGGCATCATGAGGAGCTCCTCCTCCGTGACTCCGCCCAGGCGGACGATGAGGAGGCCATAGGTTTCGACCGCGATAAAGAGTGCCGGGAGAAGGGCGATCAGATTGGTCAGATACTCTCCGACAGCGAACAGGCCGAGTAATAAGCTCACGCCCCGATAGACAAGAAAAGAGACGATACCCATACAGGCCGACGCGAGGAGGGGCGCGGTAACCTCGTGACGGCTGCTTCCGCGAAGCTCCAGCGTCCCCTGTATCGAGCGGTGGTTGAAAACGCACATGAGCGCCGAATATAGGATCGCGGCAATTACCAGCGCCTCGTTATCCAGTTTTGTCCACTGAAGTAATCCCCCCAGCAAAAGAGCCTGAAGGACCAGCGCCAGAGCCGCGTTGAAGACGGGCAGATGCATCTTGCCGATGCCCTGCAGTACGGCGTTGGTCAGCGTGGAGATGCTGTAGAATATCACTGTGACGGACATTCCCGCAAGGAGCGCCGCCGCTTCGTCCAGCGAATTTCTCTGCGGGAACAGGAGGAGCATCACGGGCCTGGATAACACGAAAAGTCCTGCGGCACAGGGCACGGATATGATCCAGGTCACCTTGAGCGCCCGCTGCACCAGGAATCCTGAGGCTTCACTGTCTCCCCGCGCGTGGCTCGCAGAGAGATTGGGCATCATCGCGGAGGACAGCGCACTGGAGAGCGCGATGGGAATATTGGCGATGACGACGGCCTTGGTGGAGAAAATGCCATAGGATACCGCTATGTCGCGCTCCGCGCATCCGCGCAGATGCAGGAGGACTCTCTGAAAGATCGTCTGATCGAGCATGGTGGAGAAGTTGTACACGAAGGTGCTAAGGATAAACGGCGTGACGGTCAGGAACAGGAGCTTCAGCACACTTCCCCAGGTATCCGGCCTGCCCTCCGTATCCTCCGCAAGTCTGCGGGTGATCTCTTTGCGTTTCATGAAATAGATGAGCAGCAGGAACAGCAGTGCGGCAAATACTCCCGCGCCGGTTCCCAGTGCGCTTCCCACTGCGCCGCGGACGGCCCTTTCCGTCTCCCCGGCCTGAGCCCCTGCGCTGCGAATGAAGAGCCAGGCGGCAAGCAGAGAAACGGAGGCGT
Organism: Lachnospiraceae bacterium; assembly: GCA_024698555.1. Taxonomy (GTDB): domain Bacteria; phylum Bacillota; class Clostridia; order Lachnospirales; family Lachnospiraceae; genus RUG11977. The sequence goes on from JAILRI010000261.1 coordinate 7,521, forward strand.
TGACGATCTGCTCCAGGATCTGTGAGACCGAGGTCGGGAGCATGGTCCTGTGGGCCTGGAAATATCCGCGCAGAACCCCCAGGAAGCCGAAGAACAGGATCGTCGGGGAGAACACTCTCAGTACCGTGACGGAGTTTCCGACGGTCAGAAGCCCGGCTCCGAAGAAGACAAAGAGGGAAAAGGCGCCGCTGACGATGAGGACATAGAGAAGGGCCCCGTGGAAGACGCGCTGCGCTTTTCTGGCCTGACCGAGGGCAAGGAGCTCGGCGATCACCTTGGAGATTGCCGAGGGAATGCTGTAGGCGGAGATCAGCAGGA
>JAILRI010000268.1 GCA_024698555.1 Lachnospiraceae bacterium
TGACGGAGTGAAAATACCTTTTGCAAAGGCAAACTATGAAGGTGCTGATATTGATGTGATACGTGGCAAACTTGAACAGTTTAGGGAAGATAATATATATGAAACTTTTGACTATTATATTAATAAATTCAAAACGGCAAATAGAAAGCGATATGAATTCCTCGTTAGTGATGCTACGGATTATATAAGGGAGCAGGCACAGAACTATACCCTAAACGAGATGTTTGTTAGTTTCTCTGGGGGCAAAGACTCCACGGTGGTCTCTGACCTTGTCATGCGTGCGCTCGGCACGGAGAAGATACTTCATCTATACGGTGATACCTCGCTTGAATTTCCGGAGTCGCATTATTATGTTGAAAGGTTCAAGAAGGAACACAAGGGAACATTGCTTATCACTGCCAAGAATAAAGATAAGGACTTCTATGAACTCTGCGAGAAACTTGGGCCTCCAAGCAGAGTCATGCGTTGGTGTTGTACTATCTTTAAGACCGGTGCCATCCAACGTAAGATAACTTCTCTATTCAAGAATAATCATAAGGTCCTTACGTTCTATGGTATCAGACGTAATGAATCTACTTCGAGGAGTAAGTATGAAAAGGAATCAGACAGCCCTAAGATAACAAAACAGAGAACGGTATCCCCAATTATAGATTGGCTTGATTATGACATCTGGCTCTACCTTCTAACGTCAGGAACTGATTTCAATAATGCATACCGACTCGGATATACAAGAGTCGGATGTTGGTGCTGCCCTAACAACAGCACTTGGTCCGGTTTTCTGTCGAGTATTTATATGCCGGAGCAATATGAAAAGTTCCATTCATTCCTGATTGACTTTGCAAAGAAGATTGGGAAGCCTGACCCTGAGGTATATGTTGACAGCGGGTCTTGGAAGGCAAGGCAGGGGGGGAATGGCATGGAATATGCCCAGACGTCCGTGCTTGTATTTGAACCGTGTGCTCTACAGGAGAACACAATCAATTTTGAACTCCAGAGGCCTATTTCAGATGAACTTTATGAGATGTTCAAGCCGTTTGGCTTCCTGAACAAGGACTTGGGAAACGAACGTCTTGGCGAAGTATACGTCTGTGATAGGAACGGCAAGTTTCTTCTCAAACTTCAGGGCAAGAAAGGAACCACCTCGCTTAAGGTAAGCATCCTTGATAAGACAGCAGGCGGTTGCAATAACATAAAAAGTGTTGAGGACAAGGTCAAATGCCAGATAACTAAATACCAAATGTGCATGGGCTGTCTTGCTTGCGAGAGCATATGCAAGTTATCGGCAATAAGCATCGTTGCCGACCATAACGGCTTGGTTTCGTATAAGGTAATGGATGACAGATGTGCCCGTTGTGGACATTGCATCAACCATTTTGATGGTGGGTGCTATATGAGGAAAGTAATGTGTATCAAGAGAGGATAAATTAATGGAAAAGATGCAGTACAGGATACGTGGTCACGAATCCTTCATATTGAGGGACGGATGGCTTTCAAAGGGAATAAATGCTATTATGGAGAACCCTAAGGTATTCCAGGAGAACAGTGGGGCTGATGCTATCGGGGTCGGAACTAATATGGCGAAGGCTATCAGATATTGGCTGAAGGCAGCACACATTATGACGGAGAACACTACTAACGGGGCCAAGCTCACGGAAATAGGCGAGATATTGGCAAACAAAGATCCCTATTTTGAGGATATATTCTCTCTATGGATAGTCCATTCTGAGATTGCCTCGAACTTTGAGCTTGCGACGAGCTGGAGTGTGTTCTTTAATAACACTGCCGTCAGCAGCTTTTCAAGGGAAGACCTTATAAAAGTCATGACACATGCCCTTGGCGATGTGATACCCGAGAATATACCTGAGCGCAGCATCAAGGATGACTGCTCCGCCATAATATCGATGTATGCTCCTGCACAGGAGAATAATGACCCGGAGGAGAAAAAGGGAAGTCCTTTCTCGGAACTTGGGCTTATACGTTTTAAGAACGGACTGTATGAAAAATCACGCCCGGCAATGGATTCCATATCACCTTATCTTGTCCTTTACATAATGGCTGATGCCCTTAATGAGAACGGCAGCATACCTATCGATAAGATTGCAGAGGGAAAGAACATGCCTGGTAAGCTGCTGAACCTTAACAGGGTCTCGATAAACGACTACCTCGATTTCCTGCAGGCGAAGAAGTACATCACCATAAACAGGACTTGCGGCCTTGACACGGTTTATGCCGAGAAGAAGCTGAAGAAAACAGACATCCTCAAAAGCTACTACAAAGGAGCACGAATAGACCTATGAACTTATCTGAACTCATAAAAGTAGACAGCAGGTTTGAAAAGTCGATAAATTTATCGCTCGACCTCGAAGATCCGTCGAAGGTCAGCTATTATATACCCACAAGGTCAGCCCTCAAGATACTTGAGCATTTCCTTGACAATGTAACTATACAGGCAAGGAACAGGGCTACAATACTTGTAGGCCCTTATGGAAAAGGAAAAAGCCATCTTCTTTTGGTACTGATGGCTTTATTATCACGCTCGGAAGCTCCCGAGGTTAAGGAGCTCATCGAACGCATAGACAGGATCAACTCTGAGACCGTGGACAAGATCAAGAGTGCCACGAAGGTTAAAGGGATGTTTCTTCCTGTTATTATAAATCCCTCGAACAGCTCGTTATACGGCATACTGCTCAGATCCCTCCAGCAGGCTCTCATCAGGGAAGGCATAACTGATGTTGTGCCAGACAGCTATTATTCAGAAGCCGTCCGCACTATATCCTCCTGGGAGAAGGACTATCCCGAGGCATATTCAGCTTTTGCAGATAAGCTTGGCAGCGATATAGGTGAGTTCAAGGATGCCTTATCGGGCAATGATGAGAAGGCCCTTGAAAGGTTTAAGGAGATTTTCCCCAGCATCACCAACGGAAGCGTGTTTAATCCCGTAGTGGACGAGGACATAAAGGCTGTCTTGATGACTGTTAATAGGAAGCTCTACGAGAAGCACGGATACCGTGGCATCTACATCATCTTTGATGAATTCTCCAAGTACATAGAAGGACATGATGAGGTTGGGTTTGCAGCTGATATGAGTGTCCTTCAGGATGTCTGCGAGGTATGCAGCAAGTCAAAGGATGAGCAGATACATCTTACGCTTGTTACCCATAAGGCTATACGCTCATACGGGGACAGGCTTCCGAAATCTGTGATAAATACCTTCGAGGCTATCGAGGGCAGGCTTACTGAGCTGTATTTCATCACATCATCACAGAACAATTACGAGCTTATAGCAGATGCTCTTCAGAAAACAAAGAAGTTTGATGACTGGGCTAAAAAGTCAGCTTTATATAAAAAAATAGGGGATGAGGCATATCGCCTCCCAGATTTCCAGTCGCTGTTTAATGAGGACGAGTACTGGTCGATCGTGGCAAAGGGCGTGTTCCCTCTTACCCCCGTAGGGGCTATGCTCCTGCTGAGCCTCAGCGAGAAGATCGCACAAAACGAGAGGACCATCTTCACATACCTCACCGATGAGGCTTCAAACGGATTGGCGTCTATTATATCTGGTTCAGAGGATGCAGGGCTTGTCTCTGCCGGCAGCATATATGATTACTTCATCCCGCTGTTCAGGGAAGAAAGCGACAGCTCAATACACCATGAATGGCTCAAGGCGGATTATGCCATTTCAAAGATCGAGGACGAGACAGAAAAGGATATAGTCAAGGCGATGTCAATCATCAAGATGGTCAACAGGCCGGATGACCTTCCCGCTTCGGATAAGATAATGAGGCTTGCCTGCGCAGCCGATGAAGATGACTTTAAGGCGGCTTTGGAAAGGCTCGTGGAGAAGTCACTGATAGAATACAAAGCATATAACAATGCCTATGAGTTCAAGAATAACATCGGCGTGGATGTAGAGATAGCCATATCTGACTGCATCGAAAAGCATTATGCAAAACCTGACTGCTGTGCTGTAATGTATGATGTCATGTCGCAGAAATACGAGCTTCCCAAGAAGCATAACAGTGAAAGGTGCATAACGAGGTATTTCGATTACAAGTTCATGACCCAGGAAAGCTTTCTTGCGCTTACGTCAGCGGGATACCTTGAGTGGGACAATGAGCCTGACGGGGGCGTGCTCCTTATACTGCCCGAGGGAGGCCTGAATAAGGCTGCTCTCAAGAAGCATATGAAAGAGCTTGGCGACAGATGTATAATAATAGCCCTACCCGCCACAGACAGCACTGATTATATCAGCGAGGTCAAGTACCTTCTTGGTGTAAGGTATCTTGAAAAAGACGTCAAGTTCCTTGATGATAACCCCGTGCTCCTGAAGGAGTTAAAGGATCTTGAGGAGGAACACTCCGCTGTTCTCAACGGGATCATAAGGGATATGTTCTTTATGGAGCTTGAGCTTTATGGATGCGAAGGCAAGATAAAGGCAGGGACTTACGGCATAAACCGTATAGTTTCAGACATATGTGACAGCGAGTATAGCACTTCACCTGTGTTTAACCATGAGATGATAAACCGCCACAATCCTTCATCGCAGATGGTAAAAGCAAGGAATACCATCATACGTGACATCCTCGAAGGCAAAGATCTTGAAGAGGAATATAGGAACGGATCGAGTGCCGAATCTACAATCTGCAGGGCCGTGCTCCTGAATACCGGCAATGATAAGGGAGCCAAGGCTGTCAGTGATGAGATTGCAGCGTTCATGAAGAACTCCATTGACAGCAGGATACCTTTCAGCGATGTGATAGATGTGCTTGTTAAGCCTCCGTACGGAGTAAGGAAGGGTGTACTCCCCATCTTGCTTGCAAAACACCTTATAGCACTTGGAGAGATACCGGTTATCTACTTCAACGGCAAGGAAGTGTCAATTAACGAGAACATCATAAGCAATATCGTGGATTCACCTTCCGAATATTTCATATACACTGAGCCTGAGACGGTTGCCAAACTGGAATATATATCGAAGCTTGAGCGCCTCTTTGACGAATACAGCATCTATTGTGCTGACATAGATAAACGTAACAGGCTTGCGAAACTCACTTGCATGATGCAGAGCTGGTACCGTTCGCTCCCGCAGTCATCGGTGACTTATAATGATTCTGATGAAAAGCAGATGAAAGATATAGCTGCGTTCAGGAAGATATTCCAGACCGCTTATATAAATCCGAGGGAGATAATCCTCGATAAGCTTCCAAAGATGATGAAGACTGAGGATCTTGAGAAGACCTATAAGAAAGTGGAAGGCATAAAGCTTGCGATAGACAGGCATATACACACAATAAAGGAAGCTGCTGTCAAGACATTGCTGGAGACACTTTCACTCGATGCCGGAAGCGATCTCAAGCAGAGCCTCAAATCCTGGTACGGCCGCCTTCCCGAAAGTGCAAGGAACAGGATATACAGCACGACCACGACAGAGTTCATGGATTATGTAAAGGGATTTGATTTCACGGATCCCGAAGTCATCATAAGGGACATCGCCAAAAACGTGACTGGGACTTTCATCGAGGACTGGAATGACAGCTCCATAGACGATTTCCGGATAGGGCTCGAAGCCATCCTCGGAGAGATAGAGGAAAAGAGCAGTGAAACCTCAGGCACCTCGTACTCAATCCTGCTTGAGACTCCTGCGGGAAAAAAGGAAGAAAAGCATTTTAGCTATGATCCTGAGAATATCTCGTCAAACGGCTCGTTCTTTCAGAACCAGCTCGCCGACCTTCTTGAGGAATACGGAAGTGCGGTGGATTCAGATGAGAAGATGGGTATCCTCATGGATGCTATAAAGAAAATAATGAGGTGACAGACTATGACCTATCTTGACAATGCGGCTACCACATTCCCCAAGCCCGAATGTGTGTACAGAGAGATGGATGACATTTCTCGCAATTATGCGGTGAATGCCGGCAGGGGCTCTTATAAGGCTGCCCAGAAAGCCGTAAAGGTCATTGATGACACAAGGGCTGCCTTGCTAAAGCTGTTCAATGCTGAAGGTATAGCTGACGTGGTGCTCACCGCTTCTGTGACCCAGGCCCTGAACATTGTCCTTGCTGGACTCGGATTAAAGGAAGGCAGCATGGTCTATATATCCCCCTATGAGCATAATGCGGTCGTTCGTACGCTTCATATGCTCCAGAAGGAAGCAGGGTTCACGGTTAAGGAAATGCCGCTCACGAAGGGACTTGAGATCGACCTTGGAAGGCTGGAGTTTGAATTCGCCCAGAACCATCCTTCCGTAGTAGTGTCCACGGCGGTCAGCAATGTTACCGGATATGTGCTCCCCATAGGAGACATATTCCAAAGTGCGAAGAAATATGATGCCGTCACCATTACTGACGCTGCTCAGGCAGCCGGGCTTATAAAGATGGATGTCAGGGATCTTAAGGCAGATATACTCTGCTTCGCAGGGCATAAGACACTGTATGGTCCTTTTGGCATAGCCGGATTTGTTATGAAAAAGGACGTGGAACTGAAACAGACATTTGCCGGCGGAACGGGAAGCCATTCCCTGAGCCCTGAGATGCCCCAGAATGCACCTGAAAGATTTGAGGCAGGCAGTTGCAACATCGTTGCCGTAAAAGGCCTTTATGCGGCTTTAGGAGCGTTAGAACAGGAAGAACATTACAGAAAGATAAAAGAGATTACGGAATATGCCATAAATGCCCTTGAAGTTGTTCCGGGAATAAGCATCCTTGGCAGGACGAAAGGCCAGTTGGGGATAATATCCTTCGTAGCTGACGGGTATTCTTCCGACGAGATAGGCAAGATACTTGATGAGGAATACGATATAGCTGTCCGTACGGGATACCATTGTGCTCCTCTCATACATAAGCACTTGAAGGATGAACCTTATGAAGGAACAGTCCGCATAGGGCTTGGATATTTCAATACAGAAGAAAACATTGACAAGCTGGCGGAAGCCTTGATATCGCTGTAAAGGAGGTGGAACCGTGGCTTTCACGGATCTGAAAATAGACATAAGATACCGCTCCAACCATCATCAGATTGCAAGGGACTTTTATATACCGGTGCTTGGATGCTGTAAGATGTATAAGCGGGCAACTGGTTACTTCTCAACCTCAGCTCTGGTTGCACTCTCACATGGGCTTGCCGAAATGGCCAAGAACTGTGGACATATCCGGATTATATGCTCCCCTTCCCTTTCTAAAGAGGATATTAAGGCCATAAACCTTGGGTATAAGACAAGGGAGGAAATAATCAACAGGGTTCTTTCTGAAAGTCTTACAGACCCCGTATCAGAGTTTGAGGAAGAACGTCTTAATATGATAGCCAATCTGATCGCCAAAGGCATGTTGGATTTCAGGATTGCTTTTATGGAAAATGATACCGGACTTAATGTGTATCATGAGAAGATTGCCCTGTTTGAGGACTTTGATGGGAATAAAATAGGCTATGCCGGTTCGATGAATGAATCTGAAAACGGTATAGATGAAAACTTTGAAAGCTTCTATACTTTCTGCAGTTGGAAAGATCCCGAGGGAAGGATACCGACTATAGAGCATGATTTTGACGAGATGTGGGAGAACCGTACTGATAAAATACAAGTCATCCCATTCCCAAAACTGATTATAGAAAAACTTATGACGTACCACAAGCATGAAACAGATTATTCGATAGACAGGAGGGAATTCCGAATCGATGATTATATAAAGCCAAAACCCAAATTCTCATTGCCGGATTTTGTACATTTAAGGGAATACCAGAAAGACGCCATAAATAAATGGGAGGTCCAGGGCTGGAAAGGAATTTACAACATGGCTACCGGAGCCGGCAAGACCTTTACCGCCCTTGGGGCTATGGTCCGGCTTGCAGAGAAAAAAGATGATTACCTTGCGGTGTTTATCATATGCCCGTATATCCATCTTGTAAGCCAGTGGGAAGAAGATGTCGTTGACTGGGGCTTTACTCCAATAATAGCGCATTCCAAATCTCCAGACAGGAACTGGGAGCAGACACTCAGGAAGGCTTTCCAGCGGTTTAGGAAAGAAAATCGACCGTTTATCTGTATAACAACTCTGGATACGTTCAAGGATGAAAAGATCCAGCAATATATAACACGGTTTACGCCTGATCAGAATGTGCTGCTGATAGCCGATGAGGCACATAACCTTGGGGCCGCCCAGATATCAGCATTGCTGCCTTATAACATATCTAACCGCATAGCCCTTTCGGCTACGATAAAGAGGCACATGGATGCTGAAGGGACCCAAGCGATATATGATTATTTTGGGGATGAATGTATCAATTATGACCTCGAAAGGGCGATAGATGAAGGCACTCTCGTTCATTACGACTACCACCCGGTCATCGTCACCCTGCAGACGGATGAACTGAACAGTTACATAGCAGATACCAACAAGATGAAGAAATGCCTCATATCCGAAAACGGCAAACTGAAGTTGTCAAGCATAGGCCAGCAGCTTGCTTTCAAGAGGATGAGGACACTTGCAGGGGCAAGGGATAAGATACCCGTAACTTTGGATCTCGTTAGTAAGCATGCTGACGAAACAGGTATATTGGTGTATTGCGGGGCCGCCGTGACCGAAAACGAGGAGACTGCGGAAGAAGGCAGGCAAATAGACCTTATGACCGATGCCTTGCGCCAGAAATTCCATATGTCGGTACAAAGGTTTACGGCAGAGGAATCACTTGAGGAAAGACAGAACATCAAGATGTATTATATCACAGGGCAGTATCAGGCCATTACAGCTATCAAATGCCTCGATGAAGGTGTAAACATCCCTGGCATAAGAACAGCATTCATAATGTCGAGCTCAAGGAACCCGAAAGAGTTCATTCAGAGGCGTGGACGTCTGCTCAGGAAATGTGAAGGCAAGACAAAATCGGTAATCTATGACTTGATCACTCTACCCAGGGACCTTACGAGCATCCATGACGGGGACTTTGAATCAGATAAGACGATTATAATCGGCGAACTTGCGAGAATCAAGGAATTTGGAAGGCTTGCCGATAACAAATATGAAGCAGAGAAAATGATGTCAGATATAATGTTGGCGTATGGCGTGTATTTTGACATAGATGAAGCAGTGAAGGAGGCAGAAGAAAATTATGAATGAAAAACTTGAGGCGAAAGACTACATTGTGAAGCAACTGTATCAGAACATTCTGAACGAAGAAGTATCAAACGTACACACTCAGCTCCTTGACGACAGGGATATGGCGAAAAGAGTTGTTGCTCATTGCAAGAAAGCAGCTAAGTTTGACCTGGACAACAATTATCGGTAGGAGGCGTATATGAAATTCAGAAGTATAAAACTCCATAATTTCATGCGGTACAAGGGAGACTGGACTTTGGAGTTTTCCTGTGACGAAAAGAATAACGTTACTGTTGTATTAGGTGATAACACATATGGAAAGACTACTCTTGCACAGGCTTTCAGATGGTGCCTTTATGGGGATATAATCCCTACGAGCTATATCAAGAAGACTGCTGAGGCCGTCCTGCTCAATAAAGAAGTCATCGCAGGCATGGATATCAATGACCATCAGGTTGTTTCAGTGGAAATACAGGTTATTGACAAAGAAAATGAATATGTTTTCTTGCGCAAGGCAACTTACAAGAAAAAAAATAACAACCCTGAAGACCTTTCAATAGTTACTAGCATGCCTACAAGGTTGACAATGCAGCAGATTATCAACGGAACACCGGGAAGGGTCATTGATAATACTGAAAAGAACGAGCCTGTTCAGACTCAGATTAACAATATGTTTCCTAAGGACCTTTCAAATTATCTTTTCTTTGATGGTGAGCGCTGGAATGAAGCAAAGAATAAGAAAGAAGATATAAGGAATTCCGTTAACACCATTATCGGACTAAATGCCTCCATTGCCATGGCGAGGCATCTAAAAGATCAGAACGGCTCTACCATAGCCATTCTGAAAAAGCAGATCAACACCTGTGACGCTGAATCAGAAAGGTTAAAACGCGAGATAGAATCTTTGGAAGATGAGATTGCTCAACTTGAAAGAGAGAATGAAGGACATCTTTCTTCAGTTGAATACTATGACAGCATGATCGAAGAAAAAAGGGAAATCCTGGAAGAAAACAAAAAGGCCGAGGAACATCAGGAGAAACTCAAGGTTCTTGACAAGAAGATTAGCGGTCTTGAAAGGACTAAAGACAATCTTTACCGTGATATAGTTGAGTCGTTCAGCAGTTCAGCAAGGTATTTCGGAGGAGGAATCCTTGATGAATTATCCGAATTCCTATCTGGAATCGAACTTGATGGGAAGAATATACCCGGTGTTACAGTAGATACGGTGGATTATCTGATTAACGACCTAAAGACATGTCTTTGTGGGGCCTGTCTTGATGATAATGATGAGCATTTCAATAATGATGCTCTTGTAAAGTTAAAGAAGCTCAGAAATGTAATCCCTCCCATTATGCTAGGTGGAGCTGCCGGCAACCTGAAGGATACAATGGTTGACTGGAAGAACGAGAACTTGTCTTTCGTTGAGAATTTTGAGAATAAGGTGGATAGTTACTCGAGGGTCATTTATGACCTCGATGACGTACAGGAAGATAGAGACAAGCTTGAGAAAAAAATTGATACTAGGTTGAATCTGGAGTTTGTTAGAAAAGAATATAATGAGATGAAGACGTCAAAGGCTGTCAGCCAAGCTGCTTATGATAGAAATATGGGCAAGATAGAGAGCAAGAAGCAATTGATAGAGAGCAAGCAGGAACAGATTGATGCTAACAGTAGTAAGTCCCAGGAGAATAGGCTTATTTACCTGGCCATTGCATATGCTGAAGCTGCATACAAAATGGCTAAGGAAAAGATAGATAGGCGTGCCAGTACGGTAATGACAGAGCTTAACAACATTATTTCCAAGAACTTTGAACAAATGTTCAATGGAAAAGAGAAATATGCCAAGCTAGGAGATGATTATAAAATACATGTTTACTACCGTGATTTCAACGGACGACCCTCTGACGTGGAGGAGGAGACGCTTTCTAATGGCGAGATAATTGCAATCAATTATGTTTTCATAGTCAGCATACTTGAACTCGCACGGAATGAGCAACAGTTAAGCATCGCTTCTAAGGATGGTAGTGACACTACTGTACAGCTCCCGCTGGTTCTCGATGCACCGTTCTCAAACTTGAGCTCAGAGAATACTGGACTTGTGGCAAATAACCTGCCTAAGTTTGCAGAACAGGTAATTGTGTTGATGCTTGACAAGGATTGGGAAGCTTCTGGGTTAAGTGAGTATACAGGAAATAAGTATTGCTACCATATTTCTAAAGCGAAGGATTCTAATTCCTCAAGTATTGAAAGGGCGGAGGTGATTTGATGGCAGTTTTTGAATTTTTTTCAAAAGAACCTTGTGTTATCAAGGGAAAGCATGCCGATTATGCTGATGCAATGTGGAAACAGAATAATATACAAGCATCTTGTTTTAAGCGTTTGGTAGATTTGTACACTATAGCAGCCATTATTGGGTTAAGGACTGGACGGAAAGCTGAGGAAGACACTTCGACCGACAGTAAAAGAACAGTCCAACTGGATGCAATCGCTACCTGCCGGACGACATTATCACAGATTATGAAGCTTATCATTATTTTTGATGAGTCTGATGGAAAAACTCCTGAAGAACGTATAGAAGCTGCTTTTAGAATACCTGAAACGGAAGAAGTGTATAAGAGATATATGAATTTATTTAATTCATATGTTAGAGGTGGCATTGAATACATTTATGAGCAAATTGTAAGAAAACCTGCAACAGCTGACGATGACTGCCCAGATGGCAAGGTAAGCAATATGCTTTCATTCCTGAAAAATCCCTTAAAGAAGGAATATACAAATAACTGATAAGGGTGAAACAAAAGGAAAAAAGAAATTGGATGAGATACCAAGCAAAATTTCTATCGTATATGTGGTTGAACTTCTTAAACTTTGATAAAGGATACAGAAAATGAAGCCAAAATGCTCGTTTTCAGAATATTCTGTGAATACCCTGCAAAAATGATCTCGCGAAGCCCCTATTTATGCGGGTTACGAGAGGGTACCGTAGAAATGAGAGCAGCCCGACCTAGGGCATTGACACTCGTTGGTCCTGAAATCTACCAGGCGATGTACTAAATAGTAGAAATGAGAGCAGCCCGACCTAGGGCATTATGAGGTTTCATTATTAACTGTTCAGAAAAGTGCATGGAATATGAAAGGGTAAATCCCTTCAGAAATTTGACGCTAATGTAGAAAAAACAGACCGGAAATAAAAATGACTGAGAGAGTAGTTCACTTTCCCAGTCGTTTTTATATATAAGAGTATTAGATGTATCCTCGGGATTTAATGCAATGTGTATTAAAGGATTTAGATACGAAGGCCAAATAAAAATATAATCTTGTTTTTTATTTGATAAGTATCCCTTTTACCATCTGAACAATAATAAGGATCTGTTGCCTAGTTAATGATATCGTTAAAGTCATATACTGATTTAATGCCGTCTTTTGTTATATTAAATACATGCCATACTAAAGCCTGCTGGTTTGTCAGTACGGTATAAGTGTCGATCAGACTATTTCCACGGTATATTCTTACAGATGCATTAGATGCAGATAACTGCGTCAAGCCTCCGGAGAAATTATGAACGCAATAATGCAATTCTCCATTTTCTACCAGAGCGGCATCAACGGTTACCGTAACTGTTTCAGGGCCATAATAGCTGGTATCATCCAAGTCAAGGACTGCGACCTGTTTATCGCCTATAGAAGCAGATTTATTCCAATAACATACATGGAACTGTTCCACTCCGTTTATATAATATAACAGGTGGGAATCCAGATCGGAAGGTGTATTTCCCCAGGCAAGAACTATCCTATACTCATCGTCTGGCAATACAGGGGTCATGGTCATTGCAGTATCATACCCGACCGTAACGATGTTGCCTTCCGTGGCTAAGACGTTATAATAAGCAGTAACATAACCGGCTTTTACCAATTCGACAGTATATGCTCCTATAGCTGCCGAAATTGAGAATTTCCCGTCGGTGCCGGTTGTGGCCTGTTTAACTTTTGTCCCCGTTAAATTTGATACATATGCTCCTTCAGTTGTATTCCAGCCTTTTCTTATCCTTGCAATTACACCGTCCAGTGCCTGTCCCGTAATGGCATCATTTACCATGCCTTTTACATTGCCTGAGGCTCGGGATGTCCATTTCGAGAGACGTATAGTGGGTACATATGTAGTCTCGTCGGGCTTGATCTCAATATTTTTTATCGTAGTCGGAAGGTAGGGCTGGGCACAGTTATCCAGGTAAACGAGGAGATCATATGTGCCCTGGGGTAAGGAATAAATGAAATTCCCATCCTCATCAGCTTCGAAATTAAATGCATAACGATCCAGACTGTAATCTCCGGTACTGTGTCGGATAGCCTGAATATGTATGCTGGCACCTATAATGTTAATGTCATTTTCACTTCTTACAGATCCCGCAATGATACCTGTAGGCCAATTCTCATCATATTCATAATCAGCGACCTGCTCTAAACAGAGTTTTGCATTTGGTACATTATAACCATTGATCTGTTTAACAACGTTATTATCTGAACAGATGATGGATTTTAACCTTTTAGCGGAGATGCCCGGATGCATCTGGCATATTAAGGCAGCAATACCTGAGATATGCGGAGCAGCCTGAGATGTCCCTTGGGCCATTTTGAACCCAATGATTGGGAATACACCGTTCACTGCGGAATAATCACTGCTGAGAGGAGCAGTGCTGATGATACCCACGCCCGGAGCTATCACATCGACTCTGTCGCCGATTCCACTGAAATCAGCGATCTGGTTTCCGTTTGAAAAATCATTCTGACTGAATGCCCCGACAACAATAATACGATCCTTTACTTCAGGGTCACTGATATTATTTATATAGTGTCCGTATTGAGCCAGGACTCCGCCGGATACTCTTTTGTTTATATCGTCACCTGTTTGAAAAACACGGTAATCGTACATTGAGTTATCATCATATATAAAGTAGTCATTATTGTAATTGCCTGCAGACTTCACTATAAGGAAGTCATATCCGGCATTGATCAGTTTACGAAGGTGTTCTGTAGCGACACTTGCATCATAGTTGATTTTTCTTACGGCTTCGCTGTTATCATGAGAAGCGGCATATACGATCGCACCCTTCCCGCCGTCACCGAGAGTCCCATATCCAAGGCTCATGTTGATAATCTTAACATTATTGCAGATAAGTTTATCTAGGGCGACAAGAACTCCTGCAGCGCTGTTGATATCTGTATCCTCAGGGAGTTCGCTCGTGCTTTCAGACATGGTATGGGCATATAACCGCACATTCGTAGCGACTCCGGAGATTCCGAATTTATTATTGTGAGCAGCTCCGATGATGCCAGCAACGTGATCACCGTGCGCATATTTGTGAGGGGTCGGCTTGTTCGGTACAATATTGAGCAGTATATCATCAAATATTAATTCCCTTTTACCGTTAATGCTTATGACGTCCTCAAAATAGCTGTCTATTATACCGACCTTGACAGGCGAGGAGTCTTTTACTAGATCCCAGGCAGACGGAACATGTAATGCTTCAAGTCCCCAGTTATCCCCTGCAGGGGCGCTTTCGTTCCATGCATCTTTATATCCTTTGCCCGCAGACGGAGTTTTTGAGTATAAATAATTAAAATCTTCATCATCTTTGTTCCCGTCATTATTGACATCTTCCGATCCTGTTTCACAGTAGAATCCGTCATTGTACAGGAAGTCATCAGCCTCCTCATCAATGGATACACCCATGACGGTATTTAAGAACACCGCGCTGATGTAAGGATATCCCTCAAGGTATTCAGCCACCTCTTCCAGATCGTCCAAGGACATGTCATTTTTGAACTCAAACTGATAATTACAGGTTATTGCCGTATAACCGACTATCTCGGCATCAACCTCTTCTGCGATCTCCTCTATGGCTTCTTTGGGAGTGCCCATATATGCACTTATCAGAAGCTGGTTTTTAACATATTGCAAACCTGTTTCCGTGTCTAAAATCACGTCTTCCAATCTTGCTTCTTTGAAATAGGCTTCTCCGATATCTCCCAAAGGCTCCTTTTCACGGATCTCATCGGGCTCATCGTCCTCGTAGATATTGCTGTACTCGGTTTTTTCTGTCAGGGTCAGGCCTGTAAAGAGCGGATCGGTTATTGTGCCATTGACGATAAAACCGACATCGGTGGACTGTCCGGGTTTGATGACCGAATTATATCCTGCATTATGTACCACATAATGTGATCCCTCATGTGACAGTATATTGCCATCCCAGAAAGTTATCTCATTGTTTGCACAGTCAATCTCCAATGACCAGTCCTCTATGTCCTTATCGGACTGATTTGTTATCAAGATACTGCCCGTGCATCCGTTACCCCAGTTATTGCTGATAGTATATTCAACCCTGACTCCGCTGGTTTTAGATGCCCTTGCATTATCTATCAGAGTGATCGAAGCAGGAACTCTTGAAAAAGCGCTTGATGAGCTCATCCCAAAGCAGATGGACTGTCCGGCCTCGATATCCTGATTCCAGCCTGCATTACTGATGGTATACTTGTTCCCATCATGTTTTTCTATCCGGGCGTTCCAGATGTTGTTGATTTCGTCATCGTATTCTACGAGCAGAGACCAGTTCTCGATTTTCTGGCTGCCTGTGTTCTTGAGTTCAATCTGGTAATTCGACCCCCCGTCCCAGGAAGCAAATAGTGTGTAAGTAGCGACATATCCGTAACCTGGATATGTTTTCTTTGTTTCGTTTTCATTTGCCTGTACCGGTGTATAAATGTTTAATGAAACGAAGACCAGAACAAAAGACAGAAAAACTGCAATCCCATTAAACAGTTTTTGTTTCATAATGACCCCTTTCTTAGTTTTATATTGTCCTCATAATATGGGTAAGCTACCTATATTTTCAAATATGAATGAATAGAAACGATAATTATTATCTTTTAACTATTTCGTAACCGACAATAAAACGGTTAGATGAATTCCCTATTATCTGACTGAGACTAACCAGTTCCCTGGCTGCTGTTTTTATCCTGTTACTGTTGTTCAGGTCATACAGGTGTCCGTTTTCAGTGTAGAAGCAAACTGTGTGGACTCCGTCATCAACAACACCTGAGTTCCAAAAAGAAACTATATAGACATGATTTTCCTTACTCTTGATCGCTGCTTTTACTGCTTTATCCATAGAACTAAAGCCACTATACGTGGTTTTGACTTTAGCATATACTGCTGCGTTTAAAATTGAGGGGATAGCAAAAGGATCTGTGCCAAAAGCTCCGGCAGTTCGATACTGTTTATAATCGTCTGCCTTTTTAGTGATCTCTAATATTATCCTTATCGCATCATGGGCTAAGGCCATAGTGTAACCTTTTTCTTCTGCAATCTTTATCAGATATGGAAGATCTCCTTTGGCTTTGCTGCCGGTCAGCCTATAGATCGCGTTATAACAAGCTGCCAGTTCACATCCGACTTCAGAGAATTTACTCACCCCAACATAAAGTTTGCTCCCGATCGCATCCTGGCTGAACACATAAGAAGATACACATGAGGAAAAATTTCTTTTGTTATATGTGTAATTTGCCTTTGATGTAGATGAAGATACAGTTTTCCTAAGAAGCTTAAATGTTGATTTGCAAGGCACTAAGCTAATAGAGATACTGGCATTTGCTTGGGTAGTACTGATGCTCGCGAATACCATTGAAAAAACCAATAAGAAACATAAAACCCTTTTTTTCATAGTTCTTCTCCTTTCTGCGGAAGAGACAAAAAATATTAATAAGCGGCTAACCGGTATATATCTGGTACCATAGAAAAATAAAAGGCTACAATCATTTCACTGATTGCAGCCAGACCATCATATAACAAAGACGTTATTTAGACTCTCTTGCTTTGCGTCCCAATGTTTCCACAGGTTTGCCAAAATATATCGGATTTGGGATATCCGGCTGACATTATCCTGCCTGCGGTATCCTGTTACATAATATCGTAAATTCTTCGAATGTTCATCAATTTTTAATGAATATTTTGTAACTTTTCTGTAACAGGAAATATGTCCAAGGATATTTTTATTTTTTTTCGGATGTCGATAAATATATATGATGATCAAAGGGAATGATCAGTAAGCAGCGTTGGTCATCATAAACGTTTTTGAGAGGGATGTATAGGGTGTCAGGGAAAGGGTATCATATCTTTTATTGGTCCCTGTTGACAGAGTATTATGGTACCTGTTAGGGGAAATGACATCATTCCACGAAGCTCCCTGTGGAATCATTATGCTCATACACAGTGGTATATTCATCTTTACAGCTATCGAGGGAAACCCAGTGGGTCTCTTCACGGTTTTCTCCATCATCTGTTTTTGCCTTAGGAGCTGTAACGGTGTTCTGGTCATCTTTGGGGACTGGAACCTGATAATAGAATTTATCCCACTTATATTCTTTCCGCTTCATCCAGTTCTTCTCTGTTGAGGGGAGGAACTCGGTCTTGCCCTTAAAAGGTTTTAAAGGTTCGCCGTTTCGGACTGTAAAGAGCCAGCACTCCTGAAAATGCAGGTTATATATATCCGTCTCTTCTATAGTATCCCTCTGTTCCTGCGAGGTCCTGGTCGTATAGGACGAAGTAGGGTTTTCTGCGGTTATGGGAGTCTCTGTCATAGAATATGATTCTGTAATCACCCATTCTTTCCCAGCCTTGCGGCTATATTTTTGCATCTCTTTTTCTCCGCATCTCCCGTACAGGAAGTGTGTCGCGCATCCTCCGAGGAGGATATCCTCCAGATATCTTGTGCTGTCGTTCTTCTCCATCTGGGCGAGGGACTGGATGGCGCCGACAAAAGAGACCCTGTACTTGCGGAAGAGCGTAAGGATACGCTCTACCTGCGGATGGAGCAGTACAGGCAACTCGTCTATCACCAGGGCATGTGGATTTATATTCGAGCCTTCAGCACCCGGTCTGCGGAATACTGATTGAATAAAGGATAAGAGGAAGAACAGTCCTAATGCCCTTGAATCTGACTGCCCGAGCTTTAGGGCGTAATTGACTACGGTTATCTGTCCCTCCCCAAGCATGGCATCCATATCGACCGTCATATCATCCGGGACACACAGGGTCTTATTGACCAAGGGGTTTGCTAACAGCTCGTTAAGGATATTCCTGAGCCCTCGTGCCTGATCGTTGAGCTTCCCCCTTTCGTCATGTAAGATATCATTGTCTATGTAGTCGAGAACGAACTGGAGTAATCCGTTGTGCTGGGACAGGTTTATCTCTTTGAGTTTCTCATAGTATCTCGTGATACGGGAGAATTTATTGACCATATACTGGACATCCGCAGGCGTCGGCTGACGGCCATCGATATATGGCATGGTAGCGCAGAGACAGATCGTGAATGAAGTGGTCATCGAGCGGTTTACGGAAACAAAATATGGATCCTGCTCGTCGTTCTCGTCGTAGATGGCCTGTAGAACGTCGGCGAACAGGGTGGCACGGTTCACTATCTCATTCGTAAGGTTACTCTTTGGTGTCTTTGGTGATATGTACAGGGGATTGAACCCCTTGAAGCCTTTTTTGCATTTGTTTAGATCGGTAGGATCCGGGAGAGGGTCGATCCTGTTACAGGGGATATTCTTTGAAACGCAAAGGGCATACACGACATCGGCAAGAGAGTCGTCCGGGCAGATGACGGTCGTGCCCATGATATGGTATATCTTCTTATATTCGTTTAAAAGGCGCCTTCCGGTGTCGCTGACTGCGGATACCATCGCGAGGCTGCAGTTGCGATCGGTGACGGCCTGTTCCATCCTGAAATACCTTTTCCGGAGACCTTTCCAGATAAGCTTCTTGACCCTATCCTGATTACGGCACCGGATATTTAAGTCTCCGTTGATCATCGGGATGAGGATCGAGGAGGTCTTCGCGGTACCGGTCTGGCCGTTCACCAGCATATGCATGTATCTGTCAGATTCCTTTATGTAATAATCTTTCCCATTCGAGACTTTGCGTATGATACCGGTGTCATACATAAAGCGCTTGTACCTGCGCAGGTCGATATGGTTGAGGATACGGAACTCATATATCTGTGAGGATATCTCTTTTTCAAAGATGAACTCTCCGGACGATTTGATAAAGACGATCCCGGCAAGGAGGGTCGGAAAGATTGTAGAGGTTCGGATAAGGAACATCCATTTCGATCTTGTGATCCATTCATTGGGCTCAGGCAGAAGAAGTAAAGGGACGATCACGGCACTTACAAGCATATGCGTGATGATCATTATGCAGTAGGTCGTGAGCAGCAGGATGAGGTATATCATAAATCTCTTCCAGTGATGAAAGTTCCATTTCGGCCAGGCAGAGGAGACGATCAGCATCAGAATGTCCAGGATGGCTATACCTTCGAGCAGATATATGGAACAGTGCATATCTGTGTCGGCATACCATAGAGCATCGTATATGCACAGGGATGCGTATGCCAATACCAGCAGGGAAAGGATTATGACTATGTAAACGACGGCATTATGGTAAGACCCTTTCATGTCTTTGGAATAATGCCTTAACTGTTTCCTCTCTTCTTCGGCTTCGGCCCGTTCGGCATCAAGCTTTTCCCGGTTGAAGCGTTCCAGTTCCGAGATAAGGGAGGAAGCGGCGTTGCTGATTTCGGTTCCTTTTACGGTTTCGGTGGACATATGCAGATACCTCCTGAGGATATAATGGGGACGAGTATATTATAGGATGGTCCTGTACAGGAGTGAAGTGGGAAATGGTTTAAAAGCGTTGGAAATTAAAGGGGGAATGGGCCCTTTTGTCTGAAAACAAGGGATATATTATTAGATCCTTTTCCCGAAAGCTATTTCCGAAAAGGTATAATCTGGTTAAGGCTGTGCTTTGCGATGCCGATATAGATAATATGTAGGATACTAAATATGGGAAAGCAAGGATATCTGTTAAGTGATTACGGATCCTGGGTTTTATAGGAGGCATTTATGAAAACAGTGAGAAGGGTATTGGTGCTATTGATGCTCAGTTTTGTATTTATCATGATCGGAGAGGATGATCCGGCAAGAGCGAAAAATGCCACGATCTACCCCAAAAAGGTCTCATGTATTAAAGGGTTCTCATTCAAGGTAAAGGTCAAGAATCCTTCAGGGACTGTTGAATGGAAGAGCAGTGATGAAAGTATCGCGACAGTTGATGCAAAGGGAAAAGTTAAAGTAAAATCTGCCGGGGAATGCACGATCACGGCCGAATTTAAAGGGAACACATTAAGCTGCAAAATAAAGGCGCTCGACAAACTGAGCGTTAAGAAGATGATAAGATTCATTGAAGATAATATGTGGTACGAGGATTATGTAACTCAGACCAGGTTTTCGGGGGATGGTCATCTATATAAGAATTACTATTTTGAGAAATTCTTTAATGATTGCCTGATCTATGCGGGTGTGCCGACAGATCTATGGACATCTGCGGAGTATGGAAAGATTGACGGATATAATGTGATAACATACCTGCTGGAGAAAAAATGTGCTAAAGAGATAGCGATGAAAGATGTCAGAGCCGGGGATTTCATAGTCTGGTATGATGAAGAATCCGATCAGAGGTATAAGGACGGCAGTAGTTTTTATGCGCCTCTGATCTATGATCAGCCGAGGATCGTGACAAAAGTCGATCCCGACGGAACGATATATGTCGCCGATCTAAGCAAAAAGAGCACATATGAGGTTCCGGAATACTTCTATTATTATCCTGCGATTTACAATACAAGCAGTAAGATGTGGAATCGTTCCGATAGACCCAAATATCCAATGAAGGCGATACGTCTTACGAAAGGAAAAGGATGATATTAAAGAATCCGGATGGTATTAGGGGTTGCTGCACCCCTAATGTCATGTTATTTTAAGAACTGCTTTTGTAATTTCTATTGATATTTTTTCTAGTGTATAGTATCATAAGAATGAAAGGTCGCATCGTAATATTTCTGTAACAAATATAGGCGGTTTGATGGCTTTTCTAGGAAAGGTACAAAAAATCCTCGCAAAATGCTTATTTTCAGAATATTCTGTGAATAATGTGCGAAATCGAACTTGCGAAGCCTTATTTTATGCGGGTTCCAGAAGGGTACCGTAGAAATGAGAGTAGCCCGACTTAGGGCATTGACACACTATCCTACACTCTGTATCGTACCTGTTTAGGCTCAGTAGAAATGAGAGTAGCCCGACTTAGGGCATTGACACATAATTATCCCACACCTCCTCTTTACAACATCTAAAAAGTAGAAATGAGAGTAGCCCGACTTAGGGCATTGACACATCGTACCGCAAAGAGCGACAAGCATAACGACATCGTAGTAGAAATGAGAGTAGCCCGACTTAGGGCATTGACACCCCTACAAAGATAAAATAATTCAACAATGTTGTAGAGTAGAAATGAGAGTAGCCCGACTTAGGGCATTGACACCTAAAGACTTAAGTATAAATGCTTAGGTCTTTTTTGTTTTTCGCTGTTTTGAAAACAGATATTGGCACTTGTAATAAATGGAACGCATCAGATAAGGCGATATCATTGAAAAGCTAGGATGGCTAGGAAGGATTTAATGAGCAACCAGCATTTTCTTATCTTTCTTGGTTATATTCTATAAAAGTGTAGAATTCTACATTTTTTATTATTTGAAGTCAACTGCTTGATAATTATATCCGAAAGTGGTATAATCGAAAAAAGTGTAGAATTCTACAAAAAAGGGGATTGCAAAATGATAAAAAGGGATAAGTACCTGAATCAGCTCGTTTCGGCAAGGAATAACGGATTTCCAAAAGTCATCACGGGCATAAGGAGATGTGGGAAATCATATTTGCTAAAGGAGATATATAAAGAGTATTTGCTGGGTGAAGGGATTCCTAAAGATGATATCCTGATCTTGGAGCTGGATGATGACAGAAATGCTAAGTATAGGGATCCGATAAACCTTGGGGATTATGTAAGAAGTTACTGTTCCGGGAAAAAGATGTGCTATGTTTTTCTGGACGAGATACAGAAAGTGTACAAGCTGATAAACCCCAACCTCACCAAAGGAGATCATGTCCTGGCGCGTGAGGGGGATGAAGAAGTTATAACGTTTGTGGATGTAGTGCTTGGACTGTCCAGGGAAAAGAACATAGACCTGTATGTTACGGGGTCGAATTCCAGGATGCTCTCGACCGATATAATAACGGAGTTCCGTGACAAGGCGACCAATATAGCGCTCGCGCCATTATCGTTTGAAGAGTATTATTTATATGCCGGCGGCTCGGCAACGGAAGCGATATATGAATATATGCAGTATGGCGGGATGCCCCTTGCAGTATTGAAAGGCGATGCTGAAAGAAAGGAATACCTGAAGGGGCTTTTTGAAACGACATATTTTAGGGATATAATCGAACATAACAGACTTAAGAAGAGTGAATCACTTGATGAACTGTGCAATATCATCAGCACGTCCACTGGTGAGCTGCTTAACGCGGAAAAGATATCAAATACTTACAGGACTGTAAAAAAGGAAAAGATAGACCATCAGACAGTTGAGAAGTATGTAAACTGTTTCAAGGATGCATTCATCATCAGGGAAGCAAAACGATATGACCTGAAGGGCCGTTCGGAAATAGGCGCGCTTCGGAAATACTATTTTGCGGATACGGGCCTGAGAAATGCAAGGTTAAACTTTGCTTTCCCGGATGAAGGGCAGATGCTTGAGAATATCGTATATAATGAACTCATATATAGAGGTTATACAGTAAATGTAGGAAGCTTTGATACGATAGAAAAGGACAAAGAGGGAAGATCGATAAGAAAGACCAATGAAGTCGACTTCTTTGCAAAGAAGGGGTTCAGGAATTATTATATACAGGTGTCTTCCGACATATCCGATCCTAAAACTCGTACAAGGGAAGTCCGTCCGTATATGTTATTGAATGATGAGGTGACCAAGATAATCGTCATAAACAGGCCTGTAAAGGAGAATAGGGATGAGAATGGTTTTACTATAATAGGAGTGACGGACTTTCTGTTAAATTACATATAGAAGAAAGATCTTGATAATAAGAAAAAAGACATGTTAGTGCTGCCATGACAGGCTATCGCACAGTATGTCTTTTTTGTTCTCACCTAAGGGTAAATGTCCCTGATAGGATGAGGCTGGGAGTATGTGACTAATGGCATGGCATAAAAAAGCTTCCATTCTAGGATGTTTTTAATATAGTTCTTAGAAAAAGTAGTCAGGTTATTGATATTTCTTCTGATGTATAGTATTATAAGAATGGAAGGTCATATCGTAATATTTCCGTAACAAACACAGACGGATTGAGGGCTTTTTTAGGAAAGGTAAAAAAAATCCTCGAAAAATGCTTGTTTTCAGAATATTCTGTGAATAACCTACAAAATCTGCCTCGCGGAGCCCCTATTTATGGGCATTCTGAAAAGGTACCGTAGAAATGAGAGTAGCCCGACCTAGGGCATTGACACATCTTTCGCTTCCTTAACCTTTTTAACCATAAAAACCGTAGAAATGAGAGTAGCCCGACCTAGGGCATTGACACCCCCCTTTGGCATCGGCCTATCCGATGTATTGTTTGTAGAAATGAGAGTAGCCCGACCTAGGGCATTGACACTGATTAAGCTCCGAAACACTTTCAATGATGCTCCGTAGAAATGAGAGTAGCCCGACCTAGGGCATTGACACTTTTGTATGAACAGCTTGAATTTGTAGCGGTCAAGCCTGTAGAAATGAGAGTAGCCCGACCTAGGGCATTGACACGGAGGACTTTTTAGGTCATACAAATGCCTTAGATTGGTTGAAAAGCAAAGGGACCTAAGAAAAAGGAATCATTCTAGAATATTCCATAAAATTATTGCCAAAAACGTCCTCGCAGAGCCCCTATTTATGCGGGCTCCCAGAGGGTACCGTAGAAATGGGAGTAGCCTGACTTAGGGCATTGACACTAGGCTTCGGTGTTGCAGTTGGAGCTTCCGTAGGAGCGTAGAAATGAGAGTAGGCCGAACTAGGGCATTGACACATTAAATAAACATTTTCCACATAGTTTTTATTCCTCCGTGGAAATGAGAGTAGCCCGAATCAGGGCATTGACACAGTACAAGTGCTGTCTTGTTTTCCTGATAATCTGCGTAGAAATGAGAGTAGCCCGACTTAGGGCATTGACACCTTGATTTTTTCACGAGATCTTCAAAAGGTACGTAGAAATGAGAGTAGCCCGAACTAGGGCATTATTAACAGCGAATAATGATTTAGAAAGAGATATGCGGATCCAAATGTCAGTATATCTTTTATTGACATCTTATAAATATGCTGTAATGAACATGACTATCAGTCGGATATTATCTATATATAGAGACTGGTAATGAGCTTTTTTATGAATACGGCCACAACGAAAAATATAAATAGAAAAGACTAAGCAGAGAATGCCTCCATAAAAGGGGGCATTTTTGTATTTATTTATGGCATGGGACGGAGGGGATGCTGGGCAGATCCTTTGACGCATGTATTATCTAAAAACGGTATGTAGTAAAAAATCCCACGAAAGCCACAAGACTATTTATGTAGAAAGGCCCGACAGCACAACTACATGTGTAGAATGTGCTTCCTGGACGTCTTTCCCGCCTTTCCTATACATATATTTATAATATGTAAGGAATCGGTGTCATGCCTCGTTGCCCTGTGAACAGCTTTTTTGGGTGGCTTGGTCTTGAAAAAGAAAAAAAGCGAAAATTTGTTCTTGACAAAGATAAAAAGACGTGGTATCTTATAAGTGTCAAATAAACATACGTTTAATTCACAAAGAGGTGGAGGATGAGGACATTTTTTTATATAGGAAAGCCCGAGGAGAGAGCAAATATATACAGGCAGATAAATGTGCTTAGGGAATATGCGGAAGAAAATGACCTGGTCTTCGGTGAGGGAACCATCATCAAGGCTGAGCCCCATCCGGACGGGAGCATAGATGAGCTTGAGGGATGGTATGACCTTGAATGGAGACTGAACGAGAACTGTACGGTCGTGTTCAAGAACCTGAGCTTTTTCCCTTTCCGTTACGGAGAGGGATACAGGAAATACATGGAGCTTTTTGAGAAAGGTGTGAGCCTTGTCTTTATCGAAGACCCTACCATGAGCACCGATTATATAAAAGACCTTGCGGAAGAGGCAAAGGACATGGATATCATATCAGAGGCACCCGTGCCTGAAGCTGTCAGGCTGTTAGTCTATTCGGGGTTCAAGCGTATAGGGCAGGAGAAGGCTGAAAGGCAGAAGAAGATAAAGGAAGGCCTTGCGGATTCCTACAGCAGGCCCGGACGGAAAACCGGGAAGTTCGACAAGCTCACACCCGAGCTTGAGAGCAGCCTTACGGATCTTATTGTGAAAGGGGGAAGCCAGACGGAGATCATGATAGAGCATAATATAAGCAGGAACACATTAAAACGATACCTTGCGTATGTTGAGGAATTCAACAGGCTGCAGGAGAAAAAGGACAGGGATGAGATGAAGGACAGGGGTGAAGATGGTGAGAAGCGGGACAGATGACAAAAGATATGAGAAAGGGATATTCATGGTTGTGAGCATAATCTGTGTGATTGCGGATAGTGCAGCTGATATCCCGCTGTTCAGGATAGGAAGGAGAGGGAAGGATGAGTGAACTGAAAGACAGGATCTCGGATGCCGGGCTGAAAGGCTTTCTTGACGGGGTTAACTGCATATCCCGCAGGCCTGAACGTTTCCTATATGATAATGGGGACAGAAGGGCGGCGGACTGTTATATCCGGGCGATATATGATTCCGAGTACCTAAAAGGGCAGGATGAGCGTGCCGTAAGGGATGGTGATGTGATACCGATAGATGCGGACAGGGTACATATCCATTCAATAAGGAAGAAGATGGATTCAGCTTTCCGGTATGGCGCGGAAGCAAAGAGAAGATCGGCGGGCCCGGATGCGCCCGTGGATGACGGATGTGACGATATCCTTAAGGCGATGGATAATGAGGAAGATATCATGATGGTACTCGCTGCATGGATAACGGGGTTCGATTCTGAGGATGTGGAGATTGATGAAGAAGCCACTCCGGGCCTTGACTACGGGAAGATGAGATCTTTCCGGGAACTGTATGAAAAGGGCCTTGAGCCGGATCCCGGGACGGAGGAGCATGAAGCCTTCAGGGATTATAGACTATGGGCTGACAACCTTAAGTTCACGGGTAAGGATGAATGCGTGAAGTGCCTGTCCTGCTGCGGACTGTACCGTATAGCGGGCGATGGCCGGAGCGCCTGTGAGGATGAGACGTATTCCGGATGCGAGATGGACTGTGCAAGGGCATACGAGACCTGCAGCCTTGAGAGTTGGGGGTACATGGAGCATCTCACGGATTTTTTCACCGGCAGGGGCTCAGACTCGGATAGATGACAGGAGAAAGGAGATAAGGAAGATGAGAGTATTGGTGGACGGGGATGCCTGCAGCAGGCTTGACGAGATAGTAAGGATATGCCGCAAGGGTGATGTCGAGCTGCATGTCTTTCATGATATAGATCATGAGCTCGACCTGGATTACGGCGAAGAGCATTTTGTCATGTCGGGAGCGGATTCGGCTGACTATGCCCTGCTCGCCGTGTGCAGGAAGGGCGATGTGGTCGTGACGCGGGATACGAGGCTCGCATCAATGGTCATCTCCATGGATATAGCATGCCTTAGCGACAGCGGGAGGGAATACCTTGGAAAGGACATCGATAACATGCTCGCGGACAGATACATGACCGCGCTTGAGCGGGATCATGGAATAAGGAGGCCCGTTCGGGGGAAATGGCCCAAGGCAAAGAAGAGGAACTTTGAGACCTTCCTTCCCAGGGTGATCCTGAGGGAGAGGCAGAGGTTATCAGCAGCAGTATGAAATCGGGGGAAGAAAGGATGCAGGATCTAAAGACAGGGGTCTATCTTTTAGCGACGGAGGTCGATACAGGCGCAGCGGCAGACATTCGGGGAAGGGGCCCGTATATATCGGTCATAATGCTGGTATCGGCGGTCTTCCTGCTCTTGGGGGCGTGGCTGATGCGTGACATGTTCAGGCTTCCTCCCGACAGGGACCTGTCCTTGGATGATATACGGCCACGGACGGTCGTGGGCCTCGGGATCGCAGCATGTGCCATGATCGCGATGTGGCGGTGCGAAGGGATAGCATCATATCTGGATAGTTTTTTATAGGAGGATCAGCGATGGAAGGCGGAGAGAAAGTTATATATGAAGCATTGGGCATGGTCGAGGGCAGCGAGGAGCCAATGCGTGCTTATTTTGATTCGGTATGGATGGCGGTGCTGTGGCTGTCGGATTTCTATGACGGGGGCATATGCAGGATGGTGATAGCGGAGCCCAGACCGGATAATGAAGAGATCATTCGGGGGCTGGGAGCTCTTGATGATGAGAACGGATAAGGAGGGCCTATGGGAGCATTAAGGAGTTTACAGGAGTTGCTGATGAGCATGTTCTCATTCCCGGGGGTAATCGTGACATATCTGACGGTCACGGGTGTCGTGATGATGGCCGAGTATATAAAGATACAGCTCCGGGAGAAGAAGAGACAGGAAGAGGAAAGGAAAAGGAAGGAAAGGCTTGAGGATTTCAATTAGGGCATACGGATATACCTAAGATCAGGCCGGAAAAGGAGGGACTAGATGATAAGGGGATCTTTGAGGTCGGCAGTGGCAAGAATGGTCGTTGCCGTGGTCATCATGGTAATGGCGGCAGGCCATGTCGGGGCGGGAGCGGCGTCAAAAAAAGCCGTCACCGTATCAACGAAGAAGAAGCTGCTGTCGGCAGTCGCAAAAAAGGATATCACGACCGTGACATTTAAGACGGATAAGAAGATGGAGCTCTCGATACCAAAGAGGGAAAATGCGGCCGGGAAGAAGCTGGTAGCTGATGCGGCATCAGCGGATATCACCAATAGGTCCAGGTTCGGCTCCATAGTGATAACCGGGGCAGCCTCATATACCGAAGCGGTCTCGGGGAACAGCATTACCGTCAAGGATAAGGATGCAGCGGTTAATATTGCAAAGGGAAAAGAGGCCGGGAAGATCACGTTCGCTACAAAGAAAGCCGGACTCACATTAAATTCAAAAGCTTCTGCAAAAGAAGTACAGTGTAAGAAGAAGGGCGCAATTATTTCGGTTGATGCAGGTGTAAAGTCTTCGGCTGACATCACGTTAGTTTATAAGACCGATATCAATGTCAGCGGTGACAAAAGCGCAGAGATAAGGATCATGAATAAGGCTAAGGGCAGTACGGTCAGGACCTCGATACCCGTAAAGATCTCTGCCGCGAAAGATATGAAGGTTGAACTTCTCGCAGGTGCTGAAGGTACCGTAATAGATAAGGTTTCCGCAGATATACGGGTTGAAATCATAGGAAATATAGATCCCATAATAACGGTTAACGGAAAGACCGGGCAGGGAGACCAGGGAAACATATCAGATGATACGGGAAGTCCGAAGGACGATAAGGATGATTCCGGCAGAACCCCGGTATCCGGACAGTCCGGTACGGACGGCAGTACTGGGCAGGGGGAATCAAATTCTCCAGCCGGGGAGAAGACCCAAGATGATAACGGACTCAGCGTGAGTGATATACATCTGAGCAGGAACCTGATCCCGGATTACGATAATGCCTATCTAGAAGTAAAGAACCGTTCATACCTGTATGAATATGACGGGAGTTTCTTCCGCGCAGAGTCAGAGTTTGACGGCAGTTCCGCAAGCCTTTATCTTGAAGAGTACGGTCCTGACTGGAGTCTTAAGGATACAAAAGTACTCCGTTTCGAGGACATGTTTTTCGGTGGCATATACATCGGCAAAACCTATAACTTTGTTGCGATCGGCCAGTACAATGAGGATGAAGATGATTCCAGGATGGTCATGAGACTGATCCGGTATGATAAGAAGTGGAAGCAGTGCGGACAGGTGGATCTTTGCGGTGCGAATACCATAAAGGTTTTTAGGTACGGCGGTGTATGCTTTGCGGAAAAAGGAGACCTGCTGTTTATCTATACGGGCCACGGGAGATATCGTATTGCTGACGGCTTTTCACATCAGTCAAACATGCTTGTCACTGTGGATATGGAAAAGATGGCTATAACCTGGGCAGGGTATGGTTATCAGCCGGGTTATGTGAGCCATGCATTCGACGAGGGTGTTCTTGTAGATGATTCCGGAAGGCTTGTTACGATTAATCGTGGGGACTGTTATCCCAGGGGTATCGTGGTAAATATCCTGGAGTTTAATAAGGAAGGGACGGATGTTGCCGGAAATAAGGAATACATCGTACAGGACATTGCACCTTATGTGGTTGAAGACCGCCTGGAGTCGACGGGCTCCCGTCTCGGGGGATTTGCCGAGATTGAGGAAGGGTATGTCGCAGCATACAGTTATGACGGTATCGGCGGACAGGGTAGTACGCAGTCGGATATGATACGGGATCTGTATATCACGCTGCTTTCCAAAAAAGATAACGAAGATAATGAACGTGTGACCGGTACAAGGATTAGATATGATAAGGATAAAGGGCTGACTGCAGGCAACCCGCAGATAGTTTCGGCGGGAAAGAAATCGGGAGGTTATGTCCTCTGGGAAGAGGGGGCTGTCAGTGATTTTTATGTTTCGAAGAACATAACGGAAAAGACTGTTAATTACGTGAGATACTATGCCGACGGTTCGGTATCTGAGATAAAAACGTTTAAGGGCAATCTTTCCGACTGTAAGCCGATATACGTTGACGGCAGGGTATACTGGTATGTAACGAATGACAGCATCCCGAAGATCTACATTCTGGATCCTTCGGAAGGAACAGTTACGGTCAAAACGGTATGCAGCACAGAAGAAAAGGTGCAGGAGACCAAGGCATCATCCAGGCAGGCAGAAACGTTCATGTCCAGACATAATCTTGTGCCTGAAGAAAAAGTCGATCCCGCGACAGGCCGGCCGGTCAGGATCATGTATAAGAAACCTGACGGGCAGACATATTCTAAGCTCGAATATGAATACGACAGTACCGGGAACGTAACCGGCGGCACTTACGAGATACTCGCGGAGAACTATGAGCTGTATCCGAAATATCATTTCAAATATTCTTACGGTACTGACGGGACCAGATATATCTCGGAGAATACATATTATGAAGCTGAAGAGAGCGGGGCTTATTTAGAAAAGCATTATGATGAGAAGGGCAATGTCACCTATCAGAAGGAATGGTGGTATGAGTCCGATATAGAGGTAACCTTCATCGAGGAGGATATGTTTGATAAGGACGGGAACCTGGTCGAAGAGAAGGATACCAGGATAGACCCTGATGAATCGGAAGAGGCCCACAGATTTTATGAGAACGGGGATCTTAAAAGGGTGATCATTACCGTGATAAAAGACAACGGCGGGGATGTGATCAAGACCGTCGAGTACAGGGAAATCGAAAACGAAAAGATGGTCAGCTCCCGTAAGGAAGTATTCGGGGATGAGGATTAATGGACAGAATATTAGGTAAGGTATCGGGAAAAGTAAAGGGTAGGGTATTACCCCTTACTTCTCCCTGCAGTCACCACCCACCCTCCCTTATTCTCCCTTTTTCTCCCCGGGGATACCACAGAAATGGTATTTTTTTCCATTCTTCTTCATGGACACCTCCCTTTCCTGGGCGCGGGGTTATGAGCCGGGGATGAAAGGGGTAGTAGGACCACCGTGAAAGAAAAGGTAAGGGTATATCCCTACCCAATACTTTTAACAGTATTTATGATATCAAGCGGGAATTCTCGGCAATTCTATTACCGAGATGAAAGCGTCTTCTCTTGACATCCGAACATATGTTTGCTATATAAGAGTATGAATAAAGCTATCAAATACAGATTATACCCTACAACTGAACAGGCTGTCATGTTTGCCAAGACCTTTGGCTGTTGCCGTAAGGTCTACAATCTCATGCTTTCTGATAAGATCGAGAGCTACAAGTCCACTGGTAAATTTACAAGCGTGCCGCCTGCCAAATACAAAGAGGATTATCCATATCTCAAAGAGGTAGACAGCCTTGCTCTTGCAAACGCACAACTGAATTTACAAGGTGCCTTCAAAAACTGCTTTAGCAAATCCCGTAAAAAGAAGAACGGATTTCCTAAATACAAGTCGGGCAAGCATGGCCGTAAGTCTTATACTACAAACAATCAGCATGGTACTGTTGCTCTTATTGATAACGGTATCAGACTTCCGAAAATAGGCTGTGTGAAAGCTGTTATCCATCGGAAGCCTGATGACAGCTGGCTTATCAAGTCTGCTACCGTATCACAGGATTCAGACGGCAAGTATTATGTATCTATGCTTTTTGAGTTCGAAAATCCCGTAAATACCTA
>JAILRI010000275.1 GCA_024698555.1 Lachnospiraceae bacterium
CAGGCGTGTGCTATCGGGATAAGCAGGCAAGCATTCGGTCCAGTTATTTAAGAATCGATGTACTAGACATGAGGATGAACAGTATCTTTGCTTAACAAAATAATTGTAATTTTGCCGCTTTTTTGTTATACTCGATGTAGACACATAATAAGGGGGGCGGCATGATGGAGAAGGAGATCACACAGGAAGCCAAAAGGAGACTGGATTCTCTTTTTGAAGCTTTTTCCATTGTCGGTGACGATACACATGTGTTTCTTTGCAACATGCAATATGACTATTCCAGATGGTCAAAAAAACTGGTGGAAACCTTCGGCCTGCCATCGGAATACATGTATAACGCAGCCGCTGTCTGGGAAAAGCATATCCATCCCGACGACCGTAAAGCCTACCACGACGGGATGAACGCTGTCTTTACCGGCAAGCTTCTCGGACATGATATGCAGTACAGAGCCAAAAGAGTTGACGGGGAATATGATCTGTGTACCTGCAGGGGGATCGTGGTGTCTTATGCCGATGGACAGCCGCTGTACTTTGGGGGAGCCATCCGAAACCACAGCCAGAGAAGCCAGATCGATGCCCTGACCGGCTTGCGCAACCAGTATGGGTTCTTTTCAGATCTGCAGAGCCATATCCTGAACAAAAGACCGGTAAGGATCGGAATGGCCGGAATCGGTAAGCTGACAGAGATCAACGAGGTCTACGGATATAATGTCGGCAATAAGCTGCTTCAGTATTTTGGACGTTATCTGATGGATAATGTTACCGACAGGAGCGGAACATACCGTCTGGATGGCTCACGCTTCGCTATTATTTCAGACAAGAGGGACGAGAAAGAACTTGCGGATCTGTATGAGGTGCTGCGTTCACATTTTCGCAAGGGAATAAAGGTGGATGATCTCCAGATCATGCTGGAACTGAATGCCGGTATGCTTTCGCTGGAGGATTTCAATGTGGATGATCAGACCGTTTATTCATGCCTGAATTTCGCCTATGACGAATCAAAGCGTAACCGGCACGGAGATATGGTATCCTTCCACAACGAACTGACAGATGACAACAGAAAACGGATCGAGAAGCTTCATACCATCAGGTCCTCCATTTCACAGGACTTCAGAGGTTTTTACCTTGTGTACCAGCCGGTAGTGAATGCTGAAACCGAGGAATTGATAGGAGCCGAGGCGCTTCTTCGCTGGAAAAATGAGGAATATGGCGTGGTTCCGCCCGATCTTTTCATACCGTTTCTGGAAATGGATCCTCTGTTTCCCGAGCTGGGTGAGTGGATCATGGAAACGGCTATAAAGGACGCCCAAAAGCTGATGCAATACATCCCGGGATTTGTTATCAATGTCAATCTTTCTTATGCGCAGATGGAAAAGACTGATTTTACCAACGTAGTCTGGAATGTTATACGTAGGACGGGATTCCCGTCAAAGCACCTTTGCCTCGAAGTGACGGAGCGTTGCCGGCTGCTTGATATGGAACTGCTGAATAATGTCATAGTGGCGCTTCGGGCGGGAGGAGTGCGTGTTGCCCTCGATGATTTCGGAACCGGTTTTTCATCGATAGGTCTGATAAAAAGCCTGCCGTTTGATACCATAAAGATCGACCGTGGATTTGTTCTCGAAATAGAACAGGATGAGAAAGAAAAACGCCTTCTGAACTGCTTTACCGATCTGGCGGGGACTTTTGGAGCGAATGTGTGCGTTGAAGGGATAGAGACCTGCGGGATGCGTGATATCATTCAGGATTACGGGGTACACAGCTTCCAGGGATACTATTATTCCAAACCGCTGGCTATAGAGAATTTATTGAACAAGGTAAAAGAAGGAGCAGGCTGTTTTAAACAGTTATAAAGATATTACAAAAACAGTTGACAGGAAAAAGCAAATGGTTTAACATTTCTATAGAAAAAAGCAAAGGCGCTTTGGGCAGCACTACCCGAGGCGCTTTTTTTGTGCGATAAGCGAGAGGGCAGTGCCGAAAACTCGTTTTCATGGCACTGCCCCGAGCGAACGGACACCTCGCGAACCAAAGGTTCGCGAGGTGTCCCATCGAATCGAGTAGGCGACAGCCTGCTCGAAGTTGGGGGAACAGACAGGTAAAACTTTAAGGAGCTTCCTGTATACTATAAACAGTGACAGAAAACCTTGACTAAAAAAGATACCTCAAGTACATTTGGATTATTACTGACCTGGACGTTGGTAAAATCCAAAAAACACGAGAGGTATCTAAAATGAATAGTAAAACAAAAAAGGCTAAAAATCAAGGGAATGTCAGCACTTCTATTGCGAATGTTCTTTCGCAGGACGAGATTGCCAAAAGAGTCGCCGAGATCAACAGCAATCTCAGGTCATCTACATGGCGACAGCTTGAAACTAAGGGCAAGTTTGACAAGAATGATAAGCTCTCGTTCATCAGTGACGACATGCTTATTGTAGGGTGCGACATAGGCAGCGATACACATTATGTAAGGGCGATAGATACGAGAGGACGGGAGCTTAGCAGGGACGCATTCCCGTTCAGCAACAATGAGGAAGGCTTCAAAAGCGCGAAGGAATGGATGCTTGATATAGCAGCAAGGCATGATAAGCAACAGATAGTTCTGGGATTAGAGCCCACCGGGCACTATTGGTTCTGTATTGCAGAATGGCTGATCTCGAACGGTATAAGTGTCGTGCAAGTCAATCCATACGCCGTGAAGCAGACGAAAGAGGTGGAAGACAACAGCCAGAGGAAAGACGACAGAAAGGATCCGAAACTCATAGCAAACCTTGTAAAGGATGGCAATTATGGCATGCCATACCTGCCGGAGGGCTTATATGCGGAACTTCGCAGGCTGTCATCGTTCAGGGATCAGCTGACGGAGGACCGGATAAGGAACATAAACCGGCTGCATCGTGAAATGAAAATATATTTTCCTGAATACATGAACGCATTCGGGAAACTGGACGGAGCCTTTACTCTCGCGATATTGGCGGAAGCACCTTTTCCGAAAGACATCATTGCTTTGGGAGCCGACGGCATAAAGAAGGTCTGGCACGATGCGAAGCTGCGAGGACGCGGTTATAGCAGGGCGGAACAGATCGTAAGGTACGCGGAAAGCAGCGTGGGCTCGAAGCATGGGAGCGCTGGAAGCAGGGAATCTGTCATCTGGTTCGTGAGACAGATCATAGAGCTCGGGAACACGTTGGACGATGTTGAAACCATGCTCAATAAGAAGTGCGGGGAGATTCCGTGTGCCGAGAACCTGCTGGAGATCAAAGGGATAGGCGAAACCATCCTTTCCGGCATCCTCGCTGAAATGGGCGACATAGCAAGGTTTGACGATGCCAAGGAGATACAGAAATTAAGCGGGCTGGGACTCGTGTCATGCGATTCCGGAAAGCACAAGGGAGAGACCAAGATCAGCCACAGAGGGCGCAAGAGGCTGAGATATTGGCTGTTCCAGGCGGCAAAGTCAGCGGTTGCTCATGCGGAAGAATTCAGTGTCCTGCATGAATACTACACCACACGACCCGATAACCCGCTAAAAAAGATGCAGTCGCTGATCGTGATCGCATGCAAGATCCTCAGAATTGTGTTTGCCATACTGAGGATCGGTCAAAGATACGATCCGGCGAAAATGCTTCGGGACATCAGGCGGCAGGATCAGCCGGTATCAAAGGCCGCATGAAAGGCGCGTAGCGCTGCAACTTTACACTCCAGACCCCTGCCGAACTGATAAAGACGAAGGCTTATCGGCTGGGCATGGGTCTGGAAAAGGAACCCATAGGCAATGGCGCAGCGATGTGGCATTAGAAATGACCAACAAGCCTGGCGTTGGCGGCATCGCGTCCACTGATAAAATCAGTACCGCTGACAAAGGGCGAAATAAGGTCTGTAACAATTCAAGTAAAAACAAGAGCTGTAGCCGGTATTGGTTTTTACCGTGGGGCTTGACCCCGTCTAGGAGCTTAACCGGCACTCGGTGTATGGATAGGTGGGACGAAGGAAGTTGGGACACGATCCCCATAGACACGGAAGGTTCACCGCCATAGTTGATCGGAGGGAAAATAGCCTTTATAGAGCAAAACACAGGATGCTCTGTTAAGTCTACTCTTTTTCAGCTATTCAGTACCAGATACAATGATATCCATCACTATCGGCTCTGTTTTAGAGGTAAACAATAATCGTCAAAGCCTTAAAAAATCTCAATTTTGGGCTTGACAGAATAGGAAGGTAAGTATGAGAAGAGTGATGAAGTTTTTAGCAATCATACTGGTTGCAACATTAACTACTGGTCTTTTCGCCTCATTGGGAACGGAGGCGACGTCCAAACCAGATGTTCCGGTTATATCGCTTAATGTAACAAAAAAAGGCACTGCCATAAAGATCGTTATTTCTAAAACGACCGGCGCAAAAGGCTTTATTATTTATATGAAGTCTGATAGTGATTTAAAGTATAAAAAGATTAAAACCTTAAAGAAAGACGGTAGCATAGAACGTAGTTACACAGTTAAAAACCTTAAGGCCGGAAGCTATAGTTTTAAAGCTGTTGCTTATACGAAGAACGGTAAAAAGACTGTCAAGAGTGGATATAGTAATGTTAAACAGATCACACTTGGAAAAGATTCTGAAAATGCAGGCAAAAGTGATATAGCGAATAATTTATCAAGATTCAAGACAGGA
>JAILRI010000127.1 GCA_024698555.1 Lachnospiraceae bacterium
GACCTTTCGACTGAGTTTTTCACCAGTTTGCTTAAGTCGAGATCCTCAAAGCCGGTTTCCCCGGTTTCGGTCTGCAATTCCGAATATTCAAGAATTTCGTTTATCAGGGCATTCAGCTGGTCGGTCTCCTTGATCACCACCTGAATGTCCTCTTTTATCCTTTCCCCGTCCTCCCAGGATATATCCCGGATCATCTCGGCATAGCCTTTGATCATTGTGAGCGGTGTACGAAGGTCATGGGAAACATTTGACAGGAGCTGCATCTGAAAATCCTTTGATGTCAGCAGTTTTTCATTTGTCCTGTCCAGTGTATCGCTTAAAAGATCAAGTTCACGGCAGAATCCCCTTTCATATTCAGGTAGTTGATCACTTTCTCCTAGTTTTTCGGCTTTTTTTGAAAGCAGTCCCACCGGCTTTGAAAATTTTCTTGCTATGAACCAGGATAGCACGAAGCCTGCTATAAGAGAAAGCATATCTTTTCAGATGCTACAAAAGAACGCTTGATTGATTATAACCCCTGCTGCCTAGTAAACAACCTTAAAAGGACGGAAGAACGGGCGAGAGATACCAAACACAGAGCATTAACCATAGAAGAAACAAAAGCCTTTTTCGGGTGCGATAGATGCAAGAAAAGCTTTTACTACAATGCGTTTAGGTTTGCAATAAACACGGGTATGCATTAGAGGACACGAAAAAAACGGAACTTGAAAGGGTTGTTATATCACTCTAAACCGCTATACATAAGGCTTTCTGTAATAGCGTTAGTAATAGCAAAAGTAATAGCATTAACCCCCAAAATGATACTTTTTGATGAACTTTGACAACATAAGACAAAATAAGTGTTGGTTAGATAATCCGCACGGTTGACACAAAAAAAGCACTTGTCAAAACCTGACGAAGTGCTATAAAAATAACAGCGGATAACGGGAGTCGAACCCGCCTCCTGAGCTTGGGAAGCTCATATACTACCGATGTACTATATCCGCATGAAGAGTTATACAGACGGATCGTTCTGTTCCGTCTGTATTTTTATGATACAATTATTTTGATAAAAAAGCAAGTTCATTTTTTAAAAATGTATTTGTTTTTTTTATGCGGTGTGGTATCATAGTCAATAGGTGTTTTTAATTTTTCCCGGGCTTGGCGCGGGAGCTTGATTTGTACGAGGTTTAAACATGAGCGAAGAAAACAGTGTAAATAGCACAGTTGCGGATAATTCCGAGAATGAGACCGTTTCCAAAAATTTTATCGAGCAGATCATAGATCAGGATCTGGCTGACGGGCGCTGCACTGGGGTGGTGACCCGTTTTCCTCCGGAACCGAACGGTTATCTGCATATAGGGCATGCGAAGTCCATACTGCTCAATTACGGACTGGCGCAAAAGTACGGGGGCAGGTTCAATCTGCGTTTTGACGATACAAATCCGACCAAGGAGAAAACGGAGTTCGTTGATTCTATAAGAAAAGATGTGGAATGGCTTGGAGCGAAGTTCGATGACAGGCTTTATTTCGCGTCTGATTATTTTGACAAAATGTATGAGGCGGCGGTCAAGCTGATCAAGAAGGGGAAGGCTTTCGTTTGTGACCTTTCCGCAGATGAGATCAGGGAATATCGCGGCACATTTGAGACACCGGGCAAGAACAGCCCTTACCGTGACAGGAGCATTGAAGAGAACCTGGATCTGTTCGAACGCATGAAGAACGGTGAATTTGAGGACGGAAGCAAGGTGCTCAGGGCGAAGATAGACATGGCATCGCCCAATATAAACATGCGTGATCCCGTAATATACCGTGTGGCTCATATGACTCATCACAATACGGGTGACAAGTGGTGTATTTACCCGATGTATGATTTTGCCCATCCTATAGAGGATGCGATAGAGGGTATTTCCCATTCCATCTGCACACTGGAATTCGAGGACCACAGACCGTTATATGACTGGGTCGTAAGGGAACTGGAATATCCTCATCCGCCCAGACAGGTTGAGTTCGCAAAGATGTATGTTACCAATGTCATTACAGGTAAAAGGTATATCAAGAGGCTGGTGGAGCAGAATATCGTTGACGGATGGGACGATCCGCGTCTGGTATCCATTGCGGCTCTGCGCAGAAGAGGCTTTACGCCCGAATCCATAAAGCTGTTTATGGAGTTGGCCGGAGTATCAAAGGCTAACAGCTCTGTGGACTATTCCATGCTGGAATACTGCATCAGGGAAGACTTAAAGCTCAAGAAACCCAGAGTGATGGCTGTGCTTGATCCGATCCGTCTGGTGATAGACAACTATCCCGAGGGTGAAGTTGAGTATCTGGACGCGCCGAACAATCTTGAAAATGAAGAATTGGGCAGCCGCAAGCTGGAATTTGGAAGGGAGCTGTATATAGAACGCGACGATTTCATGATAGAGCCTCCCAAGAAATATTTCAGGCTGTTCCCCGGCAATGAAGTACGTTTGATGTTTGGATATTATGTAAAATGTGCCTCTTATGAAACCGACGCCGACGGCAATGTGACAGTGGTTCACTGTACTTACGATCCTGAGACGAAGAGCGGCTCAGGCTTTGAAGGACGAAAGGTAAAAGGAACCATTCACTGGGTTTATGCGCCTACAGCGCTGAAGGTTACGGCCAGGCTTTATGAAAATCTGGTAGATGAATCCAAAGGAAGCGTCTATAATGAGGATGGATCAGTCAACTTAAATCCCGATTCCCGCAGGATCATAGATAATTGCTATGTGGAGCCCGGACTGGCGGATGCGTCTGCTTTTGACAGCTTCCAGTTCTTAAGAAACGGTTTCTTCTGTGTGGATTACAAGGATTCGACCAAGGGGCATCCGGTATTTAACAGGATCGCTTCATTGAAGAGCGGATACAAGCCGGGAAACTGACGACTTTATAAATGTATTTCAATATGATCAGTGGTGTATGCTACTGTCCGGGGCAAGCTGTATCGATGTTTCGTAATCAGCGCAGAGCAATCGACACAGGACCGGTTGTTATCATACAGTTGTTTAAGGAAAAAAAGGGAGGATAAGATGAGCTTATTTTCAGGATTGGAGAAGATGGGGCTCGGCAAGATGAAAAATGTGGTTCTTTATGCCGAGGAAGACAAGGAAGAGGTAAAAAAAGCAGAAACCGCGAAGAAAGAAGTAACAGTCAACGAAACAGATTTTATCTATGATAAATCATTTCCGTGCCCCGTATGTAACAAGACTCTTAAGACCAAAGTGGTAAAGACGGGAAAGGCAAGACTTACGGGACAGGATATCGATCTTCGCCCCAAGTACAATGATATCGATGTTTTGAAGTATGACGTGATAGCGTGCCCGATATGCGGATATGCATCGCTGCCCCGTACTTTTGACAAGCTTACTTCACCTCAGGCCAAACTGATAAAGGAAAATATATCTGTTTCGTTTACAGGACTTAAGACCGAGGGGATGGAGACATACACTTACGATGATGCCATAGCACGGGCCAGACTGGCACTTATCAATACGGTCGTCAAGAAAGGCAAGCTGGGAGAGCGTGCATATATGTGCCTTGAACTTGCCTGGCTCTTGAGAGGCAAGCGGGAGAACCTTCCCGAGGATACTTCGGACAGGAACAAGGTCATAACGGAACTGATGGCAGATGAAAATGAGATGCTGGAAAATGCACGGGACGGTTTTACAAGCGCATTTTCAAAAGAGGGATTTCCTCTGTATTCGCTCGATGAGACCACGGCGACTTATGTGGTGGCGGCTCTGTGCGCTGAGACAGGTGACAAGGAAAATGCGCTGAGATGGACTTCAAAGCTTATAGCGTCCACGGCTGCCAATGAAAGAATAAAGGAACGTGCCAGAACCCTGAAAGAAAAGGTGATCAGCGGCGAAAAGCTGCTTTAAGGAGACCGTTTATGGATGAACAGCTTTATTCGATTCCGGTTAATGACGCATTTACGGCGGATACCGAATGTCCTGTCTGCATGATGTACAAAAGTCTGGAAAACGCTGCGATAGAATTCGCCATGGGACCTTCCTATATGGAGGATGATGTCCGCATGGAGACGAATAAGACGGGATTCTGCGCTGATCATGTAAAGCTCATGTATGAACAGCAGAACCGTTTGGGACTGGCATTGATGCTGCATACTCATACCCAGCAGGTCATAAGGGAGACGGAGAAGCTTCAGAAAAAAGGCAGAACGTCTTCAGGCGGCCTTTTCAAAAAGTCCGCGGGATCGGCTGTTGGGGCATATATGCGGCAATTGGGCGAAAGCTGTTATATCTGCAACAGGATAAACAATACTTTTGACAGATATATAGACACAGTTTTTTATCTGTACAAAAAGGATGACGGCTTCAGAAACAGATTTAAAAATTCAAAGGGTTTCTGCAATAAGCATTACGGACTTTTGTACGAAGCCGCGCCAAGATATCTCTCCGGAACGGAGCTTGAGGAGTTTACGAAGCTTATTGACAGCCTGTTTCTTGATAATCTTAAAAGAGTGTGTGACGATATAGAATGGTATACCGACAAATTCGACTATCGTAATGCGGACGCGCCGTGGAAGAATTCCAAAGACGCGGTGGTGCGTACGGTTCTGAAGCTGGACAGCGCGGAAATTAAACTTTAACCTTAGTTTCTCCGGTGAAATCATTTTCACCGGAGTTTTTATAAAAACTTTATCAAAAAAGTATTGCATTTTTTTGAATCCGTATTATAATATGTCTATCGGTTAGCACTCAAAAGTAAAGAGTGCTAACAATCAAATACAGTTAAGGAGGCTTATTTACAATGAAATTAAGACCGTTGGGAGATAAGGTTGTTTTAAAGCAGCTTGAAGCTGAGGAAACGACAAAATCCGGAATCATCCTTTCCTCAAAGGCTCAGGAGAAGCCACAGGAAGCTCTTGTTATAGCTGTGGGTCCCGGAGGGGTTATCGATGGCAAGGAAGTAAAGATGCAGGTTAAGGAAGGCGAGAAGGTTATCTACTCGAAGTATGCCGGAACAGAGGTTAAGCTTGAGGGCGAGGAGTATATCATCGTTAAGCAGAACGATATCGTAGCGGTAGTTGAGTAAGAAACGGCCGTTTAAAAGGTTTAGGCTAAACAATCGTAATGAAAAAGGAGATGCACAAAAAATGGCAAAAGATATTAAAAACGGCGCAGACGCAAGAACAGCTCTGTGCGCAGGAGTAAATAAACTGGCAGACACCGTTAAGGTTACGCTCGGACCTAAAGGCAGAAATGTGGTACTTGACAAGTCTTACGGAACACCCCTTATCACAAACGATGGTGTTACCATTGCGAAGGAGATCGAGCTGGAGGACGCTTTCGAGAATATGGGCGCCCAGATAGTTAAGGAAGTTGCCACCAAGACCAATGATGTAGCCGGTGACGGAACTACTACCGCTACTGTACTTGCTCAGGCTATGATCAATGAGGGAGTTAAGAACCTGGCAGCAGGCGCCAACCCCATTATCCTCCGCAAGGGTATGCAGAAGGCTACCGATGCCGCGGTTGCAGCTATTGTTAAGATGAGCAGTAAGGTTAACGGCAAGGAGCAGATCGCAAAGGTTGCGGCTATCTCTGCAGGAGATGAGCAGGTAGGCCAGATGATCGCCGATGCTATGGATAAGGTCAGCAAGGACGGCGTTATCACCATCGAAGAGTCCAAGACCATGCAGACCGAGCTTGATCTGGTAGAAGGCATGCAGTTTGATAAGGGTTATGTTTCCGCTTATATGGCTACCGATATGGATAAGATGGAAGCCGTACTGGACGATCCCATGATCCTCATCACCGATAAGAAGATCAGCAACATTCAGGATATTCTTCCCATACTTGAAGAGATCATGAAGAGCGGACGTAAGCTCCTCATCATCGCCGAGGATGTTGAAGGTGAGGCTCTGTCTACTCTGGTACTTAACAAGCTGCGCGGCGTATTCAGTGTTGTTGCCGTAAAGGCACCCGGATACGGCGACAGGCGTAAGGCTATGCTGCAGGATATCGCTATCCTTACAGGCGGCACAGTGATTACCGATGAGCTCGGACTCGAGTTAAAGGATACTACCATGGATCAGCTCGGCAGAGCTAAGTCTGTCAAGGTCCAGAAGGAGAATACCATCATTGTTGACGGTGAAGGCAATAAGGCCGATATCGACGCGCGCATCAGTCAGATTCGTGCTCAGATCGCCGAGACCACTTCGGATTTCGACCGTGAGAAGCTTCAGGAGCGTCTGGCCAAACTCGCAGGCGGTGTAGCGGTTATCCGCGTGGGAGCTGCTACCGAGGCAGAAATGAAAGAGAAGAAGCTCCGTATGGAGGATGCTCTCAATGCTACACGTGCGGCAGTTGAGGAGGGTATCATCGCAGGAGGCGGTTCTACATATATCCATGCTGCCAAGGAAGCGATGAAGAAGATCGGCAAGCTTGAAGGCGATGAGAAGACCGGAGCAGCCATCGTACTTAAGGCTCTGGAAGCTCCTCTGTCCATTATTGCTGAGAATGCGGGACTTGAGGGTGCCGTAATTGTAAACAAGGTTAAGGAATCACGCGCCGGCATGGGCTTCAATGCTCTTACCGAGAAGTATGTTGATATGGTACGCGCAGGAATTCTTGATCCCGCGAAGGTTTCACGTTCCGCACTTCAGAACGCTACCAGCGTGGCTTCAACATTCCTTACCACCGAGGCAGCAGTTGCAAATATCAAAGAGCCCGCACCCGCAATGCCTGCAGGTGGAGCTCCCGGGATGTATTAAAACAACAAGGTGCAAATAAGACAGTTCCGCAAGCTTGCTTGCGTGAATTGTCTTTTTGTGCGATAAACGAATGCCCCCAGCTATAAGCTTGCTTATAAGCTGAGGGCTGAGTGAACGGTCATCGAGCGGACTTGTACGCGAGATGACTCATCGTATCGAGTAGGAGGGGGCAAGCCGCCTCCTACTCGATCCCCGCCCAAACGATATGAGCAAGAAGCGACCGCGAAGCGGAGCAATTCGGTTATTTCAATAAATATTGAACCAATACAGTATGAGCAAGGAGAACCCCATATGAATGGTCTGTACGCCGAGTGTTATATCAAACATAATCCTACCGCCATGCAAAAGGCCGGCAAGATAGGTGTTATAGCTGCTGCAGTGTTGCTGCTGCTCGCAGGTATAGTACTGGTTAACGGTGTGCTTGCTTTCTTGGGCATAGTTGCCGTCATAGGGTTCTACTTCCTGTATCCGATGTTCGATATCGCGTATGAGTATGTGTTTGTTGACGGGCAGATTGATTTTGACAAGATCAGCGGCGGTGAGAAACGCAAAAACATGCTTCGTATTGATCTGGACAATGTAGAGATCATGGCTCCTTCACAGTCACATCATCTGGACAGTTACCGGAATCAGCAGGGATTTGAGAAGAAAGACTTTACTTCCAATACTCCCGATAAGACTGTTTATTGTATATATATGTCGCATAATTCCGGTAAGCTTGCGATCTATTTTGAACCGGATCAGAAGATCATTGATTATTCAAGACAAAAAGCACCCAGAAAGGTATTTACCGATTAGTATTGGTCTGTTAAACCCCCGACTTTGAAAGCCGGGGGTTTTTCTATGATTATTTGCAACTATATCTTGCATCGGAAAAAGTGTTGTGCTACCATATATTGTAGGTTTAGTATGAAATAATACAACAGGAGGATAAACGATGAGAGGTATTAAAAGGATTACCGCTGTCTGCATGGCACTGATGCTTTTGCTGGCGCTGATCCCTGCACAGGAAACAAAGGCCGCTACCCCTAAAATGAATTATTCCGAGCGGACAGTTTATGTCGGGGGAAGCACGGTAAGGACCGGTAATTATGCCAAGGGCAGCTATACACTTAAAGTAAAGGACAAACCTTCAAAGTACAGCTGCACCTGGGAAAATGACAATGAGGATGTGGTTACTGTCATCAAGAAATCTGGCGGAAAGGCTGAGGTTAAGGCTTTAAAGGTGGGAACTGCCACTGTTACCGCCAATGTAGTCGACAAAAAAACTAAGGAAACCTATACTCTCACATGCAAGATCACTACAAAAAAGAACTGTGGGGCGCTGCTGATCGAGGGTGAACCTGATGAAGCGATGGAGATCGATGATACGCTTTCACTGGTTGCCAGTATGTATGATACCGCCGGTAAGAAAATGGAGCCGGGGGCTGTGACCGATATCGTGAAATGGGCCTCTGATAATAAGAAGGTTGCAACGGTAGATGAAAACGGCAAAGTGACCGCGATCGGACCCGGAACGGCTCAGAT
Organism: Lachnospiraceae bacterium; assembly: GCA_024698555.1. Classification (GTDB taxonomy): domain Bacteria; phylum Bacillota; class Clostridia; order Lachnospirales; family Lachnospiraceae; genus RUG11977. The sequence goes on from JAILRI010000127.1 coordinate 8,270, forward strand.
CACATGTTATACTGTAGACGCGGCTACCGGTAAATATTCCAAACTGGCCAAGGCTACGGCCAAAAAGACTGTTACCGTGGAAGTTGACGAACCTGATATTATCGGTATCGCTTCGATCAGGCAGAAGAGCCTGAACAGGCTTGAGCTGACTTTCGGAAAGGACTATTCCGACGTGTTGTCAGCAGGAAAGATCAGTGTTACCGGAGCTGACGGTATCATCCTTCCGGTTGAAAAGCTTGAATTCGCGCAGGATAAAATGACTGCGACGGTAACTGTTAAGGATACATTCATTGAAGGAATGACTTATATCGTTGCTATGTCCGATACGGACGCGACTGTAGGCATCTCTGAGAGTTTTGCGGCAACAAAGGGAGTTCCTGTAAAGCTTGAGATCGTTCTTCCGACGGAAGGCAAACAGGTAGTGGCGCAGAATCAGACTGAATTGCAGTTCAGGATTTTTAATGCTCAGGATGTTGATATCACGCCTGTAGATAAGAATTCGATCGATTATCTGAATTATAAAGCGATCACAAAATTTGAAGCTCTCAATACCGGAAGCTGGTATGTCAATAACGGTTATATCTACATTCAGAATGCCAACAGCCAGGTAAGTGTGAAGGCGACGATGTCGGGAGCTGTTGCCATAAACGGAACCGTGCATCAGATAGATCTTACTGCCACGGATGTGATCACTTCGGTCAATGAGGCTTCAACGGTTGTGTTTGACGTGACTAAGGATCTGATCCTTACGAATTCTGTTGAGGCCGGTGAAAAGCTTGTATTTGACGGAGCTCAGCTTTCCATGCCGGCAAAGGAGACCAAGACCGGCTATCGGCTGATCGCAAGGGTAAAGAATTACGCCGGGGAATATATTTACTCGGATGGAGCTGCCGCAGGGAAGATCACATTCGAAACGCCCAAGAGTGCCAAGAGCTGTTATGTGGCTTCCAACGGCGATGCCTCCTCTCTCGATGCCGCAGGAAGCGACCCTGTCTATATCAAGTTTAACGGACAGGTCATCGGAACGGCCACGATAAATGTTATTGAGGCCAGAAAAGCTTCTTCGATGATTGTTAAAGTTGATGGGACACAGGGAAATCTTGCGTTCTATTCCGATGTGATCGGTGTGGGTGACTTAAGGATCGATGTTGAGGTATACGATCAGTATGGCGCTGTGCTTCCGATCAAGGGAACCGGCGCTGCGTCACTGGCAACAAATCTTGGAGCCGAGATCACTATTTCATCAGGATGCCCTTCATTCTCACTGCATGCCCGCGAGGATGGAACGGGGTACATAGACTTTACCTGCGCAGGCTTTGGAAGTCTGACCGGAAAAACTTATTTATACAAGATCACCTATATGGATCCGGTTTACGGGACATTCAGCCAGACCTTTACTTTGGTCGTACAGACACCTATAGCACAGGCACCGTCGGCATATACCGTCGCGGCAGAGGGTGACACCGATATGACGCTGTCGGCTGTCATGAATGATTTTCCTTATGTAAAGGTTGTTTTATATGAGTGGAAGAATAATCTGAAATACGGTACCGTAACTCCGGTTTATTCGTCTGAACATGCTGCTCCTGTGGAAGGCTTCTTTTATGAGCTTCGCAGGGAAGGCAGCAATGAACTCATCAGTATTTCCGGCTGTACCGAAACCGACAGGATTTATACGGTATATCCCGACTATACAGGCAAGCTATCCATGCTGGCTCCCGGTGATTACTCACTCAGTGTTTATCAGAAGAAGAGCGGCGGCGTGATACCGATCTCAGGAACCAATTTCACTCTGACCGGACAGCCGGGAAGTTATTCGGTAAAAAATATTTCCGAAATAACATCTCAAACCATCACTGCTGATACAGAAAAGGATCTGGCACAGCTTCGCAGCATTTTCGCGGAGTGTTTCAGCCTCAAAAAAGATGGAAATGATATTTCGAGCCTGAACATTGATTTCCCTAAAGCTCCCAAGGTACTGGATAAGGGGATCATCTATTTTGATACTGCTTCCGTAACGGAGACCGTCAGGATAGCAGGTAAGATATATACGATCGTGTATACTCTGAATATTGATAAAATGATCTACGACAAGACTTACGATCAGAGATGATCTTTTCCGTTCACTTTACGGCCGCGCACATGTGTTTTTGTGCGCGGCCTTTGAGCGATAAGTATAATGGTATTTTTTACTTGACTTGCCATTATGGATTATGTTAAGATTTTTCAAAAGAAAAGGAGCAGCCCCATGTTTATTTGTGTTAAAGGTGGATTTGTGTACGACGGACATTCATTTTACCAAAAAGATGTTTTGGTAAGGGATGGCCGTGTTTTTAAAGTTTCGGAGTGTGGAGCTGTTGATTTTTCGAAATGTGATAAGGTTATAGACGCAGAGGATAAATACATTTTTCCCGGTTTTGTTGATGTGCATGTGCATTTTCGCGAACCGGGTTTTTCTTATAAGGAAACTATCGAAACCGGTGCGGCAGCTGCCGCTGCGGGGGGATACACCGATGTATGCGCTATGCCGAACTTAAGACCGGTCCCTGATTCAGGCGAACACTTAAAAGAAGAACTGAAACTGATCAGAGCGGCCGGCTGTGCAGGGACCGCGTCTGGTGAGAACGCGGATCATGAAAACAGAAAACGATCCGGGATCAACGTTTACCCTTACGGCAGCATTTCAGTCGGTGAGGAAGGTAAAGAAATAGCGGCATTGGAGGAAATGGCGCAGGATGTAGCGGCTTTCTCCGACGACGGCAGAGGTGTGGCTGATGATGGGCTGATGCGTGAAGCTATGGAACGTTCCAAAGCGCTCGGTAAGGTCATTGCGGCACACTGTGAAGATATGAGTGTTATTAAGGGCAGCTGCGTGCATGACGGAAAAGTGTCAAAACTGCTGGGGATAGAAGGTATCACCTCCGAATCCGAATGGAAAATGATCGAAAGGGATGTAAGGCTGGCAGAGGAGACCGGCTGCGCTTATCATGTATGCCATGTATCTGCGGCTGAGTCGGTTGAGATAATCAGACAGGCAAAAAAACGGGGTGTAAACGTTACCTGTGAGACTGCTCCTCACTATCTGCTGTTATGCGAGGATGATATAGTCGCCAGACTGTCAGGAACTAAGACTGATAAAGAACTGTTTAAGGGGAATCCGGATGCAGCGTTTGCCCAGTCGCCTGAGAAGCTCGGCAGATTTAAGATGAATCCGCCTCTTCGCGCCCGTAAGGATATGGAGGCGGTTTTGGGAGGACTTTTAGACGGTACGATAGATATGATCGCTACCGACCATGCGCCGCATTCTGAAGAGGAAAAGGCAAAAGGACTGCTTGCGGGGCCGATGGGAGTAGTCGGACTTGAGTGCGCGTTTCCGATCCTATTTACGAAGCTGGTCAGGGAAAAAGTGATAAGCCTGGAAAAACTGGTATATTTAATGAGCATAGCTCCGGCTGCCAGATTCGGGATAGAATGCGGGATAAAGGAAGGCTGGGAGGCGAAGTTCGGTATATGGGATCTGGAAGAAAGCTATACGATAGATCCTTCGAAATTCAGATCAAAAGGCAGATATACTCCCTTCGAAGGAGAAAAAGTATACTCACGCTGCCTGATGACGATATGCGGTGATGTGATCGTTTTCGAAAGGTAAATGAAACCTTATAAGCCGGTAAAACAGGGAGAAAACAGGATAACGGATATGAAACAGTATTTTGAAATAAAGAAAAATGAGCTGATCGCGGCTGATGTATACAGGATGGTCCTTTCGGGGGATACTTCCGATATTACAATGCCCGGGCAGTTTATAAATATTTTATTGGATGGTTTTTTCCTTCGCAGACCGATATCGGTGTGTGACTGGAAGGATGGCGAACTTACGCTCATTTACAAGGTAGTCGGAAAAGGAACCGCGTATATGAGCACGTTAAAGAATGGAATAAAACTCGATATCCTCTCCGGACTCGGGAATGGATTTGATGTATCCGAGGCAGGCGATACACCCCTGCTCGTCGGAGGCGGGGTTGGAACACCTCCCATGTATGGGCTGGCCAAAAGACTTGTACTTGCCGGTAAATCAGTCAATGTGGTTCTAGGGTTTGCTTCAGCCGCCGATTCGTTCTATACGGAAGATTTTGATGAACTTAATGAGCTGTATGATTTCGGGTGTGAAGGGTTTGAAAGCGGTATGACGCGAAGAGGCTTCTTGGGGGAGAAAACCGGTGCCAACCAAAATACTGTAAAATATCCGGAAGTGAGAGTCTATACGGCTACGGTGGACGGCAGTCTGGGAACAAAGGGATTTGTTACGGACTGTTTGGGAAACATAGAGAACTGTTCGCATTATTATGCCTGTGGGCCCATACCGATGCTGAAAGCCCTTAAAACGGCAATGAATGAAAGATTTGCGGGAGTTAACGGTGAATTGAGCCTCGAGGAGCGTATGGGATGCGGATTCGGAGCATGTGTGGGGTGCTCGGTTGAGACTTTAAAAGGCGCAAGGAAGGTATGCAGCGACGGACCGGTATTTGCCGCGGAAGAGCTCCTGTTTTAAGAAGGATTCATGTTCATGCTGCCGTGCAGAATGGATGATGAGAACAGAAAAAACGGAAAACATGGCGTACAGAAGGAGTGTACTTTTAAGATGGCGGATTTAAGGACAAGATTGGGAGACTGGGAACTGGATAACCCGGTGATCCCGGCGAGCGGAACCTTCGGATTTGGTCAGGAATTTGCGAAGCTCTATGATATAAATATGCTGGGGTCTTTCAGTTTCAAGGGAACGACGAAGGAACCGAGGTTCGGCAATCCGACACCGAGGATAGCCGAATGCACTTCGGGAATGATCAATTCCGTAGGACTGGCCAATCCCGGGATTGGAGCAGTGATCGGTGAGGAACTGCCGAACCTGCGAAAAATCTTTCATAAGCCTGTGATAGCGAATATCAGCGGATTTTCAATCGATGAGTACAAATACTGCTGTGAGAAGATCGATAAGGAAGACTGCGTCGGGATAATTGAAGTTAATGTCAGCTGTCCCAATGTTCATGCGGGCGGTATGGCGTTCGGCACATCGCCTGAAGCCGCGGCAGAGGTTACCAGGGCAGTTAAGTCGGTGACACACAAGCCTGTTTACATGAAGCTCAGCCCGAATGTGACTTCTATCGTTGATATCGCGAAAGCCTGTGAAGAGGCCGGCGCAGATGGCATCAGCCTGATAAACACACTGCTGGGTATGAGGATCGACATTAAGCGTAAGAAACCCGTTGTGGCCAATAAAATGGGCGGCTTTTCGGGACCTGCTATATTCCCGGTGGCTGTAAGGATGGTTTATCAGGTATATGAGGCTGTAAAGATCCCGATCATAGGAATGGGCGGAGTCGCGTCCGCGGAGGATGTGATCGAAATGATGATGGCAGGAGCGTCGGCAGTGCAGGTAGGCGCCGCGAACCTGGTCGATCCGTATAGCTGCCCGAAGATTATTGAAGAGATGCCGAAAGTGTGTGAGAAGTTGGGAATTGAGAAACTTGCTGATATTGTCGGATGTGCGCATGAGTGAGACTTAAGACGGAGCTTTGTGGGAAGATGAAGAGATTCCGGCTGTACTGAAGCTGTGAGAGATGGAAAGCATATAAAAAGGGAGGTCACTTAAATGGGAAAAGATGTAATAATTGCCTGCGATTTCGCAAGCGAGGAAGAAACCTTGAATTTTCTGGATAGGTTTACGGAAGAGAAGCCGTTTGTCAAGATCGGCATGGAGCTCTTCTATGCAGCGGGCCCGAATATAGTGAAAAAGCTTAAAAGCAGAGGACATAAGATATTTCTTGATCTGAAACTGCATGATATTCCGAATACCGTAAAGAAGGCAATGGCGGTACTTTCAAGGCTGGATGTGGATATGTGCAATCTGCATGCGGCAGGAACGATAGCGATGATGGAGGCTGCGCTTGAAGGGCTGACACGTCCGGACGGAACAAGACCTTTGCTGATCGCGGTCACACAGCTGACTTCCACAGATGAGGAGAGAATGCGTAATGAGCTGCTGATCAACGCAACCGTTGAGGAAACTGTAATGCACTATGCTGAGAATGCAAAAAAAGCCGGGCTTGACGGCGTTGTATGCTCCCCGCTTGAGGCAGGAAGCGTGAAAGCACGCTGCGGCGCAGGATTTGTGGCTGTGACGCCCGGTGTCAGATTTGCCGACAGCGCTAAAGACGACCAGGCAAGGATCACAACACCTGAAAAGGCCAAAGAGATAGGGTCCGACTACATTGTTGTGGGAAGGCCGATCACACAGGCCGAAGATCCTGTGGCGGCTTATCGCAGATGCGTGAGGGAATTCTGCGGGTAAGCCGGGGGAGACCGAATTTTGAATTATGGAGGCTTTATATTGTCCGGTATGATATTTCGGATGTCAGGCAAAACAGAAACAATGACATAAAAAGGAAACAAAGGGAGGTTATAAAATATGGACAAAAAAGAACGTGAGATCAAGGTCGCACAGGGACTGCTCGGGATCAAGGCAGTGTTCTTCAGACCCAACGAGCCGTTTACCTGGGCGAGCGGGATCAAGAGTCCCGTGTATTGTGACAACAGGCTGATCTTGACAGCGCCTGAGGTGAGAAATCTGGTGGAGCAGGCGATCGCGGATACCGTGAAGGAAGAGTATCCCGAATGCGAGGTCCTGATGGGAACGAGCACCGCTGGTATTGCGCATGCAGCGATTGCGGGACACATCCTTGGGATGCCGATGGGATATGTAAGAGGCAGCGCCAAGGATCACGGAAGGGGCAACCGTATTGAAGGAAAGCTTGAAAAAGGACAGAAGGTTGTCGTTGTTGAGGATCTGATCTCTACAGGAGGCAGCGTGATCGAGGTTGTTGACGCACTTCGCGAGGAAGGCGCTGAGGTACTCGGTATTGTCAGCATTTTCACTTATGGAATCAAGAAGGGTCTTGATCGTCTTGCTGCTGCAAATGTAAGAAATGTGAGTCTCACGAATTTTGATGTTATTGCTGCAGAGGCAGCGAAGCAGGGATATGTGGCAGAAAGTGATATCGAAGGTCTGATCGCTTTCAGGGATTCGCTGGGGTGAAGGACACCTCATCCGTCGCCTGCGGTGACACCTGCGATAAAGGACACCTCATCCGTCGCCTGCGGCGACACCTTCCCCTCAAGGGGAAGGCTTAAAAGAAGCCTTAGCCTATTTTGCCTTTCCATTAAAGGGAAGGCGCCGGGAAAGCCATACATATATTTTTTGCCTTCCCCTTGAGGGGAAGGTGCCTGCGAAGCAGGCGGATGAGGTGTATTTGAAAGCACCTCGAAAGAAGAAAGGAAAGAAAAAATGCGCAATTTAATAGATATTCTCGAACTCAGCACCGATGAGATCGATGAACTGATCGTAAGGGCTGAGGACATTATCGCACATCCCGACGCGTATCGGGAAAAGTGCAGATATAAGAAGCTGGCGACGTTGTTTTTTGAGCCTTCGACCAGAACACGCTTAAGTTTTGAAGCTGCAATGCTGGATCTGGGCGGCAGTGTGCTTGGATTTTCGGAGGCACAGGCCAGCTCGGCGGCAAAAGGCGAGAGCGTGGCGGATACCGTGAGAACCGTGGGGTGCTATGCTGACATCATTGCCATGAGGCACCCGAAGGAGGGCGCCCCTTACGTGGCTTCACAGCATGCGGGGATCCCGGTGATCAACGCAGGCGACGGCGGGCACAATCATCCGACGCAGACTTTGACAGACCTGCTCACTATCAAGAGGGAGAAGGGAAGACTGGATAATTTAAAGATCGGAGTATGCGGCGATCTTAAATTCGGCCGTACCGTTCATTCACTGATAGAGGCAATGTCGCGTTATGAGGGAGTCAGTTTTACGCTCATTTCTCCGGAAGAACTGAAACTGCCCAGTTATGTTAAAAATGAGTGCCTTAAGAAAAAGGGTATTCCTTATTCACAGACTACCAATCTGCTGGAGGCGCTTCCGAACCTGGACATTCTCTATATGACAAGAGTTCAGAGAGAACGTTTTTTCAACGAGGAAGACTACATACGACTGAAAGACAGTTACATACTGACCCCTGACAAGCTTGCCGGTGCAAGAGAAGATCTGACCATCATGCATCCGCTGCCGCGTGTAAACGAAATCTCCGTAGCCATCGACGACGATCCGAGGGCGGCGTACTTCCGTCAGGTAGCTAACGGAAAGTTTATACGTATGGCGCTGATACTGAAACTGCTTGGGTTATAAAGCGGATAATGTAATTGCTGATGGTATATGGAAAACTGCTTTTTGAATATTTTTTTAAAAGTATTTTATTTGATATTATTTACTCTTAACCTTTTGTACGGTGCAAAGATCATTGCTATTTTAGGGAGGATTTACGGTGAATATTGACGGAATTACGAACGGACTGGTCATAGACCACATTGAGGCAGGCAAGGGCATGGATATCTATAACGCGCTGCATCTGGGACAGCTGGAATGTTCGGTGGCGCTGATCAAGAATGTTGTCAGTAAGAAGATGGGAAAGAAGGATATCATTAAGGTTGATGAAGTGATCGATGTGGATCTTGACGCATTGGGATTTATTGATCCCAATATCACGGTTAACACGATCAAGGACAATGAGATCATCAGCAAGGCACACATCGAACTTCCCAAGAAGGTAACGAACCTCATAAAGTGCAAGAATCCGAGGTGTATAACTTCAACAGAACAGGAACTTCCCCATATTTTCAAACTGACCAATGAGGAGAAGCGTGAGTACCGTTGCATCTACTGTGAGACAAAGGCAGAGAGCACGAGAAGAATCTGAACCGGAAAGTTTTTTAGATATAAGTGAGTAAAGTGGGTTACAGGTCACTATATAATAAAGCATATCTATATTCAGAAGGAGGAAAGCAAAATGAACGTGTATGAAACAAAGAGTTTCGCCGAAACGGTGAAGGGCAATTCCTACGTGGGAAGAGGAATTGTAATCGGTATGTCGAAGGACGCGAAGAAAGCGGTGAGTGCGTATTTTATCATGGGACGGAGCGTAAACAGCCGTAACCGCGTATTTGACAAGACGGAAGACGGAATCATAATCCATGCGTTTGAACCGGAGAAACTCTCGGATCCCAGCCTCGTTATCTATTCGCCTGTAAGGCGTACCGGAAAGCATCTGATCGTTACCAACGGTGATCAGACCGATACGATCTTTGACTATGTGGAGGCGGCGGATAAGCTTTATTCCGGATGCTGCAAGGCATCGGGCAGTGCCGAAGAAGCTTTGAAGTTTGGTGTAAGACCCTGTCAGGCGTTTGACCTTGCGCTTACCACTCGCGAATTTGAGCCGGACTGTCCGAACTGGACGCCCCGTATCAGCGGTATGCTGACCTTTTTTAAGAATAATTCGTTCAAGTATAAGATGAGCATTTTAAAGAGCGCAGACGCTGAAGGAACAGCCTGCAACAGATATTCGTTTGATTATTTACCTCTTGCGGGACTCGGACATTTTATCCATACCTACAACTGCGACGGCAATCCGATACCTACATTTACGGGAGAACCCGAAAGAGTCGAGATTCCCGATGATATAGATGCGTTTACCAATGAGATCTGGGAGTCGCTTGACGCGGAAAATAAGGTATCACTGTATGTGACATATACCGATCTTGAAAGCGGCAAGGAAGAAACAAGGATAATAAACAAGAATCGTAAGTAAATGTGGACACTCAATTCGGTGCTGCGCGCCGTCTTTGCTCCGAAGAGAAGACAAGAAGAGAGCAAAAAATTGAACCGATATATGGAAGAGTAAAAGACAAAACAATACAGGAGGAAATCAAGAAAATGAAAGAATTTGAATTAAAATACGGCTGCAACCCCAACCAGAAGCTCGCAAAGATCTATATGGAGAACGGCAGTGAGCTGCCGATAGAAATACTTAACGGAAGGCCCGGATATATCAATTTCCTGGATGCTTTTAATGGCTGGCAGCTGGTCAATGAGCTGAAGAAGGCGACAGGAGAAGTTGCCGCAACCTCATTTAAGCATGTGTCGCCCACATCTGCGGCTCTGGGCAGGAAGCTTTCAGATAAGCTGAAGAAAGCCTGTTTTGTTGACGACATCGACGGACTCGATGATTCACTGCTTGCATGCGCGTACGCAAGAGCAAGAGGAACCGACAGAATGTCATCCTTCGGTGATTTTATCTCGCTGTCCGATGAGTGCGACGCAGTTACCGCTTCCATCATTAAGAGGGAGGTTTCGGACGGTATCATAGCACCCGGTTATACACCTGAAGCTCTTGAGATATTAAAGAGCAAGCGCAAGGGCAATTACAACATCATTAAGATCGACAAGGATTATATTCCCGAAGTTCAGGAGAAAAAGCAGGTATTCGGCATAACTTTCGAACAGGGCAGGAATAATTTTAAGATCGATAATGAACTTCTGACCAATATTGTTACGAAGAACAAGGATCTGACAGAGACAGCAAAGAAGGATCTGATCATCAGCCTTATCACATTGAAATACACACAGTCGAACTCGGTATGCTTCGCTGCGGACGGACAGGCTATCGGCGTAGGCGCGGGGCAGCAGTCGAGGATCCACTGTACCAGACTTGCCGGCTCGAAGGCTGACAACTGGAATATGAGGCAGTGGGACAGGATACTTAACCTTCCTTTCCTTGATAATATCGGAAGACCCGACAGAGACAATGTTATCGATCAGTACATTACAGGCGAGGGCGAGGATGTTGCATCCGATGAGAACTGGAAGAAGTATTTCACTTCCCAGCCCGCACCTCTTACCAAAGAAGAAAAGCGTGCTTATCTTGACACGATCACAGGCGTTGCTCTCGGCAGCGATGCTTTCTTCCCCTTCAGCGACAACATCGAGAGAGCGAAGAAGAGCGGCGTGAGCTTCATAGCAGAGCCCGGCGGATCGGTAAGGGACGACCTTGTTATCGAAAAAGCCGATGAATACGGCATGGTCATGGCGTTTACAGGCATGAGACTGTTCCATCATTAAAAATTTAAATTTTGATCAGCAGTTGGCTGCCGCACCTTAAAAAGTGCGGCAGCTTTGTAATATGTGCGATTACATAGCAATATTCAGCTTGAAAACAGCAGGTTTTGTGTGGTATCCTATATGGGGAATTGTTGAAATTTTTATTTTATGGAAATGAGGAAAAACATAATGACTGCAAAAGGTTACAAATATGAAGTTCATATGCATACAGCACAGGCGAGCCTTTGCGGGAAGACTCCCGGGGCAGACTATATAGCTGAATTTATGAGGCTGGGCTATGACGGTATGATCATTACGGATCATTTTTATCATGGTAATACGAGACCTGACAGGTCGCTGCCCTGGAGAGACTATATAGAAGAATTCTGCAAAGGGTATGAAGCAGCTAAGGCTGAAGGAGATAAACGCGGGTTCAAGGTGTTTTTTGGCTGGGAGGAGAATCATCATGGCGATGAGTATCTGATCTACGGACCGGATAAAGCATGGCTTATAGCTCATCCTGAGATCAGGGATGCCGATCAGGCCGAATATCTGGAGATGATACATAAAGCCGGAGGACTGGTGGTTCAGGCACACCCGTTCAGAGAACGTAAGTATATGTCCGTTATCAACGTCCATCCGTTCCAGTGCGATGCGATGGAGGTTTGCAATTTCGGTAATCCGCCGTATCAGGATGCATTTGCCTATAATTTCTGCAGAGACAGGGGCAAGATCATGACTTCGGGGACGGATCTGCATGATGTGAACAATCTTGCCCAGAGCTGCGCAGGAATGGTATTTGAAAAGCCGCTTGAAAGTATATGGGATTATGTGAAGGCGGTAAGGGAGGGAAAAGGATTTACAGCGCTGATCCCGGAAGAAAGAAAAGTGATAACTCCTGAGATGACCAACATTTTACCAATGGTACTTTTTGATGAAAATAATTCCGGAAAGGATATTACGCTGAAGGATATTTTCTGAGGAACAATGATTAAATTATCATTTTCTCGGGGAAACTCTTGATCAGTGTTTCCCTGATGAGCATAGGTTGACATTATGTAAAAAGAATGGTAAAATAAATACCATATGTAGATATCTTTTGGAGGTTGCCTACAAGATGTATGATTATATTATTGCGACGTCATCTACATCGGATCTGACAGGGGAATATTTAAATGAGCATAATATTCCGTTTATCCCATATACATATACGGTAAATGACACTCTGCATGAAGATGACTGCCGCGAGGAGAGCAGACAGGCTGTGTACAACGGGATGCGTGCAGGCGATAAGCTGAAGACATCTATGATCAATGAGTACACATATCGTGAATTTTTTGAAAAACTACTGAAACAGGGCAAAGATATACTGTTTCTCGATATGTCTCAAAAGATGTCGGCATCATATCTTAACTCGACCAAAGCGGCCGCAAGCTTACAGGGGCTGTATCCCGAACGCACGCTGTATGTGATGGATACATACTGCATTTCAGGAGGGCTGGGGCTGCTGGTAAAAAATATTATTGAACTGGCAGAAAACGGAGCCGGCTTTGATGAGGTGATAGCCTGGGGAGAAGCTAATAAACTCAAGATAGCGCATAGATTTACTGTAGATGATCTGAATTACCTGAAGGCCGGGGGCAGGGTGTCAAACGCAGCAGCTCTTGTAGGAACGATCCTCGATGTGAAGCCTGTTTTGTACGTACCCGACGGTGGAACTCTCGATGTTGTCAAAAAGGTAAGAGGACGCAAATCGGCGCTTAACAGCCTGATCAGGTCCATACTGAGCGATCTGAACAGGAACGGAGCGTCAGGAACACGGATAAATATCCTGCATGCCGACTGTATTGATGATGCCCGGCTGGTTCAGGAGAGCATAAAAGATTCTTTTCCCGATATCGGGCAGATAGATATATCATCTTTGGGAGTGACCATCGGAGCACATTGCGGACCGGGACTTTTGGCTGTATTTTATCTGTGCGACAAACGGATCCCTTAGTGACCGGAATATCACTGTGCGATGTAGTACAAGTATACGATAAAAAAAATACTCGCTTTTTTGTTAAATATGTGTTACAATTAATTATCCATGGGTATCTTATGGACAGGATATTTTAATATGACGGATTTGAATATTATATATGAAAATGTCTCAGGATTGGCTGATTACGCTGTTAGAGCGGGGCTCATCACCGACAGGGACAGGACTTATACCATAAACAGGATTCTTTCCAAACTGAAGCTTGACAGCTTCGAAGAATGCGGCCATGGCGGAAAAAACGCCGGGGATCTGGAAGGAATACTGTCTGTTTTGCTTGATTACGCGGCTGAAAAGGGATTGATCGAATCAAATTCGGTATTATATCGTGATCTGTTTGATACGGAGCTTATGGATTGTCTGACACCGCGCCCTTCGGAGGTGGCGGCACGCTTTGAGAGACTGTATGAAGACAGTCCTAAAGCAGCGACAGACTGGTATTATGATTTTTCATGCAAAACCGATTATATCAGAACATACCGTATCGCAAAGGATATCAAATGGATCGCGCCTACAAAATACGGTGATCTGGTGGTTACTATAAACCTTTCCAAGCCGGAGAAAGATCCAAAGGCTATTGCGGCCGCGCTTACCGCAACACAGTCCGATTATCCAAGATGTCAGCTGTGTGCTGAGAACGAAGGCTATGCCGGACGGGTCAATCACCCTGCCAGAGCCAATCACAGGATCATTCCGGTCACGATAAACGGTTCTGCATGGTTTTTGCAGTATTCACCGTATGTTTACTATAATGAGCACTGTATAGTATTTAATGCCGAACATACACCCATGAAGATAGATCATGCGGCATTTGACAAGCTGCTCGATTTTATACGTCAGTTTCCGCATTATATGGTGGGATCGAACGCTGATCTGCCTATCGTCGGCGGGTCGATACTGACACATGATCATTTTCAGGGAGGCAATTACGAATTTCCCATGGCCAGAGCTCCCATAGACAGGCCTGTTTCGATAAAGGGCTATGAGGATGTGGAAGCCGGCATAGTGAAATGGCCGATGACTGTGCTGCGCCTGACTTCGAGTGATGCGGCAAGGCTGTCGGATTGCGCGGATAAGGTGCTTAAGGCTTGGCGGGAGTATTCGGATGATTCACAGTTCATCTTTGCGTATACCCGCAGGGCTGACTCTGAACCTGTCACACATGCACCGGTAACCTATGATGAACATAGTGATGATTATATTCCGCACAATACCATCACCCCGATCGCACGTATGAGAAACGGCAGGTATGAGCTTGATCTGGTGCTGCGTAACAATATAACCACACAGGAACATCCGCTGGGAGTTTACCACCCCCATAGTGAACATCATCATATCAAAAAAGAAAATATCGGACTCATAGAGGTAATGGGGCTTGCGATACTTCCCGCGAGGCTTAAGAAAGAGCTTTCTGAACTGGCCAACGCGCTGGCTTTTGGGAAGGATATCTCGGAAGATGAAGTGTTGGGCAAACATGCTGACTGGATCAGCGGCATTCGCGGCAGATACGATAAAGAAAGCTTTTCAGATTCGGCAGATGCGCTTGAGATACTGAAGAAGGAAACAGGGTTGGTTTATGCCGATATTCTCGACCAATGCGGCGTATTTAAGAGAACCGCTTCGGGGCAGGAAGCACTGATGAGATTTATAAGGTCGATAGGATAATCATTGATAGAGCAGGAAAAAATGAAAGAACAGATAATAAAAAACTTTAAGGAAATATTCGGTGACGGAGGCGAGATCAGGGTTTTCTTCGCGCCCGGCAGGGTCAATCTTATCGGTGAACACACCGATTATAACGGAGGACATGTGTTTCCGTGCGCGCTTACGATCGGGACTTACGGTGCAGTAAGACTCAGGGAAGACAGAGTGCTTCGCTTTTATTCCGGTAATTTTCAGGAAAATGGTATTTTGACAGGATCGCTGGAAGATCTTGAATGCAAGGGATCCGGAGAGTGGACACGTTATGTGAAGGCTGTTATTGCTTCGTTTGGAGAGCATGGGTTTATCACACCCGTGGGCTTTGATTTTTACTGCCTGGGAACGATACCTAACGGTTCGGGACTTTCTTCATCGGCATCTCTGGAAATACTGGTATCCAAAATGCTTACCGTACTGTTTGGATTTGACGTTAATATGATCGACGCATCGATTTACAGCCAGTATGCCGAAAATCGTTACGTAGGCGTAAACTGCGGCATTATGGATCAGTTTGCCATCGCGATGGGAAAAAAGGACAGTGCCATTTTCCTTGATACCTCAGATCTTAAATATGAATATGTTCCGGTCAGGCTGGACGGCATCCGCATCGTGATCGGCAATACCAACAAAAAGCGTGGTCTGGGCGATTCTAAGTACAATGAGCGCCGCGCCGAGTGCGAGAGCGCGCTTGCGCAGCTGCAGGGGATATGCACCGTACAGGCTCTCGGAGAACTGGATGAATCTTCTTTTGAAGCTGTTTCGGACGCTATAAAGGATCCTGTGATACTGAAAAGGGCCAGACATGCGGTCTATGAAAATCTGCGTACGGTTAGGGCGGTTTCGGCTCTGAACAACAACGATATAAAAGCGTTCGGTGAGCTTATGAACCAGTCTCATATATCTTTGCGTGATGATTATGAGGTTACCGGCAAAGAGCTGGATACTCTGGTTGAGGCAGCATGGGCACAGGAAGGCGTTTTAGGGTCACGTATGACTGGAGCCGGGTTTGGCGGATGTACCGTTAGCCTTGTCAAAGATGAGTGTGTAGATCAGTTTATTGAAAATGTCGGCAGACTCTACAAAGAAAAGATAGGATATGCGGCCGATTTTTACGTGGTGGATATAGGAGACGGCCCTCAGGAACTGTAATTTACGGGTTCGAACAGTTACATACAGGAAAGATGGAAGAGAAACAGGATAACAAAATGGGCATTATGCCCGTGAATAAGCTTTTGCTCAGTATGACGCTGCCCATGATGGCGTCAATGCTGATACAGGCGTTGTATAATGTGGTTGACAGTATTTTTGTGGCCAGGATCACGGATACTATGGGAACCGGCTCAGCCGGTACTGACGCGCTGGTTGCCGTAGGTATGGCATTCCCTTTCCAGACGCTGCTGATCGCTTTTACCACAGGTATGGGCGTTGGCATGAATGCCCTTCTGTCAAGAGCATTGGGAGAAAAGGATTACACGACGGTCAATAAAACGGCCATGAACGGATTGTTCCTTTCTCTGTGTAATTTTGTGATATTTTTTTGCATCGGATGTTTTCTGGCTCGCCCGATCATTGCGTCTCAGGGCGGAGAAGGAAGAGTTCTGGAGTATGGAACTTCGTATCTGGGGATCGTATGCATGGGGTCGCTGGGATGCTGCATCCAGATCACCTGCGAGAGACTGCTTCAATCAACCGGCAGATCGGGTCTTTCAATGGCGACCCAAATGGTAGGAGCTTTTATCAATATAATCCTTGATCCGATACTGATCTTCGGATATTTCGGTCTGCCTGCCATGGGGGTGGCCGGAGCTGCCGTGGCAACCATCACCGGTCAGATCATAGCGGCTTTTATAGGAGTACTGCTGAACTTAAAATATAATTCGGATATATCTTTCAGTTTAAAGGGATTCAAGCCTGATCTGAACATCATAGGAAAGATATACAGCGTGGGACTGCCTACTATAGTCATGCAGTCGATCGGTTCGGTTATGACGTATTTTATGAATAAGATACTGTCAGGGCTGGATGCCGGCGCGGTTGCTGTTTTTACTGTATATTTTAAGCTGCAGAGCTTCTTCTTCATGCCGATATTCGGTCTGAATAACGGCATGATACCCATAGTAGCTTTCAACTATGGAGCGCGTAAGCGCAAAAGGCTTGTTTCCACCATAAAGCTCAGTATGGTTTATGCCTTTGTTTTACTATTTCTGGGATTTCTCGCGTTTGAGATCATTCCTGACAAGCTGCTTCTCCTGTTTGATACCAGGGATGATTCTCTTGTCAGGCTGGGAGTTCCCGCACTCAGGATCATTGCCGTGCATTATCTTCTGGCATGGTTCTGTATCATAGCCGGGTCTGTATTTCAGGCATTGGGAAACGGTGTCTACAGCCTGCTGGTCTCGGTTGCGAGACAGCTGGTGGTATTGTTGCCGGTAGCGTTTCTGCTGGCAAGGATCGGGGGACTTCCTCTCATATGGTGGTGTTTCCCGATCGCAGAGGTTATTTCTTTATTGTTTTCAGCGTTGTTTTTGATCAGGATCAACAGGGAGATCATAAGTAAGGTTTGAGGGTGTAATTGATGAGAAATTTGATGAAAAACCGTATTGTTTCGGCTATTCTGGTCTTGGCTATGGTTCTGGGGATGACGGCTTGTTCACATGCGGAACAGATAGATGAACCCCAGGCAAAGAACAGTTTTACGCTCGCTTATGCTGCGGGGGGTGGTATTAAAACCGCCGGCAGCTCTGCTGATGAAAAAGAAGAGGACAGTACTGTTATTGATTCTGCTTTCGGCAATCTTGCATTTGAACGTATCGGCGGTATGCTGGATCTTGCATATAACGAGCCTGCAGACACGGATATGGCGGATTCGTCCGAAGAACATGGACAGGTATTGATCACCAACACTCCCTATCTGGAAATGTTGATGATCGGCTGTATCCTTTCAGCCAGAGCGGAGGCTTCGCAGATACAGACGGCTTCGGATGAGCCGCTCAGAGGCTTCGATCTTTTTACCAGCGTTGCATCCAGAGATGTTGAAGGTTCAGAAGAAACTGAGGATGAGATTGGAACTGTACCGGATGGGGAAGATGCGCCCGGGACCGGTATCGATCCTGATGAAGATACCGACCCCGATTCCGAAACGGTAGATCTTGAAGAGATTGATATTTCACAGATAGAATTTCTGGATATCTATAACGTGGGCGTATCCGATTATTCGGTTGCGTATATCCAGCAAAGGCTGATGGATCTGGGCTTTATGGATTCTTCAGAGCCTACCGAATACTATGGTATCATGACCAGCGAAGCTGTTAAGCTTTTCCAGCGACAGAATGATCTGAAGCAGGACGGCGTGATCGGTTCACAGTCCATTGCTATGCTTCTTAATCCTGATGCCAAAAGCTATATGGTTGTTAAAGGTATGGAAGGCGAGGATATCAAGACCATACAGAACCGTCTGTACGAGTTGGGATATCTGGCTTCCAAGAACCTGATAGACGGTAAATTCGGCGAAGATACAGAAAGTGCTGTAAAATCATTACAGTCAGCCAATGGACTTGTGTCTGACGGCAAGATCGGCACCATGACCATGGAGCTTATGTACAGCGAGGAGATCAAGGCCAACATTCTGAGCTTTGGCGACAAGAGCGAGATAATAAAGACTTGTCAGACCAGACTTAAAGAATTGGGATATCTGACAACGGCTCCCGACGGTTCATACGGTAATGATACTCTCGCAGCAGTCAAGCTCTTCCAGTCGAAGAATAATCTGGTAGTGGACGGATATCTTGGACCTTCCACCAGAGAAGTACTTGAAAGCAGCTCGGCCATCGCGAACGGTCTGGTGCTCGGTGATGAGGGCGATACCGTTAAGCGCGTACAGGAACTGCTCATAAAATACGGATATATGAATGACGGTGCCGCCAGCGGTTATTTCGGAGAAACTACCGATAAGGCCGTTAAGGCTTTCCAGAAGGCTAACGGACTGTTTGTAGACGGCGATGTCGGAGCCAAGACTATGGCTAAACTTACCGGCAATGATGTGGTCAGGAAAGGCGAATCGGCAGACAACGGCGGAAACGACGTCAAAGACAAGAGCGGAAGCTCGGATGACGGCGGCAGCGTGGATACCGGGACTACTTACTCCGGTTCGGTATCGGATCTGCTCAAGGTTGCCAAGTCAAAGCTCGGCTGTAAATATGTATACGGTTCAAAGGGACCCAATACCTTCGACTGCTCGGGATTCGTTTACTGGTGTCTGAATCAGGTAGGTGTAAAGCAGAGTTATATCACATCCTATGGCTGGAGGACAGTAGGCAAATACAAGAAGATCTCCAAGTTCAGTGATCTTAAGGCCGGTGATGTTATCGTCGTTAAGGGGCATGTGGGTATAGTAGCCGAGAGCGGAACTGTTGTTGACGCTTCGTCTTCAAGCGGCAAGATAGTCCACAGATCATTGAGCTCTTGGTGGAAGAACAGTTTTGTCTGCGGATGGAGGATATTTGACTAAATGAAGATTTATAATACTCTGACCCGGAGTGTTGAGGAATTCATTCCCAACGAGGAAGGCAAGGTCAAAATGTATACCTGCGGTCCAACGGTATATCATTATGCACATATAGGAAACTTAAGAAGCTACATCTGTGAAGATGTGCTGGAAAAAACTCTCAGGTTTGCGGGTTACGATGTGAAGCGTGTCATGAATATTACGGACGTGGGACATCTGACCAGCGACGGTGACACCGGAGAGGATAAGATGCTTAAAGGTGCTCAGCGGGAGCATAAAACTGTTATGGAGATCGCGAAGTTTTATACGGATGCGTTCTTTGAAGACTGCTCAAAGCTTAATATAAAGACTCCCGATGTGGTTCAGCCGGCAACCGGCTGCATTGCTGAATTCATCCACATGATAGAGGTGCTGCTGGATAAGGGTTATGCGTATCTGGCGGGTGAAAATGTCTATTTTGATACTTCAAAACTGAAGAATTATTACGTGTTTGGCAATCAGAACGAGGAAGAACTGTATGTCGGTGTGCGCGAGGATGTAGAAGAGGATACGAATAAGCGCAATAAAAATGATTTTGTACTCTGGTTTACGAAATCCAAATTTGAGGATCAGGCCTTGAAATGGGACAGTCCCTGGGGAATGGGATATCCCGGATGGCATATAGAATGCTCCTGCATCAGTATCAAGCATCTGGGCGAATATATGGATATTCACTGCGGAGGCGTTGATAACATTTTTCCTCATCACACCAACGAGATAGCGCAGAGCGAGTCCTTTCTTGGACATAAATGGTGCAATTACTGGTTTCATGTACATCATCTGAATGACCGCTCCGGTAAAATGAGCAAGTCAAAGGGTAATATCCTTACTGTTTCCGTACTTGAGGAACAGGGATATGATCCTCTGCTGTACAGATTCTACTGCTTACAGTCGCATTACCGCAAGCCTCTGGAGTTCTCGTTTGAAGCTCTTGATGCGACTAAGCCCGCCTTTGACAAGCTGAGGAATAAGTGCTCGCAGGTGAAAAAAGAAGCGGAAGCCGGACAGGATAAAGCGGCAGATAAAGATATTTACGACACCTTCAGAGCGAAGTTCTCAGATGCTCTCGCAAACGATATCAATACCGCTTCGGCTGTTACCGTGCTTTATGATGTACTCAAATCGGATATGGACGCTGTTACGAAGCTTGCTCTGATAGAAAGCTTTGACGAGGTGCTTGGACTGAACCTGACCAAAGCTTCTTCCGGAACCGGAACGGATGAGGTAGATCAGGAACTTGCGAAATATGTATCCGAGCAGATAGAGCTGCGTAGGATCGCCAAAAAAGAAAAGGATTTCGCAAAGGCGGATGCTATCAGGGAGGAACTGAAGAGCAAAGGCATCATCATAGAGGACACCCGTGAGGGCGTTAAATGGCATTTGGCGTGAATACAGATATATTAAATGACATAATTGACGGTCTTGGACTGGAAACAAAACAACCACAGACCATTCCCGCTCTTGCACTGGCATATCTGGGTGATTGCATATATGAACTGGTGATACGGACCATGCTCGTGGAAAAGGGCATTGCCCATGTCAGTGAGCTGAGCAGGGCGGCGGTAGGCTTTGTTAAAGCATCGGCACAGAAGGATATGTATTTTGCCATAGAAGGTGTGCTTAGCGAGGAAGAAACCGCAGCTTATAAAAGAGGACGCAATGTAAAATCCTCAGGGGTTCCTAAAAATGCATCGGTCAGCGATTACCGTATAGCTACGGGGTTCGAGGCATTGCTCGGATATCTGTATGTAAGCGGTCGTTCCGACAGGGTGATAGAACTGGTTAAACTGGGGATCGAAGGCAGAGAGAGATCTATATGAGATTTGAAGAACTGACTCTGGAGGGCAGGAACGCTGTTTTGGAGGCTTTCAGGTCCGGAAAGACTATTGACAGGCTGCTGGTACAAGAGGGCTGTACGGACGGTCCTGTCAGAACGATATTGCGGGAAGCTGCCAAACACGATACGATAGTACAGTATATAAAAAAAGAACGGCTCGATCAGATGTCACAGACACACAACCATCAGGGAGTGATAGCATACGCCGCGGCATACGCGTATGCGGAGGTTGAAGATATACTGAAAGCGGCAGCCGAACGCGAAGAAGATCCGTTTATTTTCATACTGGATGGGATAGAAGATCCGCACAATCTCGGAGCGATCATAAGAACGGCCAATCTGGCGGGAGCACACGGTGTTATCATTCCTAAAAGACGGGCGGCCGGGTTGACTTCTACGGTAGCAAAGGCATCGGCAGGAGCGATAAATTATACGCCGGTGGCCAAGGTGACCAATTTGAGTGCCACCATGGAGGAGCTTAAAAGCAGGGGATTGTGGTTTGTATGTGCCGACATGGACGGCAGCGTCATGTATGATCTGAACCTTACGGGACCGCTGGGACTGGTTATCGGGAACGAAGGCGAAGGTGTGTCGAGACTGGTAAGGGAACACTGCGACATGACAGCAGCCATACCCATGAAGGGAAACATTGATTCACTGAATGCGTCCGTGGCCGCGGGGGTGCTTGCATATGAGGTGATACGGCAGAGGCTGACTCAACATCCTTAAGTGCGCTGGCACGAAAGGTCTTATAAACAGGAGGGAAGGTATGTACGTCTTAAAAATTGATTTTCCTACCGGAGTTGCTTATTTTACCGGCAAGAAGAAACTGGT
>JAILRI010000021.1 GCA_024698555.1 Lachnospiraceae bacterium
TTGAAAAACAGAATAAAAGAAGAAGGAAATGAACTGGTTACAAATTGTAACCAGTTGAAAATGACAGCTCAGGATGGAAAAAAGCGAATGACAGATGTTGCCAATACAGAGCAATTACTTCGCATAATCCAGTCGATTCCATCTAAGAAAGCGGAGCCATTCAAATTGTGGCTGGCACAGGTTGGAAGGGAGCGCATTGAAGAAGTAATCGACCCAGAGCTGACAATTGAGAGGGCACTTGAAACCTATGCCAAGAAGGGCTATTCAAGGGAGTGGATCAATCAGCGTTTACAAGCAATTCAGGTAAGAAAAGAACTTACAGATGAGTGGGACAAACGTGGCGTCAATAAAGGCGTAGAATATGCAATCTTGACAGATGAGATAACGAAAGCCTGGTCCGGAATGACAACGCGACAGTATAAGAATCATAAAGGTTTGAAAAAGGAAAACCTCCGGGATAATATGTCTACATTGGAGCTGGTGCTTAATATGTTGGCTGAGGCCACTACCACAGAGATTTCAAAGCAAAAGAAGCCAGAGACTTTCGAAGAAAATCGAATGGCTGCTATTGAAGGTGGAGAAGCCGCGGGAGAAGCACGATTGGCGGTGGAAAAGAGAACCGGAAAACCTGTAATCACGAATAAAAATGCAGCCCAATTGCAAGATTTAGTTACAGGTCTCATTGAAACTATAAAAGACAAAAGCGATGATCAAAAAGGGGAATGAATAAGCAAAGAAGGTTCTATATTGCATAGGGAGGATTGTTTGGATTATGGATACACGAGATAAAGAAGTTCTAAATAGTGTCTGCTTGAAACAACAAAAAAGCACTGTTTGTGAAATATCTTGACAAATCGCCAGTTTATGGCAGTCTATAGTTGATGGTGAGTCCTACCGATAAGTGGAAGTTGTAAAAGCGATGGAATCATAGAAGAAAATTATTACGATTATGCGGATATACTTGCCCCTTACAGTGTAGCAATGCGTTATCCGAATGAATTGTTTCTGGAAGATCGTCATGCTGAGAAAGCTATACAAATGGCGAATGAGTTTGTAAAGTGGGCAAAACCAAACTTGGATGAGGCTGAAAATCCTGAGTGAAAGCAGGTGATAATGTTGGAGAAGAATGAGATATCATTTGTGACTTTCTTGCTATATCAATTATCAGAGGCGTGGCATATTTCTCCGTCAAAGGTATATGGAAAACTATCTGAAGCAAATGCTATAGATGGGTATATTCTGCCCTGCTATGACACTCTTCATACACTTGGCAGCAATTATCTTGTAGAAGACATTACGGAGATGATGGACGAAAGAGGTGTAAAGATATGACAGTATACCACGGGAGCATTACTGAGTATCTTGCTTCACGAAATAATATCTCACAGCGCAAGGCGATGGATATATATTATAAAAGCAGGCTTTCCGAACAGATACAAGCCGGTCAATATGGCATAGAGAATATGGATTACAAATATCTTGCGGAGGATCTGATCGATAATGAGCCGGAGCTTTTTGCGGATTGAGATGCCAATAGTGAGTAGTTTATGTGGATGATGTGGAGGATTAGAAAATGAGCAGGGAGTCAGAGAAAGCGTTAAAAGCCATGCATCAGTTTCTGGATGAAAATGGTGCGGAAGATATGACCATGGACGATGTAAACAGACTTCTTCAAAAATTTACAGAAGATTATAATAGTAATCTTCCGGGAAGAATTACAGAGAAAACTGCTAAAACGGCTGATGATTATCTAGAATTGGCAGAAGAAGCTCCGACTAAAGCTAAGGCGGAAAAATACATAAAGAAGGCATTGGAATTGGAGCCAGACAATATGGATGCCGTTAGTGCTTCTCTTGATCTGATAGAGGATGATAGTACATGGGAGTATTATCAGAAACTTTCTGAAGCTGTCAAAAATGGTACAAAGCTTATGGAAAAGAAAGGCTTTATGGATGAAGACAGTATTGGCGAGTACTGGGGGATTTTGGAAACAAGACCATACATGAGACTCCTTAATAGATATGCGGAGTTCATGGCAGAAGCCGGGATGATGAGTCTTGCAGCCAGAGAATATGAAGAAATGATCAGATTGTCTGAAAATGATAATCTTGGTGTCCGTTACAGCTTGATGCATGTTTATGCTTTCCTTGAGCAGGAAGAGCCCGCTTTGGAACTTCATAAGAGATACGACGGCTATGAGGAAACACAGATGCTGCTTCCACTCTCGGTTCTATACTTTAAACGGGGCGATTTTGACAAAGCAGAAGATTATCTAAAGCGTCTGTGTGCCACAAATAAGGACACAAAGAAGTTTTTCAGAGCGATAAAGAAGGATAAGCTTGATCACTATGTGGAGGAGATCAGCGGTTACGGGTATCAGCCATTTACGATACAGGAATTGATCGTGGAACTGATGGAGAACAGTTTTCTGTTCAGAATGGTACCACTGTATATGGAATGGGCATACGAGAAAACCAGGAACATGTAAAATGTTTCCGTGATACTTTTTTGATACCTGTTTGTTTAAGAACGTGGTAAATAGCGTAAAATATGAATAATATCATAGCGTAAAATATAGGATTTAATTCTGGTTTTAAGGTTTTGCTACGTGATGATAATAGATCGGTCACCGAAACTCTTGAAATTGCTGAGGATATGCTGAAACTGAGGGAGAACGACATTGATAAGATTTGTTTAAAGCCAAGACAGAAACGCATGGTACATACTTGATAAACATCTGCCGGAATCAGTATTTGATGAAAAGGTAAGATGCTGTCAGGGCTACGTTTGTGTAGAGAATGAAAAGATCATAGGAGTGCTCCGATATAATCTCTTTTGGGATAATACACCATTTTGTACGATGTTGTTTATTGATGAAGGATATCGTGGACAGGGATATGGGAAATTAATGATGGAGCACTGGGAACAGGATATGAAAGCCTTGGGATATGGGATGCTGATGACTTCAACACAGGTAGATGAAGAAGCACAGCATTTCTACCGTAAGCTTGGATATAAGGATTGTGGTGGATTCGTAGTAGATGTTCCCGGTTACGAACAGCCGATGGAAATGGTAATGATAAAGGCGGTATAGAGATGAGAAAAACTATTACTGCTCTGATTGTACTTGGGATCATGCTCATGTTCCTGAATAGGTTATTACATAATTCAACTTGAGGGGTACCCCACAAGATACCCCTCAAGATAGTGTACATAGATATGTGATTCGGTGAATCACATAATTAAGATTCCGAATTGGATGCATAGAATAAGCTTTATGGAGAGGTATTTAGACAGCGCATGAAGCGAGCATTTATTCGGATAAAAATCCAAATAAATGTCCATATAAAATGCTTGGAGGATGACAGTTTTGGAAGATTACAGTAAACAACATAAAAAAGCCTGGGAGTTTGATGCATATGACTTTTGGGTAAGAACCGCCGGGACTCCGGAGGAAAGAGCATCAAAGGATAAAGAAAACCCCAGGAAGATGCTGAAGCAGTATGCAAACTACTTTGATTCTTTTGAAGGTATTAAGGTGGCAAATATCTGTGGATCTTGTGGAAAAAAGGCAATTCCTCTGGCTCTCTTGGGCGCGGAGGTGACTGTATTTGATATCTCGGAATCCAACAGGA
The DNA here is from genome assembly GCA_024698555.1 of Lachnospiraceae bacterium. Lineage (GTDB taxonomy): Bacteria > Bacillota > Clostridia > Lachnospirales > Lachnospiraceae > RUG11977. The sequence goes on from JAILRI010000021.1 coordinate 3,636, forward strand.
AATATGCAGTGGAAACTGCTGAAGCTGCGGACGTTAAGATAGGTTATGAAGTCTGTGACATCATGGAGATCGATATGGACAAGTATGCCGGTTTCTTTGATGTCGTATTCATGGAAGGTGGAATCCTTCACTATTTCCACGATATAGATGCTTTTATGAATGTTATGAATGGACTCTTAAAATCCGGTGGAAAGATGATCTGCAGCGACTTCCATCCATTTACGAAGATTTCCGATATACTTGGGCTACAGCAACCTACAATGAGTTATTTCTCCACAGACATCTTTGAAGGAGAGATGGCGCACGCAAGATTTTACGATGAGGAGATCCGCAAGCAGATCCCGAAGTGCCATTACAGGAAGTACACCATCAGTGAGATCATAAATTCCATCATCAGAAAAGGATTTACTTTGGAGCGTTTTGATGAACATCCTTCATGGGAGAATGAGAAACTTCCGGGAGAGTTTACTGCGATTGCAATAAAGCGGTGAGGAAAGCTTTGTTATAACCGTTCTTACTATATGAAGCTGCCGGGGTGGCTGTTATCATTCAAACTGTATTTTCCGGACTTATCGCACGCGTAAAGAAAACTAACTGATCCGGTCATCGCTTCAGGTAGTCGATGATCCCCCGGATGATCTCCGGATTCGGATATCCTTTGCCGGCATTGCCTTTCATACCGTATAGCATCGCGTATGCAAAGTTATCCGCCATACACTCCTCCGGATCCGTTACATAACCGGTGTTTGTTCCAAACACCTCATCAAAGTTCGACGCCTGTTCTCTGGTATAATAAATGTCCGTTCCGTCAACAGGGACAAGAGCCGTGGCGTCATTGGACATGAAGCCTGACTGTGCCTCGGCGTAGCTCATCGTTGTGATGTAGGCCGTATAACAGTCAATCGGTTCTCCATCTATCACAAATGTTGCATAGGAGTCATGGTGCTCCACGTCCGGATTACTTATATATCTCTCAAGCACACACGGCGGCAGTTCATACTCCGTATCCGTAACGGTAAAGTGAATGAGGGAATACATATCGGCTCGAAACTGAGGGTTATTCCTTGTCAGGCAGTGAAACAACTCATGATATAACAGCTTGTCCATAAATTCACTGAATCCGGGGAAAACATTCATAAGGGCATATATCGAAACCAGACCATCACTCAGATATACCTGAGTACCATGAGTATAGCCGCTTGCGCCCGATTCAAGTTCCATATCAGCCTTTATGAATACGATTTTTTCTACATCAGGGAGATCGTATCCCTTTAACTTCATATGCAGCGCCATTCTTGCAATGCGGCTGTTCAGATACCATTTTTCAAAAAAGCGAAAGCTGCTGACGCTCTCCCCTGAGGCTTCCAGAAATTCCTCCATGCTCGCGCCGCTTTTTCGCATGCGAAAGTCCAGATCATTCTGCGTCATGTTATCATAATATTCCGTGTTTGACAGCATGATTTCCCGGCCTTCCCGCGCTGACGCATAGCGATGCGGGATCATGCCTGAAAAGATCAGAGTGATACAAAGATTTATCATCCCCCAGATCATGATCAGTCCCAACATGACCAGTAAGACTCTTCTTCTCCTCTGCTTTTTTATCTTCCTGTCTTCATGATCCCCGTCACGAAGAATTCTGTCAGTCCTGGAAAGTCTTTTAAACATGCGGCAATACTCCTTGTAAACAAATGAACAGTATACTATCGGGCAAACCATCTCCGGTCTGCCGGATATTGATTCTAACACAGTTTTATTTGACTGCAAACAGGTTTATTCTATGTGCCGGATTTCTTTTTGACTATGATCATCCTGTATCCCGTTCCTATATGAGTCTGAATATACTCGGGGTGGGCGGTATCATTTTCTATCTTCTTCCGCAGAGAAGCCATGAAAACCCGCAGCGAAGCAACATCACTGTCAACAGAATTACCCCAAATCTTATCCGTTATATATGTATGTGTCAGAACCTTCCCGGCGTTTTGAGCTAAAAGTGACAGCAGTTTATACTCTATCGGCGTGAGTGACAACTCTTCACCTTTAAGGTATGCGGTTCCTGCTGGATAATCCACTACCAGATCACCGTTTTCGAATATCAATTCGGTATAAAGATATTCTTTATAGTGTTAAGATTGTATAAAGATTCTGATCGTCTGAATCCGCGCAGTCTCAGCTTCCACATCTCTTTGAGGTATTGGGAATGGTTTGTGTTGACAATTCAGTTCTTATGTGATTACATTTTCTGTAACGCTTGTTGAATCATCTCTGATTCTTTTTACATCATGCGGCAGATAAGGTATTCGCCGCATTTTCCGTTACGTATCATTGTTATTTGGCATTAGAGCGTAAACACGAGGGCTATGGTATTATTATGCATAACTATAAAGACGAGCTCGAGAGACAACTGAATGAACTGGATAATCTGATCTTACAATCCGACAGAAACCTGCGCAGGTTAAAAAACACGCCCGATCGCGGAATTGCGGTAAGCAGGAGCAACGGATGCGACCAGTATTTCTGGGTAGACAGGGAATCAAAAAGCCGCGTCTACGCCAAAGCCTGCGAACTTGACATGATCAGGAAGATTGCCCAGCGCGATTATGAATCTGCTGTTAACTCCAAGCTGAAAACGCTGAGAAAGAGGCTTGATGCCTTCCTCAAAAAGTACGACGTTTCGGAAGTAGATAAGGTTTACAGCAACATGTCAGAGGCAAGACAGAAGCTTGTTTCGCCTGTCATCGACACGGATGAGACTTTTTTAGACAAATGGAGATCTGTTTCCTACGACAGTCTGAAATTTACCGATAACTGCGAGTTCTACACAAATAACGGCATCAGGGTCCGGTCAAAATCGGAACTGATCATTGCCAACGCGCTTGAAGAAAGCGGGGTCCCCTACCGTTATGAGTGTCCTTTATTCCTGAAAGGTCTCGGTAACATTCATCCGGATTTCACATGTCTTAACGTAAAGGACCGAAAGGAGATCATATGGGAACATTTCGGAATGATGGACAATATCGCCTATGCGAACAAAAACACGCTTAAGATTCAGGCATACAACCAAAACGGCTATTTGCCCGGCAAAAACCTGATCATGACATTTGAGACTTCTCAACACCCTATCAGTTCAGGTATAATAAAAAACATAATCGAAGAAATACTGGTACCCCGGAAACATGCCAATGATCGGCAAGCCGATCAACATTTGTAGAAAATCCGGTCATTTATGAGGGCGATTGCAGATGAGAACAGAAAAAGAGATCATGGACCTGATCATCAGGACTGCCGAAGAAGACGATCGTATCCGAGCCGCATATATGAACGGATCCCGGACAAACCCCAACGCCCCCCGGGATATATTTCAGGACTATGACATCGTTTATGTGGTGAAGGAAACGGAATCCTTTATAAACGACAAGGAATGGATCAGGCGCTTCGGTGATATTCTGTTCATGCAGTATCCCGACGAGTCGCCGGTTTATCCCGCTGACAAGGCAAATTCCTATGCATGGCTTATGATATTTACCGACGGAAACCGTCTGGATCTTACCGTAAAGACGATCGTCCATGCAAGGAAAAACATTCTTGAAGACACCTTATGTATCATACTTCTGGACAAGGATGGCATTCTACCCGACATCCCGGATTCATCTGATCTTACCCATCACGTTGATAAACCGTCGGAGGAACGATTTGAGGCTACCTGTAATGAGTTCTGGTGGTGCCTGAACAACATAGCGAAAGGACTGTGGAGAAACGAAGTCACATACGCCCAGGACATGTTGAATTTCGTTGTAAGAAAGCAATTGGAAGCTGTTCTTGCCTGGAAGATCGGCGCTCTTACAGGTTATTCGGTCAGCATCGGAAAATCCGGAAAATACATGGACCGGTGGCTGACCCCCGAAGAGTGGCAAGCGTATCTTGATACCTATTGCAGCGCAGATGCGAGTGACATGTGGAGATCCGTGGAGATAATGTGCACTCTATTCCGCGACACATCGGAATGGGTCGCGGAAAAGAACGGCTTTCGCTTCAACAAAAGCGAGGCGGACAACAGCCTCTTCTATCTGCACAGTGTAAAAGAGATGGACAGAGACGCGAACGAAATCCTCAGCCGGGGAAGTGATATTCACGTATGACTGGATTTTGCCTGCCGCTACGTGAGCGGGGCTCTTTTTTGCGGTTTCTCACGTAGTTTCCGCAGGTTTCGGGCTTGTCACTACGTGACCAGGGCTCATTTTTGCGGTTTCTCACGTAGTTTCCGCTGATTTCGGGGCTTGTCACTACGTGACCAGGGCTTGTTTTTGCGGTTTCTCACGTAGTTTCCGTAGGTTTCAGGCCTGTCACTACGTGAGCGGGGCTTGTTTTCGCGGTTTCTCACGTAGACAAAGGTTTCGGAATTACCCAATACTGTCTGCAAAGCAGAACGGCGCCGCGCGGTATGCGATTGGCTCTGCGGCGCCGCACGGTCAGGCAAATCCTGACTGCCCCGTCGGGCATATTAGCACTTGCCTGACAGGTACCGAACATATATAATAGTGTTACTGTTGAATTCTGATAAAAACGGAGGATACGTGATATGAATAATGAAGGCGGCAACAGGAAGGTGAAGATCACTCGCAGCGTAAAGACCAGGCTTATAGCCGTAATGCTGCTGCTCACCGCGATACCTCTTCTTATCTCAACGATCTATAACTATGCCAGCACCTTAAACAAGTCGCTGACCGATGCCGAAGAAGTAAATGAGAAGCAGCTTGAGATCATCTCCGGCAATATCAGCGATCTGATCAATCAGAATGTGCAGGCGATCGTGACGATGGCCAACAGCCCGGAAGCACGTGTGTTTGAGAAGCTCGGTGGAAAATTCCACGACATTCCCCGCTTTATGAAATATCTCCAGTCCATAGACAAATCACTGGCGGACGGCAACTCCACCGTTATCACCAACGCCGACGGCGACCAGCTCGCAAGATCCACCGGCAAGCTCACCAACACAGCGGACAGAGATTACTTCACTCACGCGATGAACGGAGAGGTTTATATCTCTGAGGTTGTGGTCAGTAAGACGACCGGAGCAAGGATCGTGGTGCCGGTGGCTCCTGTTTATGACGACGATGAAGTCACGGTCATGGGCTTTATCCAGCGTAACTTTGATCTGAACGTGCTGCATGAGCTTCTGGCTTCCGAGGCTGACGAGGATCAGGTCATTGTTATCACGGACAGGAACGGCGTGGTTATCGCACACTCAGGTCATGAGATAACGGCCGATGATCCCGAGGATGACCGCTCAGGAGCCTCATACTATGTATCTGCTGCCGCGGGCAACAAGCAGACGACTGTTGAACGCATTGGAAATAAGCGCTACATTGTCTCATCTTCTCTGGAACCTGTTACGGGATGGGTCATCATAAATGAGCGGGAATATGATTCGGTCATGAATCATGCCATGACGGGGGCCCTTGTTCAGGTGGTGATCGGCATCATCTCTCTGGTACTTGCGGCGCTTATCGCCTTTTTCATGTCAAAGAGCTTTGTGGCTCCTGTTTTCGCCGTCAACAATTCTCTTGAAAAGCTTGCATCCGGCGAATTCCAGAAGGTGACCGATAAGAAGTTCATGGAGCGTGAGGATGAGTTCGGCAACATGGTACGTGAGACCAATTCGGTTATTGACCGTCTGGACGGTATTGTCAGAAATATAAAAACAAGCGCCGCATCAGTTGGTTCATCGTCTGTCGAACTGGCGGATACGACAAATCAGATATCAAGAACCGCCGACGATGTCTCCAACGCGGTACAGGGGATCGCCACAGGTGCGACACAGCAGGCTGACGAGATACAGCACGCCACGGAGAATACCACCAGAATCAGTGACAATATCCTTCAGGTATCTACGGATGCTTCAACTTTGGAAAACACCGCACAGAACATGAGTGACGGCAGCAGAGAGTCTGTTGCACAGCTCGAAAAGCTCAGGGATTCCTCTGAACAGATGCGCATATCCATAGATGATATATCCGAGAAGATCGGCGCCACAAGCCGTGCTGTTGAAAATATCAATTCAAGGGTGGCATCCATAACATCCATCGCTTCGCAGACTAACCTCCTTGCTCTAAATGCCTCCATAGAGGCGGCCAGAGCGGGCGATGCAGGAAAGGGCTTTGCGGTCGTTGCTGAGGAGATCGGCAAGCTGGCGGATGATTCGGCAGTATCAGCAGGAGAGATCAGAAAGGAAATGGAGCTTCTGCTCAGAGAGTCACAGGCTGCGGTCGCACAGGCTGCATCGGTCCGCGAGTCCACAGAGGAACAGGGAGCCATCCTTTCGGCGACCGTTGAGAGTGTAACACATCTGATCGACGACATTCAAAAGACTGTCGAGGGCGTACACAGCATTAATCAGGCAGCCGAACTGTGTACTGATTCCAAAACTGTTGTGGTGGATGCGATGAGTTCGCTTTCTGCGATATCGCAGGAGAATGCAGCGGCTTCCGAGGAAACGAGCGCATCAATGCAGGAGCTTGGTGCGACTGTCAACATGCTGGCTTCCGCGGCAGATCAGTTAAAGGATATCGCCGAGAAACTGGGCGATGACATGTCATTCTTCAGATAAACTGTTATTCAGCGAGTATACTGCGGAAGCTTTGTGAAATCATCTATCGGAACTGCGGCCGATGCGACATATCCCTGATATGCCTGCACGCCGTAGTTTCGTACTTTTATGAGCATTTCCCTGTTTTCCACCCCCTCAGCGCACACCAGTATGCCGCAATCAGCAGCAAAACCGCATATCGCCTTCAGCAGGGCGCGATCCTTGTCGCTGTTCATAAGACCGGCCGTAAACTGTCTGCCTATCTTTATGATGTCGACTGGAAGCTCGCGGACCAGTCTGAAGTCAAGCAGACATGAGCCGTCAAGCGCAACCTTTATCCCGCAGGCCTTTATGAAATTGATCTCCCTTGCGAGAAATCCCGGATTCAGCAGACGGCAGCGGTCTGTGAGTTCCAGACAGAGATTCCCGCCGGGAAAACTGGCATTCTTAAGTGCACTCAAAAGCACCTGGTGAAATTCCGGCTGTTCCAGCTGACCCTGCGCCAGATTTATGTTTAACAAAAGGCCCGGGTGATCTTCGAGCAGAGTCTTCCCTTCATTTATCCCCCGCTCCAGTATCCAGTTGCCGAGCTTCGAAAATGATACATCCCTCTCCATCCATCGAAGGATCTCGGAGGGAGAGACTTCTCCTTCAGATCCTGAGTTCCATCTGAGATAAGCAGCACCGCCAAGCAGCTTGTCGTCCGCCGCCTGCAGGATCGGCTGATAGACGAGTGAAAAATTCCGGCATCCCTCCTCCACGTCACCATGAAGCTTATTGACCAGAATAAGCGTTTTCCCATGGTCGTTCAGGTAATCATTCTGAAGAACGACTATTTCCCCATCCGACTCCGATGAAGACTTGCTCTGCGCATAGAAAGCCGACGCGAGAATGGCATGAACATCAACCTTGGGGTCATCTGCCTCTACGATACCTGCGCTGAGCCTGACACGGACCCGTGTCTTATCAACAGTCAGCTGGTGCCTTGCGTAGTTTCGAACACTGTTGTAAAGCCCACGCATATCGTTCTCGGTCATGGAATCGGAACAGAACAGCAGATACTTTCCTTCCCCGCGGAAACAGTCCCCGATGCCCCTCGAAAACTCCTGCATCCTTGCGGCCAGCTCGGCTATAACTTTGTTTCCAAATGTGTAGCCGTACGTGGTATTTATCTCATCGAGTCCCTCTATACCGATGAGCATCACCATCATACTGCGGCCTACATCTAAAGCTTTTCTCAGATGGTCAAGGAATCGCGGCTGATCGGGCAGCCCTGTGGTGGGATCCAGCTGGCTCTCAACACCTCTGTTAGTGATTACCGCGGCAAGATGTGACGCGCGGCCGGAATAATCCTTGACGGCGAAATATTTAACACTGCACAGAAGAGTGTTTCCTTCTTTATTGCGGATCCTCCACTGTGTCTCCTTTTTTTCCATCCGCCCCTTGGATATGATGTCAAGATCGGCGGTAAGCACCTCAGCATCCTCGGGTGCAAGGCGGCTTTTCAGCTCATTTACCTGCCCGTGGACGATCTCTCCGGGAAGTCCCAGTTCCGCAACAGCCTCCGGAGACCATCTCGCGATATCCCTTCCGATATCGAACATGAAAAAGAAACGCCCTTTGGTATTGGCGTTTGTCACAAAGCTGTCATATAATCTGCTGATACTGTAATATGCGGCGCTGTTATCCATACAAAAGATGATATCATATATATGTTACTCATGGCAAATAACATTTTATCCGGGTCAGAATGAAATTAACCACAAGATATTGATTTTTTAATTAGTTTATGATAAAATAACATATGATATGTGATTATGACGCGCCTTATGATCATGAATGCGTCAGATTCTAAGAACAAGGAGGTTCCATATGTCGTTCGAACTCTGGTTATTCGCCATGAAAAATCTCGGTCAGACCCCTGATGCCGCAAAGATCGTCTTCGATAATATGCCTGACGAGGAACAGAAAGAACTGCGCGAGGAGTACAGCCACTCGATGATATGATCGCTTTTGATCATATTTGCTTATGCAGTATATAAACGCCGGCATATATACGGAACGCGGTTACGTGCCGGGAGCCTTCACGGTAAAGGATGGTCTGTTCACCGAGGTGATGGTTGGTCCGTCTGCCGGGATGAAGGAGACCGGTGATGTGGTCGATCTGAGAGGCCGCAAAGTGCTTCCCGGTCTGATCGACATACATATTCACGGTGCGGCGGGATCGGATTTCTCTGACGGAAACATCATAAGTATCGAAAACATGGCGGCTTATCTGGCAAAAACCGGCGTCACTTCATTTGTCCCTACTTCAATGACGCTCCCGCACAATGCACTCGCTGCCGCATTCAGAGCGGCGCGCGACTATAATGCATTTTCTCGTGATCCGGAGCACCGCGGCCTGTCAAAGCTCGCGGGAATACATATGGAAGGTCCCTTCCTATCGGAGAAAAAGTGCGGTGCCCAGAACAGACGATTCCTGAGATCACCCGATATGGAAGAATTCAGGGAATTGTATGAACTGTCAGGCGGGCTGATCCGCATCGCGGATATCGCGCCTGAACTTGAGGGTGCAGCGGAATTCACACGCGAGGCCGCAGATTTTTCTACCATATCCATAGCCCACACAGATGCAGACTACAATGAAGCCGCGCGGATATTTGACGCAGGGGCGACACATCTCACCCACCTGTTTAACGCCATGCCCTCTATCCATCACAGAGCTCCCGGAGTCATCGGCGCCGCAAGCGAGCGGAATGACGTTATAGCGGAGCTCATCTGTGACGGACATCACGTACATCCTTCAGCGGTACGGATGGCTTTCAAACTGTTTCCGGGCCGCATCTGTCTGGTCTCGGATGCTCTGCGCTGTCTGGGAATGCCGGACGGCGATTACGACCTCGGCGGTCAGGCCATCGCTTTGTCTGACGGTGTTGCAAAGCTTGCCGACGGGACGCTTGCCGGATCCAGCACCGGCCTTTTTGACTGCATGAAAAACGCGATACGCTTTGGCATACCGGAGATCGAAGCAGTGAGAGCTGCTGCCACGGTTCCGGCCGGATGCATCGGCATGACCGACAGGATCGGATCCATAGCAGCAGGGAAAGCGGCTGATTTTCTGATATGCGACGATGATCTAAATCTTGAGCAGGTCTTTATAGACGGTGTCAGAGCCGCCTGATCTCAAAAGCACCTTTGCCTGCGCTCCTTCCTGCATTCTCCGATACTGCCGCAGCGGTAACAGAGTTCATTATCGCAGATACCGTCGTTTTCAAAGCATGAAATGATATTGGAAGCGGTGGTCTGTGCGATGTTGCTGAGAGCCTCTTCCGTCAGGAAAGCCTGATGCGAGGTGACGATCACGTTTGGCATCGAGATCAGCCTTGAAAGGAGCTCATCATTCAGGATATGACCTGATCTGTCCTCAAAGAAGATGTCCGCCTCTTCCTCGTATACATCAAGGCAGGCAGCCCCGATCTTTCTCGCCTTTATTCCCTCGAGCAGTGCTTCGGCATCTATAAGCGCACCCCTTGAAGTATTCAGGATAACTACACCCTTTTTCATCTTTTCTATCGATGCTTTGTTGATCATGTGCCTGGTTTCGTCTGTCAGCGGGCAGTGAAGAGATATGACATCGCTTCGAGAAAAGAGTTCCTCAAGACTCACATACTCTATTCCACTGTCCTTTGCGGGATACGCGTCATATGCTATCACATTCATCCCGAATCCGCGGCAGATATCGATGAATATGCGTCCGATCTTGCCTGTTCCGATGATGCCCGCCGTTTTTCCGTGGAGATCAAAACCCGCAAGACCGCTGATCGAAAAATTGAAATCCCTTGTCCTGTTATAGGCCTTATGAATGCGCCTCACCGAGGTGAGCAGAAGTGCGGCCGCATGTTCCGCCACCGCATACGGGGAATATGCGGGGACATGGACAACATGTATTTTGCCGAATGCATGCTCCACATCCACGTTGTTATATCCGGCGCACCTGAGAGCGATCAGCCTGACACCGAAATCATACAGTTTATCTATCACCGCCGCATTTACCGTGTCATTAACAAATACACAGACCACATCAGAGCCTCTTGCAAGTTCTGCGGTGTCCTCCGTCAGCTTTGTTTCAAGAAACTTGTATTCTATATCCTCTGTTTTCCCGTATTGCTCAAAAGATCTGGTGTCATATTCCTTTGCGTCAAAAAAAGCCACTCTGATCATTCCGTCACCTCCGTCAGTAGTTTGTGATAAGTGATTATACAGGAAGATTATACAATTTCTCCATGGTTTTGAAGAACCATTTATAATTTACATGCACTTACTGCTATTGAATTCCTACCTGTAAACCGCCCGGTATCACTCGTATTCCACCGTTGCAGGGGGCTTCGGCGTGTAATCAAACAGAACCCGGTTGATACCCGGCACTTCTGATATGATCCGCTTTACAAGGTGATCGATCAGTTCATCGGAGAGGTGTTCAACGGTCACTTCCATCACATCGGTGGTGTTGATGGCGCGGATGATGCACGGCCAGTCGAAGGTTCTCTTTCCGTCCTTCACGCCGGTAGATTTGAAATCCGGAACAACGGTGAAATACTGCCACACCTTGCCCTCAAGACCGTTCTTTGAAAATTCCTCGCGCAGTATCGCATCGGATTCGCGGACCGCTTCAAGACGATCTCTCGTGATCGCTCCGGGACAGCGGACACCGAGTCCCGGTCCGGGGAACGGCTGACGGTATACCATACCTGCGGGAAGACCGAGTCTTTCTCCGACAACGCGGACCTCGTCCTTAAACAGGATCCTTACAGGCTCCACCAGTTCAAACTTCATATCATCCGGCAGTCCTCCGGCGTTGTGATGCGCCTTGATCCCCGCTTCACTCTCCAGGATATCGGGCCAGATTGTTCCCTGGGCCAGGAATTCTATCCCGTCGAGTTTCCTCGCCTCCTCGGCAAATACCTCTATGAACTCGCCGCCTATTATCTTTCTCTTGGTCTCGGGATCCGTGACTCCTTCCAGTTTGTCAAGAAAACGGTCCGTGGCATCAACATAGATCAGGTTAGCCTTCATCTGATCGCGGAATACCGATATGACCTGCTCAGGTTCACCTTTTCTAAGAAGCCCGTGATTTACATGAACGCATACCAGCTGCTGCCCCACGGCCTTTATAAGCATCGCTGCAACAACAGACGAATCAACTCCTCCCGAAAGAGCCAGAAGCACTTTTTTGTCACCTATCTGTGCCCTCAGCGCCGCTATCTGCTCCTCAATAAACGCATCGGCAAGCTCCGGCGTTGTGATGCGCTTCATGTCATCAGGTCTTCTTTCATTGATCATGTCCCGTTCCCTCCTGTGGATTTATTGATGTGATCATGGTTATCAGGATTATAGCATATCCTGCTCTGCGGTGAAAGTTACAGTTAACTTTATCGTGTTGTAATCGCTGTTCAATCAAGTATAATAGAATCGGTTATTTGTTTATTTGATCGGAGGTGCATGGTGGGAAGAAGATCGACCAGAGAAAACAAAAACATATATCTGACAAGCCGCGAGGATGCGGACATGACCCGGGCAGAAGCCAGTGAAGCTCTGGGTTTCATATCCGAGAGCAGACTGGAAAAGATCGAGAGCGAAAAGACTGCAGCGCATCCCGAGGATATACTGGCGATGTCAAAGGCCTATAAACGCCCGGATCTGTGCAATTATTACTGCACCCATGAGTGCCCCATCGGTATGGTACAGGTTCCGGAGGTCAAGAGCAAGGGACTCTCGCAGATAGTCCTCAGCGTGCTGTCGACTCTTAATACGCTCGACAGAGAAAAAGACCGCCTGATCGAGATCACGGAGGACGAGAAGATAACGGACGATGAACTGCCCGATTTTGCGCGCATACAGGATCAGCTGGACAAGATCTCGCAGACGGTGGAATCCCTTAAGCTCTGGGTCGATCAGACGATAATCGACGGCGGGATAGACCGTGAGAAGCTTGAGAAACTCAGAAAAGGATGACAGTCTATGAACTATAAGATCGATCTGATAGGACGGATCCTCGGTGTCCCCATGGAAATGCTCGAGATGGCGGCTGTATTTCACATGCCGGCATCGGCGCGTTTCAGATATCTGATACTGCCTGCGATCTTCGGAAGGAAGCGCTAATGACCATAGAACTCGAAGAAGTTGCCGCCAGGCGCGGCGGAAAAAAGCTGTTCGGCCCTCTGACACTGGACATTTCCACAGACACGCGTTATCTGATCACGGGTCCCGAAGGCGCAGGAAAGACTCTGCTCCTCAGGATACTCATGGGGCTCGAAAAGCCTGACGAAGGCAGGGTGCGGCTTCTTGGCGATTACAAGTATACCTGGCTTGCCTGCGGCGCCGTCTTTCAGGATGACAGACTCATTCCCGGTATCTCTGCCGTAGAAAACATAACTGCAGTGAGAAAGCTAACGAGCGAAAAGGCCGCAAAAGAAGAGCTTGCCGGGCTCCTTCCGGCGGGACGCGAGGCTCTCCCCGTCGACGAGCTCACCGCTTCCGAAAGGCGCGCCGTGTGTATAGTAAGGGCGCTCTCGGTACCGGCAGATCTGCTGGTCATGGATGAGCCCTTTGCCGGCATGAATGATGATGAGAGAAAAACTGCCCTGAAGTATATCCTGGATCATCAGGGAAGCACACCGCTCGTCATAGCCGCGAAAGACTCCGCAGGCTTCGAGACATTCAAGACACTGCAGCTGGGTGATATGTAGAAAAACAGATCATAATATTGCCGCCGCGTCAGTTAACAAGCGGCGGCATTGCACATTCAGTTTGGAGGAGGTAAATGAAATGTCCGCAGATGCAAGGATAACCGTACATCCCTTGTTCAAGAAGGGCGAGATTTCAAACAGACTGTTTTCCGCCTTTCTCGAACCCATAGGAACCATAGTGAACGGGACAATGTACAACCCGAAGCACCCCACGGCCGATGAACAGGGTTTCAGGCGAGACTTCATCGATGCGCTTAAGGCTGCAGAGGTTCCGGCGGTCAGAATGCCCGGCGGCAATTTCGTATCTGCTTGGCAGTGGAAGGATTCCATCGGTCCGAAGTCCGGCAGAAAAGTTCATCTCGACCCGGCATGGCATCAGTATATAACCAACGATGTGGGCCACGATGAATATCTGCAGTGGGCGGAAAAAGTGGGCACGGAAGTTCTCTATACGGTCAACATGGGTACGGGCACCATACAGGATGCCATGGATCTCGTTGAATACACAAACCACAAGGGAGGAACCTACTGGTCTGATCTTCGGAGAAAGAACGGACACGAAGCCCCCTACGGCGTAAAGATGTGGTATCTCGGAAACGAGATGGACGGGCCTTGGCAGCTGGGCGCCTGGGACAAAAATCCCAACGGCTACGGCTGCAAAGTGCTCGAAACTTCAAAGGCGGTCAAATGGATAGACGAGACCATAGAAACAGCCGTCTGCGGTTCCTCGGCGCCGTTTATGGAGGGCTTCCCGGCATGGGATGAGGCAGTGCTTGACAAGTGCTATGACGTCGTCGACTATCTCTCAGTCCATCACTACCACACTGCTGCTCCCGGAGATATAAAGTCACTCCTTGGCGGGGCTCTGTACTACGAGGATTTCATCAACACGGAGATCGCTATGATCGATTATGTCGCATCAAAACACAGATCACC
>JAILRI010000038.1 GCA_024698555.1 Lachnospiraceae bacterium
TTGCTGGATAACCAGCTCTGCTTTCCGCTTTATGTATGTTCCAAAGAGATCGTGAATGCATATGCACCCTTTCTGGCCAAGATAGATCTGACCTATACCCAGTACATTACCATGATGGTCATGTGGGAAGAAAAGAAGGTGCTGACCAGACACTTAAGAGAAAGGCTGTTTTTGGACAGCGGCACCCTGACTCCGGTGATCAACAGACTGGAAGAGAAGGGATATGTCACCAAGGAACGTTCCGCAGAGGATGCGAGAGACCTGGTGGTGAGCATTACGGAAACAGGCGAAAAGCTTAAAGAAGAAGCGGTTAAGGTACCGGGCGAGATCGGAAGCTGCCTTGCGGGAGTGAAGGATCCGGAAAGACTTGTAAGGCTGGGTGAGCTGCTTCACGAAATGATGGATATTTTTAACGAAAACCGTAAACAGAAGAAGTAAACAAATTGACAGCCTAGTACATCGGTCGCAAAATAAGTGGACTAATGCGAAGAATGCTTGCCTGAGAGTGCAGTTTCAAAAACGTAGGCGTAGCGGGCTACGCTGAGGCTTTTGGAACTGTGCTATCAGGTTAAGCAGGCAAGCATTCGGTCCAGTTATTTAAGAATCGATGTACCAGTAAGATATTGCATAAAATAACAGGGTTGTCGCTTTTTCCGGTACGACAGCCCTGTTTTTATGTGCGATAAGCGAATTATAAAAATACTTATTCTTCCTCTGCCACGCCGATTCTGACCAGCGCCCGTTTCAACTTGGCTTCGGCAAGCTTACGGTTGTTTTCGGATATATCGGGCTTGGCAAGTCGGTCTTCTGCTACGGATTTTGCACGTTTTGCGCGCTCTAAGTCGATCTCATCCTTCCATTCCCAGGTAGTAGCCAGCAGATGGCAGGCGCCGTTCATAACGCTGAGCATACCTCCTATACAGGCAGCGCTGCGTCGTGTTCCATCCTCCATCTGAACATATGCGGCTCCCATGCCCAGAGCGGTACAGTAATTGCAGTGCCCGGCCAGTATAGCCAGATCACCTGTTATGGAGCGGCATTTGATACGCTCGACCTCCCCCTTGAACTCCATACCGTCAGGGGTGGAAACAGTTAAAGGGAATAATGCCATAATCTACACCTCATCCGTCAGTTGTTGCTCCCCTGTGCCTTTGCAAAAACATCGTCGATAGTTCCTACCAGCAGGAATGCGCTCTCGGGGATGTCGTCGCACTGACCGTCCAGGATCATCCTGAAACCGCGCAGAGTTTCCTTAAGCGGTACATACTTGCCGGGAAGACCTGTAAACTGCTCCGCAACCGAGAAGCTCTGAGACAGGAAACGCTGTACCTTACGTGCACGGTTAACGGTAAGCTTATCCTCTTCAGAAAGCTCGTCCATACCCATGATGGCGATAATATCCTGAAGCTCCTTGTAACGCTGAAGCACGCGCTGTACGGCACGGGCGACTTCGTAATGCTCATGTCCGACTATCTCGGGAGTCAGGATACGGCTGGTGGAATCAAGAGGATCTACCGCCGGATAAATACCCATACTGGCGATATCACGGGAAAGAACCGTAGTAGCATCCAGATGGGTGAATGTCGTAGCGGGCGCAGGGTCAGTCAAGTCGTCCGCAGGTACATATACGGCCTGGATAGACGTTATGGAACCCTTACGAGTTGAAGTGATACGCTCCTGCAGTGTACCCATATCGGTAGCCAGCGTAGGCTGGTAACCAACTGCCGAAGGCATACGTCCAAGCAGAGTCGAAACTTCGGAGCCTGCCTGGGTAAAACGGAATATATTGTCAATAAAGAGTAGCACATCCTGATTCTTCACATCGCGGAAGTATTCGGCCATGGTAAGTCCCGACAATCCGACACGCATACGCGCTCCCGGCGGCTCGTTCATCTGACCGTAGACTAAGGCAGTCTTGTCGATAACTCCGCTCTCCTTCATCTCGTTATACATGTCGTTACCCTCACGGGTACGCTCTCCAACGCCTGTGAAAATGGAATATCCGCCGTGCTCTGTAGCTACATTGTGGATCAATTCCTGAATAAGAACTGTCTTGCCTACACCGGCACCGCCGAACAGACCTACCTTACCACCCTTTGCGTAAGGGCAGATCAGGTCAACGACCTTAATACCGGTCTCGAGGATCTCGGTAGCTGAAGCCTGCTCCTCATAGGAAGGAGCGGGTCTGTGAATAGACCAGCGTTCCTCTGTCACAGGTGCCGGCTGATTGTCAACAGGATCTCCGAGAAGGTTAAACACGCGGCCTAAGCATGCTTCACCTACCGGAACCTTGATAGGTTCGCCTGTGTCGGTTGCTTCAATACCACGAACCAATCCGTCTGTCGAGTTCATGGCAATGCAGCGTACGGTATTGTCGCCTATCTGCTGGGCAACCTCGGCAACCAGTCTTTTGCCGTCATTTACTATCTCAATGGCGTTGAGCAGCGCAGGCAGTTCATCCGGCTTAAATCTGATATCCAGAACAGGACCGGTAACCTGTATCACTTCGCCAATGTGTTTTTCGCTCATGCTATATCTCCTTTATACCTCATTAACAGATTTGCTAAGATTATAATCCTTCAGCGCCACCGACGATCTCGGTGATCTCCTGCGTGATGCTCGCCTGACGGGCACGATTGTAATGCAGGTTCAATGTCTGGATCATTTCCTCGGCATTGCTCGTAGCAGACTCCATCGCAGTCCTGCGCGCCGCCTGTTCACTTGCGATCGAATCACATACCGCGCCGAATATAACTCCGGCCACATACTCCGGTACGATCGCTTCGAACACCTCATTGCTTTCAGGTTCATACAGGATCAGATTATGCACATGCGCCGTATCCATACCTTCCTCGTCCAGATCGGAAATGGGAAGCACCGACAGCACATGCGGCTGCTGCGACAGCATAGACACAAACTCGGTATATACCAGCTTGATACTGCCATATTCGCTATCCTTGAACTTGCGGCACAGCAGATTGGCTATTTCAAAGCAATCCGCAATATCGATCGAGGCAACTTCGGCAAAATCTTCTGTCAAAATCTCGTATTTACGGCGTTTGCAAAAATCAACAGACTTCTTTCCGATGGGAAGAACCGAAAATTCGCGGCCTGCGGATTCGGCTTCCATGCATTTGAACAGGTTGCCGTTATAACCGCCCGCCAGTCCTCTGTCACCGGCGATCACAATATAGCAGACCTTGCTGTTCGATGAATATGCCGAATAGATCGAGGAAAAATCAGTATTGCCGTTGGCAATGTCCTTCAGAGTCGCGAACAGCTCCCTGAAATAAGGGCGGGAATTGTCCGAACGCTCTTTGGCTTTACGCAGTTTGGAGGATGCTACAAGCTCCATAGCTTTGGTAATCTGCATCGTGTTCTGCACACTTTTGATACGCAGCTTTACCGCTTTCATGTTTCCGGCCATAAATAATCATACCTCGTATATAACTGAATATGTGGCTTATTCCTCTGATTCCTTCAGAAACTTGTCCGTATATCTTTCCAGAGCTGTTTTCAGACTGTTCTCAGTGGATTCCTCCAGCTTGCCTGTGCTGCGTACGGCCTCCATAAAGGCCAGACCGTCGGGATCCGAGTCAAGGAAAGTATACAGTCCCTCTTCATAAGCATGAACCTTCTCTACCGGAATACGCATAAGGATATTCTTTGTAACAGAGTAGATAATGGCAATCTGCTTCTCCACAGGTACCGGCGAATTCTGATTCTGCTTCAGTACCTCAACGATACGGGCACCCTGTTCCAGACGCGCCTTGGTATCGGCATCGAGGTCGGAACCGAACTGAGCGAAGCTCTGCAGCTCGCGGTACTGTGAATACAGGAGCTTTAAGGTTCCCGCAACCTTTTTCATAGCCTTTATCTGGGCATTACCGCCAACACGGGACACTGAGATACCGGGGTTAACCGCGGGCATGATACCCGAGTGGAACAGCTCGGTCTCCAGGAATATCTGGCCATCGGTGATGGAAATAACATTGGTCGGTATGTATGCGGAAACGTCGCCGGCCTGGGTCTCAATAACGGGAAGCGCGGTAAGGGATCCCCCTCCATGCTCCTTATCCAGTTTGGCTGCACGCTCCAAAAGTCTCGAATGCAGATAGAATACATCGCCGGGATACGCCTCACGTCCGGGCGGACGACGGATCAGCAGCGAAAGAGCACGATAGGCCACAGCGTGCTTTGACAGGTCATCATAGATAACCAGCACATGCCTGCCCTTGTACATGAAATATTCTCCCATAGCGCAGCCCGAATAAGGCGCGATATACTGCAGCGGGCTTGCCTCGGAAGCACTGGCGGCTACTACTATAGTATAATCCATAGCGCCGTTTCTGGTCAGATTTTCTACCAGAGTGGCTACTGTTGAACGTTTCTGACCGATAGCAACATAGATACAGATAACATCCTTGCCCTTCTGGTTAATGATGGTATCGGTGGCAAGCGTTGTCTTACCTGTCTGACGGTCACCGATGATCAGCTCTCTTTGTCCGCGTCCGATAGGGATCATGGAATCGATAGCCTTGATACCGGTCTGTAAAGGTTCGAAAACCGACTGCCTCTCGCAGATACCGGGCGCATTGCTCTCAATAGCGCGGAATTCGGTGGTGGCAATAGGTCCGTTGCCATCGATAGGCTGTCCGAGCGCATTCACAACACGCCCTATCATAGCCTCACCTACAGGAACCGAAACGACCTTACCGGTACGCTTAACAGTCTGTCCCTCACCGATCTGCTCATCCGAACCGAACAAAACTATGGAAACACTGTTCTCTTCCAGGTTCTGAGCCATGCCGAAGCTGCCGTCCTCGAACTCGAGGAGCTCGCCCGCCATACAGTTAACCAGGCCGCTGGCTCTGGCAATACCGTCACCAACGCTCAAAACGGTTCCTGTCTCATCCTGTTTTATGCTGTTCTCATAGTACTTTATCTGGCTTCGGATGACTCTGGAAATTTCTTCGGGTTTTAATTGCATAGGTCCAATCCATCCTTATATTTTTTAAAGAACTGCTTCCTCTATCTTCCTGCCGATACCTGACAGACGGCTGGAAATGGTTCCGTCCAGCATAACTCCTTCAAGCTCCACTTTAATGCCTGCCAGTACTTTGGGATCAAGCTTCTGTGAGAGCGAAACGGTCTTGCCGCTCTTCGCCTCAAGCTTCGTCTTCAATGACGCAAGCTGGGCATCCGAAAGCTTAACCGCGCTTGTTACCACTGCTTCGGCAATATTATGATCGGCGTTATAGCGTTTTACAAACGCGTCACAGCAGCCCTCAAACTCACCGAGCAATCCTCTTTCACAAAGAAGCTTCAGGAAATTGATCAGATACTTCTCGCATGAACCGGCCAAAGCCTTGTCGATCAGATCAAGGCGTTCCTGTCTCTTGATAGCGGGTTCCGCAAGCAACCGCAGATATTCGGGATTCTCCCTGAATATTGCTTTCAGCCCCAGAAGCTGTTCTTTCACAGCATCCGTAAGCTGTTCTTCGGCGGCCAGATCATATAAGCTGCCGCCGTAAATGCCGGCACGCTCCGTCATGTCTCAACTCCCACATTATTAATGAATTCGTCAATAAGCTTCGCATGATCCTTTTCGTTGATCTCGCGTCCGATAACCTTTCCGGCGATCTCCATGGCCATGCTGCCGATCTCGTCCTTAACCTCATTGACAGCCTTACGGCGTTCCTGGGCAATATCCTTCTCAGCTTTGGCCTTCATGGCGACAACCGCCTCGTTTGCTTCGCGAATGATCGCATCGCTCTTACTTGCGGCATTCTTCGTAGCATTGGCAATGATCTCACCTGCCTCGGATTTCGCGCTCTGGATGCTGGTCTCATAACTGGTCTTCATAGCCAGAGCTTCTTCCTTGGCCTTCTCGGCATCGCCTATAGCAGCATCCGCTGCAGCCTTACGCTTTTCAAGGATCTCACGGATAGGCTTAAACAGAAATTTCTTGATCAACAGTAGCTGGATGAAAAGGTTGCAAAGCTGTGCGATCAAAGTCCAGGGAACTATAGTCACCAGTTCCTGGGTCTGGGCTGTCTCAGATGCTAAAAAGCCCAGATTACTTGCAAATAATCCAAGTGTATTCAAGCTTTATAACCTCCTGCCTGTAATGAAAACGAATAATTATCCGAGATGCTTCATGAACTGGCCGGGAGCTACGAAAATAAGCAGAAGACCGGTAACGAAACCATAGATACCTGTAGTCTCGGCAACCGCGCAACCGAGAAGCATGGTAGATGTTACATCACCCTTGCATTCGGGCTGGCGTCCGATAGCTTCAAGAGCCTTGGCAACCGCATTTCCTTCACCGATACCGGGGCCGATACCTGCGATAAGCGCAAGTCCCGCACCGATTCCACAGCCTGCGAGCGCAATACCTTTTGCGAGTGTTTCCATAAATGATTTCCTCCTAAATGTTATGATGAATAGTTACTTGAAAATACAAAGAACATCTTAACCCTCTGCCGCATTCGCGATATACATGGTCGTAAGCATGCAGAAGATATAGGCCTGCATTACTCCGGTGAACCAGTCGAAGTACACCGACAGAACAGCAGGTACGCCCACTGCGAGGATGGGCACATGTGAAAGCGCGGCTCCCACCACTCCGGGAATCAGACCCAGAAGCTTGGAACTGGCCAGTGCCAGTGCCGTATAAAGCAGTCCGTTGATAACGACGCCCGACAGTATATTTCCGAAATGACGGCAGGCAAGAGATATCGGCGTCGCCAGCTCCGAAAGGATATTGAAAGGTGTCAGCACCGGTATGGGCTGTGTAAATCCTTTAAAATATCCTCCCAATCCGCCGGCCTTGATCTTCTGGGCAGTGATCATGA
This sequence comes from Lachnospiraceae bacterium, assembly GCA_024698555.1. Lineage (GTDB taxonomy): Bacteria > Bacillota > Clostridia > Lachnospirales > Lachnospiraceae > RUG11977. The sequence goes on from JAILRI010000038.1 coordinate 6,858, forward strand.
TGAATACCACTATCGCCCAGGCGGCCTCAGTATTAAGATCGGCGGTCGGACTTCTGAAGCCCAGAAGGCTTATCATGTTTGAAACAAGGCTCGTCGCAAATAATGCCGCCACGAAGGGCACCATATTGCGGAACTTTTCACCCATGTTGCCGATGACAAACTTGTCTGCTGCTTCTACCAGCATCTCAGCGAATGCCTGCCTCTTCGAGATGTTGTTGACCTTCAGGTCATGGGTCAGCCAGATGCAGAGCACTGTAATGATAAGCATAACGAGCCAGCTGATCACCATCGTCTCAGAGATCTGGATCCGCCCAAGCAGCGGAATGTCGATCGGCACCTCAAAGTAGACTTTGGGTCCGACTATACTAACATCCATGTTTGAGTATATTCACCTCCTTCGGGAGCTTATATCGCCCCTTATGAATTATTATCATTTTATGATGCCGGGGTCAAAAAACCTTTCTCTGACTCCGGTAAAGCACAACTCGCCAAATACCCATATTTTCTGTGGCACACGTATTAATACGGATCTGCCGAAAACCGTCTATGTCTTATGTATCCGCAGAAGTTTCAGATACTTCTGCTTCAGATGCTTCCGATATTTTTGATGTATCTGCCGTTCCCGTTGTTCCTGATACTCCTGCCGGTTCAGTCTGTACATCATCCCCGATCCCCACTATGGGAGCCAGCTTGGGGAACATATGAGCCAGAACTCCTCTCATACGGATCCCGAATCCCGGGAATATGAGCGGTATGAGTCCTGCCACCACGTTGAAACAGGGTGCTGCGATCACAGCGACCATCCAGAGCACCTGCAGGCCGAAACGGCTGTAGTAGCTCTTCTGCATCAGCCTCTTCGCTTCATCTTCATCCGCTGCAGCCGCAACCTTCTGAACCGCAAGTCCCATCATAAAGAAATTGATCACTGCCACAACGCCGGCAAGCACTCCGGCAAGAACCACGGTATAATTAAACGGCACCCCGTCCGGGAATACCAAATGCAGGACCAAAAACACCACCAGCATGAGCACCACGCCAATTGCAGTGATCACTGCAACATTGCGGGTCTCCTTTTTTACAGCGGGCTGTACTGAAACCATGTATCCAAAAAATTCCTTCCTGACATCAATAATGACTGTTAAACGACGGCGGCGTTTTCTTTTTCTCTTTTTTATCCTTAAGAATCACCGAAATATAAAACTTCCAGGCCGTCATAGCAGAACTACCCAGCCCCAGAATAAAACCGGGGATATATATCCAGCCGCCCAGCCCCAGCCAGGAAGCCAGCCAGTAACAGATAAACAGACAGCCGAGCAGCGGCACCACAAGGGACAGACCCAACTGGGATAAAAGCGTCAGCTGCCGCAAAGCATCCCTCATCTGCTTTTTCTTATCGTCATCCATGTAAGTTCACAAAAACAAAAAAACTAAACAGAAATCCATCTAAAAAAACATTATACTATTTTCTCGCAATTTTAGCAAGTAATTTTTAGAATTCTGTCAAAGAATAAAAATCAAAAAGACAGTAAACCGCCCCACTTCGTATCCCTCTCAGAAAGAAGCAGCGGAGCACCATCCACGGTATAGCCTTCGGCTGAGGCTGAGCCATTATACTGTCCTTCCAGCTTCGGCCATGCCACACCGATCGCAGGATCGTTCCAGGCCAGCCCTCCTTCATCGCCGGGATGGTAAAAATCATCACAGAGATAGCAGAACTCCGCCTCTTCGGAGATCACCAGAAAACCGTGAGCAAATCCTCTCGGAACCAGCAGCTGCCTCTTGTTGGCCTCAGTCAGCAGCTCACCGTGGTATTTGCCATAGGTAGGCGAGCCCTTCCGCAGATCCACCGCCACATCATACACCTCACCGCGTATGGCGCGCACCAGTTTCGTCTGAGGATGAGTTATCTGGTAATGCAGCCCTCGCAGCACGCCCTTTACCGACTTTGACTGATTGTGCTGAACAAACGCGATATCAAAGCCTGCAGCTTCCATATCCCGAAGATTATAGGTTTCCATAAAATATCCGCGTTCATCGCCCCTTACCTCGGGCGTGATCACGCATAATCCTTCTATCCCGTCCAGATTTCTTTCTACTGTGATATTTCCCATGATCTTTTTCCCTTTGTTTCTTTATGTTTATTCTGTCTTTGCAATTCTCCCCGGTGTATTATAAACTCCGGCAGGGATATTATCTCATGCCTGAAGGCCGGTTCCTGTCGTAATCCGGTCACTTTATCAAGTATATCATTTTCCGCGTATATCTGCAATAAAAAAGACATGAACACCGAAAAATCAAAAAACCAAACGCCGGACTATAAAAATACCGACGTTTGGTATAAAAATATATGTATGCTGCAACAAAATACAGTGTCCTCTGACGTAAACAGGAATACTGTTTATGACAGATATCCGCTGATGATCCTCACCAGCATGTTGTTCAGGTTCTCCACCTCGTAATCCCCGATGGTGGGCTCAATATGGGCATCTCCGATACCGCTGTCGTTGGTAAGGAAGGTATAGGTGCCGCCTGTGGTCATGGCCAAAGTACGAAGAAGGAATTCGGTGGACTTGTCCACTCCGCTCGACGCTACGGGGATGATACGGATACCCTTGCCTATGGCATCATTGAGAGTCGATGAAAGCTGCTGTCTGATCGCTCCGGTATTGTGAGGAGGCGCGTCGAGCACCATGAACATGAGTCCGGTGCTGTTTTCGCTCCAGTCATGACCGTTTACCGCATCCTCTAAAGCCTGTTCCACAGCTTCCTCATAATCTCCTCCGCCGTCAGCATGCTCCGCGTTAAGCTTTATAAGCTGCGAATTGATATCGGCAGTAAAGGGGTTGGAACGTACTACATACTCATCGCCTTGATCACGATAGAAATTTACGCTCAGTCTCACGGGAATATTGCCGTTATCCTTCTGCACGCGCTCTATCACGTTCTCCAGCTCCTTCTGGAGATAATAGATCTCATCACCCATAGAACCGGTAGTATCGATCACGAACATCAGATCCAGCTTTTTTGTCTGTACAGAAGTATCCGAAACAGTGATATTCATGATGTTTCCGTCGATCAGATCACCGCTTTCCACGTTCCTGACCACTTCCGCGCTTCCGGGTACGTTAACAGTCACCGTTGCAGGCACCGCGTCTCCACTGTTCAGTCTGTAAAACGCATAGGTCATTCCCCTGTTGTCCGTCTTTGACCGCCAGATCACTCTGTTGTCAGTAGAAAATACGGTAACTGTGGCATTTTCTACTCCGGTAGTATATTCAGTGATCCCGGATGAAGTCGTTGCGGATCCCGATACCACCATTTCATCCTGATCTGCCGGAATATCTGTAACTACCGCTGTACCGGGCTCACCCGAAGAAGCCTGACCGACATGTATAGCCAGCCTCGCAAAAGGAGTAAATCCCCATTCCTTGAAGTAACCGCTGTAATCCCGGCTCTGGCCGTTTTCTATCAGTTTCTTTAAGAAGTCAAAATGCAGGTTGTCATTCCATTCGCCGGAAGTAAGCAGTCCTGCTGCCGGCTGTGGCATATAGGGCTCTATAATATCGATATCACCCGGATCGAGTATATCGATATCATCACGCGGCGCATCTTCATCAAAAAAGGAATCGGAACCTGTAAGCATTCCTCCCGTGCCATCCGCAGCTTCCCATCCACCTGCGCCGCTTCCGTCACCGTATGAGGAACCTCCGAAAACAGTTGCTTTACCTACTTTCGAATCAAAGAGAGCAATACCGCTGTCCTTTACCGTTTCGGTTTCCGCGATCAGGCCGCTGAAAACATCCGCTTCGGGCATAACAGGAAGCGACGGTTCTTCTGCAGCCCCCGCTTCCGCTTCCTTCGAAGTACCGGCATCACCTGCTGCATCTGAAGTATACGGATCAGATCCTGCTGCGCTTTCAGCGGGGATATCAGACGTATCCCGTGAACCATCGTATGACTTGGGCGCACCTCCCGCAGTATCCGAAGATACATCGGGTTTTGTTTCTACGCCTGTAGTCTTTTCACCCGCATCGCTTTTTCCGGCAGTATCACCGGTTGTATCAGCGGTTTTGTCGCTCGTACTGTCCACAGTCCCGGATGCGGCAACCCCTGTCACCGCCCCACTGCTCGCGCTGTTCGTTCCTGTACCTGTATCGGCTGTTTTCCCGCTGTCCTTCGTCTTGCACCCCGACAGTGCCAGCATTGCTATCAGCAGTAAGGCAACCAGCCGTCTTATGCTCTTCATTTTATCCGCATTAATCCTGTTGCGCTCCATATTCCTACCTCCCGCCTGAACTAAGATTTCAACTTATTATTGCCCCTTTTTCCTGCTTTCTGATCATTAGACGACGGGCGGTCTAAATGGTTCCAATATTTTCAAGAAAAAGGGGTACTATTGCACTCATAAAATGCGGCAGTACCCTTTTACTATTTTCCGATAAATATTTACTCCGCTATCGAGAAGCTGCCTTTTTTGATCTTGCCGGGGAAGGAGGCGGTGAAGGTATCGCTTGCGCCGCCTTTGATGCGTACGTTTAGAGGAATGCTCACATCCGACGCGGGTATAGTGGTAGTCTGACCAGGAATAGTCGTGTATTTGGGCAAGCCGGTGATGGGATCTGTACCTATCATGATCTGCTGGTCGGGCTGTTTGATCACGGTATCGGCATTTTTGGACACGCCGTAAGTATAAGTAATGTTATAGGTCTTGTTTTTCTTGACCTCTACAGTACGGGTATCGGTGCCGTCAGAACAGTCAAACTCCAGCGTCAGCTCACCCTCGTAATCATTGGTTTTCAGTGTCAGATTGCGCTGCGCTCCGTAAACAAAGCCCGAGTTATACAAGTAGACAAGGATAGGATTGCTGCTGCTTATCCTGACACTCGACAGTTCCCCTGAAGCCTCGACGGTACCGGATCCACTGTCTTTGCCCGCGTCAGTTTCCTTATTCTCTGCCGGCGGGTTCTTTTTGTAGACCGTAACCTCACATTGAACAGATACTGACTTATCCTTTTTTGAAGTACAGGTGATGATCGCTGTACCTTCACCTTTAGCTGTTACCTTTCCCTTCTTGGAAACCTTCGCCACCTTCTTGTCGGATGATTTCCAAGTAACCTTGGTACCTTTAAGCTCATCCGGCAAAGTTACCTTTAATTTGGCGGTTTTGCCCTTTTTCAGCACAAGGGTGTCATTTGAAATGACCATGGCTGCCTTGGAGGTTTCTTCGTCGCTGCATCCGCCGCCCCATATCTCTTTCCATAAAGGCTCATAATCAAACTGCGCGCCGCCGTTGTCCTCACAGAATACGTCTATTCCGACCTTTATGCTGTCCATACCCGTAAAGCCCACATCTTTGACGGTCACGATATACTGTCTGCCTTCAAACAGAGAGAAATTGCCTGTAGTTCCGCCGATATAGCCCGGTTCGTCAAGCTCCATCGAATCGATCTCTTCGCCGTTAGAATCCTCCAGGAAAGCACTTACTACCGAATCCCCTCCGCCAAGATTTTCCAGATGAAGTCTGCATACGGTTGCGCTTCCCTTGACCTCGAAGAACAGGATATGTTCCTCACCTTTTTTAATGGTAAAAATGGAATGGAGTGACGGATTCTTCGCGGATAATACACCCAGATCCTCGCCCGCGTACGCCTTGCGCGGCAGCATGAACAATACCGCGGCAAAGCAGATCAACAATGTCCTGAAAATGTTCTTTTTCATAGCAAACCTCCTTTTTCAACTATCCCCTGCAACTTTAACCTATAGCAGCATTTAAACCCCTGCTTTTCTTACTCAAATGACAAGCGTACACTAAATGACCGGACTAACGTGCTATCTCCAAAGAAACTCTGATCAAATCATCATTTCCTTTAAATCACCTCCTCAGTACCTCGTCCACATACAGCTCCAGATATGGGTCATGGCGATGGATCAGACCGTGAATGTTCATCATGTCGACAATATGTGAAGCAATGATCTCCGCAAGGCACACCAGCTGGTCATCCCTGTTCAGCCTGTCGGCCTCGTAGATCCTTCCTTCCCATGCCTTTTCTTCGCATCCGGGACGTGAAAACTCCCTGATCGCTTCCAAAAACGCGCCGTTTTCATCCAGTTCGGCAAGGCGGCGGTAGGTCCACTTATAATACGGCGGATATTCACGTTTCATCAGGAAAAACAGCTCCATGGCGGACTTTAGTCCTTCCATATGGCAAAGTCTCGCCGCTACGATATCCCCCCGTGTCATACAGCGGGCGTAGTTTACCTGCATGGCGGCAGAGAAGCGGTGCAGCTCATTTGCTATACGTATCCGCCAGATATGATCCGGATAATACTGAAGCAGGAGCCTTCGAAACCGGCTAAGTTCTCCCTCGTCATCCTTAAAGATTTCTCCGTTTACGGCAGTCGCCAGACAGGAATGATCAAGCGCCTGCCAGTCTTTATCACTGATCGTGCAGTGTGCGGTATCGCAGTCGATCCCAAGGATCCCGGAGTAAAAATCATGCACAGTCATGACCCCGCGGCGCTCAGCAAGCCTTGAAGTAAGATTCGCGCCGGGCAGCGTTGCGACCAGCTCATCATACGCGGCTGCAAGCTCCTCTCCGAACTCATCCATAGCGTCATCCGTCAGCCACAGACACACTCCGGTCCCGAAATCATGATCCCTCGACATAAAGTCATCATATCCGAAGCAATCCGAGCCTTCGCCTGCGATCCCGACAGCTATCCGGCTTTCGTACCGGGTGAACCTCTCCTTTATCAAGGCAGCCACCTGATTTTCATAGAACCGGCGGCTGCCTGTCCGTGCGCTTTCCTGCTGCATCAGATACCTCCCACACCCCTGCACCTTCCGCCCTCCCCTTGAGGGGAGGGTGCCGCCGGCAGGCGGCGGGTGAGGTGTCACCTGCTCATCGATTCCCTGAAATCCTCCGGCAGCCTGCCCGCTTACTTGATCTCGATCTTCTTCCCGTTACGCAGATCGTATTCAAAATTCGGATACAGATCGATCATCTCAAACGGGAATCTTATACTCGGATAAGGATAACCGTCTGTAATCGCCTCTTCATAGATGGTTTTTATCTTAATTCCCTTGAAAATATATTCGCTCAGCACATAGCATCTGTTAAATGCCTTTTTCCCTATCTTTCTGACATTGGCGCCTATGGTAACCTTTTCCAGCGCTCTGCAGGAATAAAACGCTTTGCTGCCGATATATCTTACATTTGACCCGATAGTAAGGGTAACCACGTTCCTGTTGTTCTTCATCGCTTTTGAAGCGATCTTTGTAACCTTATAAATGGCAGAACCATGCTTTACTGTTTTGGGTATTACTACATCAGTAGTATCTTTGTCTGCCACTCCAATAAATGCCACGCTGGGAGTCATGGAAGAGAGCACCTTGTAGTTATTACCCTTGTAGGTGAACTCGGTACCGGCCTTATCCTTCTCCTTCGCAAGTACGGGTGTAGGTGTTGCTGTAGGTTTGGGCGTCGCCGTAGGTTTCGGAGTTGCTGTCGGCTTAGGCGTCGCCGTAGGTTTCGGTGTAGCTGTAGGTACAGGCGTTGCCGTGGGCTTTAAGGTCGGTGTAGGCGTTGCCGTAGGGATGGGACTCGGCGTAGGTGTAGGAGTCATCGTGGGGGTAGGCGTAGGCGTAACCGTAGGTGTGGGTGTTGCCGTAGGCGTAGGTGTTGCCGTAGGTGCAGCTTTAACAGTGAAATATACCCAGTCGCTGTCTATCTTCTTTCCGCCGGACTCTTCTGTTTTGCCGGTCACACGCACTCTGTAAGAGCCTTCCTCAAGCGTTATGGGATCCTGACCAGAAATTCTGTTTTTCAAAATGAAAAATCCAGTCCATTTTCCTTCGGCATTTTTCTTCTCTAAAGTAATATCATAATAGATATATTCCTTCGGAAGACCGCCTCTGAACCAGGAAAATACTATTCTTTCGCCGGCATCATATGTATCCTTTGCTTTAAAAAGAATGGGCTTCTGGTTAACATCAACAGGCACCTCTGTCGGTGAAGGTATAGGAGTAGCTGTCATCGGCGTAGGTGTAGGAGTCATCGTAGGCGTAGGGGTAACCGTAGGAGTAGGCGTTGCCGTAGGAACAGGTGTCGCGGTGGGTACAGGAGTCGCCGTAGGCAGAGGCGTGGGAGAGGGCGTAGGTGTCGCAGCTGCCTCAACCGTTACTCCAAGAGCGGTTTCAACCCCGAGCACATCCGCATACAGATATCCCTGCCCTGCCGAAAGCGCGTACAGGCTTCCATCATCTCCTATAGCCAGAACTGTACCGTCAGCACGTGTGGGCATAAGGGATCCTGCCAGCCTGCAGGCACCGTACCATGACCAGCTCTCTGTAAGCGTAAAGGTTCCCGTCAGCGTCGGAAGAGGCATACTTTCGCCTTCCCTGAGAGTGATGGGAGGATTTGTCTGCAATCCCCTTGAAACAACATTGCCATCGGCTACACTTATGGTAACTACAGTCTCTCTGTCATTGGCCGCAGTCTGAGTTTCGGGTGAACTGTTGGAAAACTCCTGAACCCAGTAATAACAGCCGTTGTAATAAACGCATCCGATACCAATGCTTGTATAATTCGATGAAAGCATATTCCGCCTGTGACCCTGCCCGGAATAGCCATCGTTGTCCTCGCGCCATCCGGTAAACGCCTCTGCGGCGCTTGACTGGCCGGCGGCAATATTTTCACCCTTGGCCATACCTGAATAGCCAAGCTCACTCCACGCAGTCCAGCAGATCTCGCCGTTGGGCCTGGTGTGATCGAAGAAAACAGCTATTTCCGCTGCCCTCAGCATGGCAACCTTCTCGAGCTCGTAATCATACTTCAGCTCCAGAAGCCTTTCGCAGACAACCTTGTCGGTGTTGTTCGTATCCCAGTACCAGGCGTCTTCGCCGGTCCTGAACGCGTTGATGCTCTCAAGCATACTTCTCGCGGCGGTCTGGTTATAGGTAACGCTGATCTGTGCGTCAGCCGCCATGACCTTCCGCGTGTGAACCGCCAGCAGGCCTATGACAGCCGCCACCGCAAACAAAACCATTACTTTGATCCGTTTTCCCGTACAACTCATTCTTAATCCCTCCTTCAGCTGTTCTGCATCTATTGATCCCGATATATTGTTATTTATTCCCATAAGCGATCCAGTCCTCCGATCAGTTTTGAATCGCTTAAGAGAGCGTGCCGCACAAACGGCGAAACAACCTATCGGGTATTTAACGGTTTTAGGGAAACACTGATTAAGTGTTTCCCGCGCGAAAATCGCGGGCACGAAGTGCCTTTCCTATGCGATTTTCTGCGCAACCCGCCGGAGGCTACTAAGGAAACGATGATTTAATCATCGTTTCCTTAGTAACTATTCAGAACCCCTTCAGCATCACCTCGACCGGCCTCATATCCGGAAATTCACATTTCTTACGGTCAAATATCGCCATACCGTTACCGTAACCTTTAAATACTCCGTTATCCCAGTAGCAGCACCGGATACCCAGCTCGGAAGCCTTCTTCAGGGTGTATTCCAGACACCTGATCCGGTCTTCATCATTATCCTTGTCCACAGTGCCGAACTCATCCACATTGACCGGAATTCCTTTTTTTACAAATTTGTCACAGAGCTTATTCAGGCGCTCATCTATCGGACCGGTAGAAGCGGGATCATCCGGGTCAAAATTAATGATATTCGCGCCCTCCTTCAGGTAAAACGCGAAATGCGCCGGCGAATACATATGCGCGGCAACTATCATTGAACCACTTACTCCGTCCCGGGGTAACTCAAATCCGTCCCAGCATACTCCTTCGGTGGAGGTGGAATATCCCGGGATCACCAGGCATCTGCGCTCATTTTCACCGCCTGCTGCCCTCACGGTATCGACAAATAGCTGATTCAGGCGATTGACGTTTCGCATCGCGGCAACACAGTCCGGATCGTCATAATCGGGCGTCCATTCATACGGAGCCATCGGAATGCGGATCTCATTCATGGACTCGAACAAAAGCCTGTCCGCGGTCACATCTCTAAACGCAGCCGCGATCTGCTCCCATACGTTCCGCAAAAATTCGCAGGCTCTGTCAATATGGGCATTGTCCGGCAGCAAAAAGCCCTCCCATATGTCATGATGCGTGTTGAGTATCACGTACAGATCCTCATCAACGCACCAGTCCACAACCTCGCGGATCCTTGCCATCCAGGCGGGATCGATGCGGTCGGAAGTCGTATCGCCTGCAGATAATATCCCGGAACTTTTATCATTCACTTTGGTGACATCAGGGTTTTGCCCATCGCCGGCCGCTTTATTATACGTATCGGGTTTATCAGGGCTGATCACATGATTATGCCATGTGACCGGGAGACGCAGCGTCTTAAATCCCGCCTTCCGTATCGCCGTGATCATTTCGCGGGTCGTCTTCGGGTTGAACCAGGCAAGCTCACTATCCACGCCGGTATACTGACTTCCCGGACGGCCAACCGCGTCAAAGCTGTTTCCAAGATTGAACCCAAGCCCCATTTTTTCGGCTATTATCTCAGCCGGAGTTTTGAACTCACTCATTTTCAGACCTCATATCTTTATTTACTGCTGCCTGACCGGCATTTTCTTTCACGCTCTTCAGCAAAAGATAAGTTTCCCTGTAGGTTTCCTCCCGACCCACGCTAAGCAGACGCTCCAGATCGTTACGCGCGTCCTCCTGCCGGATAAGACCTGCCAGCCACGGCGCATACCGCGTCCCGCTGCCTTCCTCGACCTCACGGATAAAATCATCTATGGTCTTCCCTTTGTTATAACTGCGGCCTACGCTGTCTGTGGCCGCATCCATGCAGTCGGCGCATTGTACAACGTCTATAATGGTCTTTAAAGGACTGTCTGCAGTCTTAAATTCCGGCGGATAACCTTTTGAGTCGTCAAAAAAACGATGATGCCCAAGCGCTACCTGCGCGTAAGCCCTGGTAGACTCGTATTTTAAAAGCATCTCATATCCTGCTTTTGGATGGGTCTTTATGATCGCGAACTCGTCATCAAGAAGTTTCCTTCCGTATACGAATATCGTGTCAATGATCGGGATCTTCCCGAAATCATGGCATATCCCGGCGTGATAAGTGAAGCGGCATATTTCTTCCCGTTTCCTTATTACTTCCTCTTCATCGCGGCAGTCCAGGATTCCGGTAAGGAGCTCAGGGCTTTTGTCCGCAAGATAAGAGACCAGGCAGGAGGCAATCTTCCCAACCATAACGGAATGTATATAAGTCGGCGGGTGGAGCGCCGCCAGCGACTGAAGCGCAAAATCCTCGAAAGTGATACCGCCCGGCAGCTCTGTAAAATTCTGCACGATCTCAGCGAAATACTCCATCGCAAAGGTCAGCGCGCCGGCGTTGGGCATGTGGAACATATATGCGCTGATATCCCGCGTAAGCTTTATTACCAATTTCCGGTCTGTTTCTGACAGAACACGGTCTTTGAGCAACAAAAGGATCTCAAGCAGTGCCAGGATGTTCGCAAAGGCTCCGTCCGCGCTAAAATCCTCCGGATTACGCTCATCATAAACTTCCAGCAGAGATCTTCGATACTCCTTTTCCGTAATAATTCCCAGATAATACCGGTTCCTTGCACACATAAACTGTATTGCGCTGTACCCGTTTATCCCTTTGAAGTATTCGGGATCGGTCGCCACCAGAGCCTCAAACCTGTCAGCGGCATGTACTACACGTACTATCTGTTCCTTCGAAAACTGCCGAATATTCCCGATATCCGTGCTCTGCAACATGTAACACAGCGCGCGGAATTTGAAATACTTCCAATCAAAATCCGGCACGGCCTCAATGTAGAAAGGATCCTCGCTGATACGCAGCATCTTTTCAAGCAGATCAAGATAAAGCTCGTTTTCCTGCCTGTCCGTGGCCCGCTCATACATACAGGTCATGAAACGCGCATTGGTCAGCGTCAGTCCGCGTAATTCCGGATCTTTTACAGACAGGAACCTGTCTTTGTTTTCTACCAGATCCAGGAATATATTCCCGATCTCAATACCTCGCTTTTTGAATTTATCGCTGATGGACTGATCCGCAAAGATCCGTTCGGTCATGTTCATCATGGAATAATTGGCAAGGAGCGCCGCGTCATAAGCTACGATCTGGTCTTCCAAAGAATCGCATTTTAAGGCGTTTTCCGCCAGTTTTTCTCCCACCAGATCCATGATGGGCAGATCGAGATTTTCAAAATCGGTCACTTCTTCCGCGAGGCTTAAGAGCTTCTCTGCAAACTCGATTAAGTCGCGCGTCAATTCTTTTTTGAGTATCTCATTAGCAGCCAGGATCGGGAAAAGCACGTTTTCCAGCATCTGCCGGTTCTCACCCGCCAGCTTTCCTATGATCTCGAAATTATTTTTCAGGCGTCTGCTGTAGTCGCCGGCATCGTCAAAGTCATATAAAGGAGGCGAGCTCAATTCACGGATTTTTGACATCCGCTCCAGATAACGGTCAAATTCTTCCTTTTCTGATATCATGCGCAGTCCTTTTTTGTAAAGAATATTTTGATATGATCATCTTTTTCCTAGTACATCGAATAACTGTACTAATGCGCCGAATGCTTGCCCGAGAGTACATGTCTGAAAACGCAGACGTAGCGGGCTACGGCGAGGCTTTCAGGCGTGTGCTATCGCTAAAGCCGTCAAGCATTCGGTCC
>JAILRI010000051.1 GCA_024698555.1 Lachnospiraceae bacterium
TGCATAATGGTAATACCTCCTTGTTGTAGTTTATACAATAAGGATATCGGCAATATCATTATTCAAGAAAAAAACTAATAAGATCAGAAACTACGGTGCTTCGCCAAAAACTTCTCGAATAATAATTCTTCTCGGATAATCTGTATTATCTTAGAACTCGAATAATACCGACATGCGGAAGTCCATAGACGGACTCTGCGCCATTGTTCAGGATGAGCTGCACCTGGATCCGATGACCAGGCGGCTTTTCCTCTTCTGCGGAAGGCGTTGTGACCGGATCAAGCTACTCCTCTGGGAGCCGGATGGTTTCGTGTTGCTTTATAAGCGTCTGTCCGCGCAGGGGAGATACCGATGGCCACGGAATAAAAAAGAAACGCGCAGCCTTACCTGGCGCGAACTGGATTGGCTTCTCTCGGGACTTGATATAGAGCAGCCGAGAGCCATCAGGACGGCGTGATCATTTCATTCGTAACCGTTTGTGCAACTTTTTCTCCGGAGCCTGAGAAAGTCACGCAGAGCCTTGTTTTTCCGAAGATTTCAGCATTATGTCAATAGCGCGGATCGGTATTCTCTGGTACAATACATATATCAGGTACCGGAGGGATTCAGAGTGGCAAAAGACCCGCGTCTTATTCAGATCCTGGAACTGAAAGACACCATCTCACAACTGAATGAGACGATAAAGATGCTGAACCAGAGCCTTAAGGCCAGCCAGGAACGTGAAGCTGTCATGCAGGAACAGATCGATTATCTTACCAAAAAGCTTTTTGGCAGATCCAGCGAAAAACGTTCCGTTCAGATCGAAGGTCAGATGAATCTCTTCGATGAAGCCGAAAACGAGGCGGATCCATCCGCCCCGGAACCGGATGAAATGATTGACGTAAAGGCGCATTCGCGCAAAGCCAAAGCTAAAAATAAAGATAAGTATTCCAACCTTCCGGTAAGAGAAGAGGTTCTCGAGTTGCCGGAATCCGATCGTGTGTGCCCTCAATGTGGAGGTCCTCTTAAAGCTGTAGGCAAGCGTCTTGTTCGCGAAGAGATAACTTATATCCCTGCGAAAATGGAGATCGTACGCTATTATACGACCACATATAAATGCGAGCCGTGTTGCGAAGGCCGGACCGGATTTGATAAGGGAGTCATGATCCGGACCATGGTGCCGCCACCGCTCATGCCGCATTCACCTGCTTCGCCATCTGCTGTCGCCTGGACAATGTATCAGAAGTATGCCAATGCAATGCCGTTATACCGGCAGGAGAAAGACTGGCTGGCGATCCACGGCGTAACGATAACAAGGGCCACTCTTGCGAACTGGATCATCTACTGTGCAGAACACCATCTAAAACCCCTGTATGAATACTTTCACAGGGAACTGTTAAAACGAAGGTTCCTGATGGCAGATGAGACCAGGATCCAGGTATTGAAGGAACCGGAGCGTGATCCTGAAACAGTCTCCTTTATGTGGTTGTTCCGTACAGGAGAAGACGAAGGGCCGACGATCATCATCTACAAATACACCCAGACCCGTGCAAAGTACAATGCAGCGGATTTCCTGCAGGGATTTGAAGGTTACCTTGAAACCGACGGTTATCAGGGCTATAACGATCTGCCCGGGGTTAAACGATGCTGCTGTTGGGCACATTATTCAAGAAGAATTGTTATTCAAGGAAAATAGAGTTTTGCCGCTTGACTAAGGATTTTTTGCCTTACTTCCTCGAATAACGATACGACCTTCTCTATAATAGAAACATAAACAAAAATCTCATTATAGAGGAGGACACATATGTCTCAAAGAACTCAGCCGTTTGGCGAATTAATTGATGCGGTAATTGATCAGCTTAAATCACAGAAATACATGGAATCAACGCTGATTGTTTATCGACGAACCTACAATCGTCTTCATTCATTCTTGAACGATGAAGGTACTGATGCCTATACGCATGAAGCCGGGCAGCGCTTTCTTCAAGGAATGAAAGTTTGTCGTTCTACAATCACTGCATATAAATGTGCAGTAAGACGTCTGGATGATTTTATTGATGAAAAGCCATACAGATGCCATCATGCCGGGCCAATCATTAAGATACCAGAGGTATTCCAAAGTATTGTTTCTGACTACATTGCCTGGTGTGCCAGCTCCGGTAATAAACCTGCAACGCTATCATCCAAGGAACATTCCTGCGCACTATTTCTAAGTTTTATTGAAAATGAAGGATGCACGGAACTCTCTGAATTAAATATAGCTCTGATCCCGCGTGCTTTGCTTGTTTTTTCAAATAAAGACCATTATGCAAGGATACGTCAGTTTCTAAGCTTCCTCTTTGAAAGAGGTATTACACATAAAGATTACTCAGGTATTGTTCCGCGCTATAAAAGGAGAAATCCTTTGCCTTCAGTATATACTCCTGAAGAAATAAACATGGCTGAATCGGTCATTAACACTGGAACAGTTACAGGAGTCAGAAATCTTGCTATTATAAGGCTTGCGTCACGTATGGGGCTTCGAGCCGGTGACATAGCAAATTTAAAACTTTCTGAGATTAACGTTAAAACGGGCAATATCAGCATCGTCCAGAAAAAGACAGGACTGCCTGTAGTTTTGCAAATGCCACAGGATGTGATGGACGCTTTGCAGGAGCACCTTGAAAAAGACAATCATGTATCAGAGGATGGATATGTTTTTCATAGTATGACCGCTCCATATGAGCATATAACACCGAGCATTATAAGACATGTAGTTAATGATAGCCTAAACGATGCAGGAATTGATATCAGCGGGAGAAAACACGGTCCTCACGCTTTGCGTTCATCCCTCGCAAGTTCAATGGTTAATGATGGAGTATCCTACGAAATAGTAAGAAGGATACTGGGACACTCTGATCCGGATGTTATAAAGCATTATGCCAAGGCGGACATTGAAAACCTCAGGCTTTGCTCACTTGAACCGCCAGCACCTTTTGGCCGCTTCAGCGATTACCTTTCTGGAAAGAAGGTGATACGCTATGTTTAACAGCATTTATACCGAACACCTAGAACAGTATTACAGTCTACGAAGCGCAACCTTGAGCATCAGTGCCAGTAAACATGAGCTGTGTTATCTGAAACGTTTTGATTCTTACGTTAGCGAACGATTGATGTCTTTTGGTCACATCACTGAATCCTTTATCAGTAAATGGGTCGGGACGATTCAAGGAAAAAGCAGCTCGGTAGAAAACGAAGTCATTGTTATACGTCAGTTCCTGCAATACCTGAAACTATCAGGCGAAAGAGTAGCCATACCGGCCGTGCCCAAAGTCCATGATGACTACGTACCTTACATTTTCAGTGATGCCGAGCTCAACTGTATTTTTACGGCAGCTGATAACATTGTTATAAAAGATTACAAGGCTGATCCTTTCATAGAAATAGAATTCCCGGTGATCTTAAGACTCTTATACAGTTGCGGCCTTAGAATTGGAGAAACTGTAAGGATATCTATGTCAGATGTGAACCTTGAGTATGGGGTTCTTCGTCTCGTAAATACAAAAGGTGATAAGCATCGGTTCGTACCCATGTCGTCTGGTATGGCGGACATTTTGGTGAGATACTGCATGGCTATGGGAATACAAGGCGCAAACATAGGATGGCTCTTTCCGACTTCAAATAAGGAAGAACACATATCCGCCAAGGCGGTAAAGCGCAGGTTTGAGTCAATACTTAAAAAAAACGATATACGAATTCGAAATCGCAGAAAACATGAACGTGGGCCATGTCTTCATTGTATGCGACATGTATTTGCCTTTAAATCATTTGCACAAGCAGAACATGAAGGAAGGCATTTAGACGATGCCATCCCCTTCCTTTCCATATATCTTGGGCATGAAGGGATTAACGAAACTGCAAAGTACCTGAAATTCAGCAACGAGCTCTACCCGGAATCTGTTGATTCCTTTGGCGAGTTCATGAGCGGGCTGTTGCCGGAGGTGGACTATGAGACGTAAAAATGATTCGTTTCTTGATCACCTGGAGTACTATTTTGACACATACCTTCCCACAGCTAAAGGATTAGCGAGATCCACGATCGTTTCATACAAAGCAACGTTCCGCTTACTTGTGGAATTCATGTATACGGTAAAAGGAATCTCAGCAGACGATATTAGTTTTAACAGCTTTGATGAAAAGGTGATTACAGATTTCCTGGACTGGTTGGAATCAGAGCGTAACTGCAGTGTAACAACCAGAAACCAAAGGCTTTCTGCCATAGCTGCATTTAGTAATTTTGCTCAGAACAGGGATTTTGATTCGGCATTCACTTTTCGAAACTGCATTTCAAAAATTCCGAGAAAGAAAGCCGCCCGCAAAAGTAGGAGTTCTTTTACAAGGGATGAAGTAAAGGTTCTCTTTGAAATACCTGATGCAAGGAAGGAAATAGGTCTTAGGGATAAAACGCTGTTATGTTTTATGTACGCCAGCGGAGCAAGAGCTCAGGAAGCCTGCAACCTTACTGTCGGAGATATTCAGTTCTTTAACGACAGAGCGGGAATCAACATATATGGCAAAGGTCAAAAGGCCCGGAGAATTGGAATTCCAGCAGGAGCTGCAGACATGCTGCAAAAATACATTGCTCATAGGAATATAACTCATGATGCTGATCGTCACGTTTTTTCCAGCCAGACTCACGAAAAAATGACTGTTTCATGTATTGAAGAAATATTTGCAAAATATGTTGATCTGGCCAGGAGGAAGCATCCAGATCTGTTTAGGAACAATTATACTCCGCATTCCATGAGACATACAACAGCAACACATATGCTTGAGGCAGGAGTTCCCCTTATTGTCGTAAAGAACTTTCTTGGACATGTGTCCCTGCAAACAACTCAAATTTATACCGAGGTATCGCTGAACACGCTGAACAGGGAACTTAAAGCATGGAATGATAAGTGGTTTATTAAAGGAGAATCAGATAGCATCAATAGTAAAGGCGGAGGTAGTATTCCTTTGTTCTTAAGATGATTATTAGGTATCGTTATTCAAGATAATATCAAGAGAATTGTCAATTTAAGCAGAATATGGTAAATTTACTTGGATAACGATACTTCTTGAATAATGGACCTTATCTAAGAACTCGAATAAGATCCATGTCCGCAGAGATTTTTATGATGCCATTCCGAAGGGAAAGGAGTCAGATCTCACAGAACCGGCGGTCCAGGCGGTTGAGTATTGTGATAAACTTTTTTCCTGTGAACGTATCGCCCGGGAAAAAGGGCTGGACCATAATGCCCGCAAAGAGTATCGACTCAAAAAAGAAAAGCCGGTCCTGGATTCCTTCTGGGAATGGATCGAAAAGCAGCATCCTGTTAAGAATTCCCGTCTGGATAAGGCGATCAATTATGCCAAAAACCGGAAGCAACATCTGGAAACCTATCTTGAAGACGGACGATGCAGTCTTTCGAACAACCTGTCTGAAAATGCCATCCGTCCCTTTACTGTCGGCCGTAAAAACTGGCTTTTCTCTGACACTGTAAAAGGAGCAGAAGCCAGTGCCGTCTGCTATACAATGGTAGAGATGGCTAAGGCGCATGGACTGAACCCGTATGCCTACCTGGATTTTGTTTTAACAAATCGACTTGATGAGAACCCGTCAGATAGCGATCTTGCTCTTCTGGCTCCCTGGGGAGATCTCGCCCAGGAGTATTGCAAGTCTTAAGATCTGCCTGATCAAAAGGCAGTAAAATACTTCCCTTTGCCCATATGAAATATTCGATTGTCAAGGTGCGTATGTATACGTCACTTTATTAAGCGCTTACCATAAAGATACATTTAGTTATGGATCATATTCAGAGATACATATTCCGAAAGGGTGTTATGCTGAAGCAGGCGCATTTGGTCCGTATAAGGGAGGCATGAGTGAAACAACTTTGTGCTTTGGAGGAACATATGACGAATATAAAGATTCTTCTCTACAAAGATATTATAAAGTTGGGCAATATAGGTGGGAGAATGAATATATATACTATGGCTGGAAGGAAGTAAAATGTACGGATTTTAAATTTGTCCCGGATAATATGACTCTTATATGTGGGAAGACAATAAAACTTAGTTATGAGGCTGATATTGCGTATGGTTCAAGTGATATTGAGTGCTGGACAAGTGATGATGAATCCATAGTTATAGTAGATGATCAAGGATTTGTTACCCCTATTTCTGCTGGGCAAACAACTATTAGTGTTAAAACAATAGCTGGCCTAGAGGCAAAATGTAAGGTGCGCGTCTTTAATAAGGCTAATGGAAACTGTGGAGAGACTATTACCTGGGAAATAATATGTAGTGAAAACAAAGCCAAGTTACTTCTTAATGGATATGGAAATATGATAGATTACAAAGCAGGCAATTCTCCATGGTATTTGTATCGGCAATCTATCGACGAGATAGAAATTGATGAGAGGATAGAGTCTATAGGGAATTATGCCTTTGAGGGTGTTGAAAATGTAGCTCAGATACTAATACCTGCAGGAATGATAAAGATAGGAGAAGGAGCATTTAGAAATTGCTATGGCTTGGAAGAATTGAATTTACCTGAAGGATTAAGAAATCTAGGTAAAGGAG
>JAILRI010000103.1 GCA_024698555.1 Lachnospiraceae bacterium
GTGCTGCTCTTCCCGACGCTTAAAACCTTGTCGTAAGAAGTGCAGTAAAATCAACGGTTACAGATGAACAAGGTCGAAATTTACGACCAATTTACGACCAAATAATCTAAGAAGACACGCGATAAAGAACTCTCCATGAGGAGGGTTCTTTTTTTGCCCAGATGTAGATGTACAAATAGTAAAAAAAGATCTTTACCATATTAAAAGAGGTTGGCAGAAAAGCCAGCCTCTTTTTTTTTTTGCCCGGGCCACCGGGGAAACAGAATTAAAAAAAGGAGAAGTAAGTGAGGGACTTCCTGTGGCAGGAAGCAAAAGGGCCCCGGACGTTTTAACCGCATTGTTGACAGGGTTTTCGAGACAGAGGTGCGGTATCGAACCTGTTCCGGAAATGGAAAATTATGTTCGTCATGAAGATAGGAATTTTGAAGAGGATGTTTATAAATGTGAATTTTTTGTGAACATTTTTGAATTCTAACGGAAAACGGAAAAAACCGGAATAACCAAAAACATAAATCTATAGGAGAAGAGGAAAAATGTCAGGAGCAGTATATAAATCATTTAAAAATCTAAATGATCTCGGGCAGATTAATCTGTATATGGATACCATGCATCCGGATTTGGAAGATGCATGTGTGTTCGGCGCATATTCTCGTCCGTTGACAGAGGTTGAGAAGAAGGAGCTGCCTCCTAAAGAAAAAAAAGAAAAGACCTGGGTGCCCACCAAGTATGATAAGTTCACTTATTATCAATCAGATCTTCGTAAGAGTTTTGCACGAAGCACGGAAAATGTATATATGTCCGTGAATCCCCGAAAGCTGGTAAGTAAACATGATGAAAATGCCAGTGTTAGAGGCTATCGCGGAATAATGCTCGACATAGATGTACATAACAATACGATTTCCCCAGAGGAAAGTGAAAGAAAAATTTGTGAGATCAAGCGGAAGATTGATGAGGCGGTGCAGAACAGTATCATTCCACCACCGACCATGATTGTATTCTCCGGCAGAGGGTGGCAATTGCACTACCGTTTTACGCAGGAATACCCGATGCATGAGAAGGTAAGCGAGGTGCATAAAAGCATTTTAAGGTGGTTCGATGAACTCTTTGGAGAAAAATTGGGAGATTTCTCTACCACGGATGCAAAGCGTGTGTGCCGTATTCCCGGAACAGTCAACCTTGCGGCTGGCAGGCGTGCAGTATTAACCGATTTCTCCGGTCAAAGATACAGTCTCGTAGAACTAATCGAAGCATTTGATGTTGATACGACAAAGATGGATCCGCAGATTAAAGGGGCCACCAAAGCGGTAAAACTGGATACGGTAGACCTGCCGGACAATGTAGTGCCGTATGCAGGACAATTTTTGCGTCGATCCATGAAGCATCGTCTCGGTTGGATGAAGAAGCTGATAGAAATGCGTGACAATATGACTGGGTACCGTGACCTATACTGTTTGGTATTCTTTCACGCGACGGTACAGATTTATCCGGTAAAGGTTGCGCTTGAAATGACATTGAAACAGGCAGAAGCGTTACGGAATAAATCAATAGGGGTTTTTACGGATGCTGAAGTCGTCCATATTCTTAATACATATCGTAATCGGAAACGATTGGAAGAGGCCGGGGAACTGTTCGACAGCAACACCGGGGAGCCGACTACCGCACCATACAGGTATTCAGATGGCAGGCTTGTTGAACTCTTCGGGATCACGGATGCGGAAATTGAAGCACTGGGAATTGGCGCAAGCAAGGCAGCGAAGGAACGTAGGGAGGCGAACAAGGCAAAAGCAGCTGAAACGGATCGACAGATTGCAGAACTGTGGCTTGCCGGTCTTTCAATACGGCAGATTGCAGAACAAGTGGATTTGGGAAAGAGCAGTGTTCACCGTGCAATCGCCCGCCTCGGCATAAAAGACAGAGATAAGTCCATAGATGTAATCGACTTCAAGGGTGCGGTTAAGCATCAGGGGGTAGGCAGGTCAGCTGTCCCAGAAGTGTTTAAATCCGGGGGGGGCTTATCCTCATCTGGGACGGATACAGCTATCCCGTCAACTGGGGCGGATACAGCTATACCGATTAACGAAACGGATGAAGAAGTACGTAAACAAATCCGCAAGGACTTTATTAGCAAGCATAAGCGGATGCTTATACTTGGTAGGGCAGGCGTTGGTAAATCTACAATATTAGAAGAACTGGTTAAGCTTTCTAAACATCCGCTTGTTTTGGCACCCACTGGGAAAGCAGCTGATAATATCCACGGTTCGACTATACATGGAGGCTTAAAGATTCCGCTTGATATTCTAGAAGGTGATGAACGTTTGGATATAGAAGTCTTAAAAGAAACGGATGTACTTATTGTTGATGAGGTTGGAGCTGTCCGTATTGATTTGTTTGAGTATATCTATAGATTGATCGAAAAAGCTGAACGCATATGGAAAAAGACAGTTCAAGTCGTCATGTTTGGCGACTTCGGACAACCTGCTCCTGTGTTGCCAGAGAAAAATAATGAACTGTTTCGGTTACGTTTCAAGTATGGTTGCAGAAAGGGATACTGTTTTGAAAGTAAGCATTTTATGGAATGGTTTGAAGGCAGCATCTACCGGCTGACGGAAAGCAAGCGCCAGGCAGGGGATGAGGAACTGATAAGAGCTTTGGATGCAGCGTATGTTGGTGATGGACGAATCGTACAGTGGTTCAACACTCATATTGATCACAGGGCTGATGATACCTCCCTTACGGTCTGCGGTCTGAATAAGAGTGTTGATGAGTATAACAGGACGAGAGCAACGGCATATTTGATAGGGAAAAGGCATAAACCCTATGTAATTGAAACCAGTAAAGGCGGAGTCTGTAAGCAGGAACTTGCAGTGGGTATGCCCATCATCTTTGCCCAAAATGATAGCAAATGGAAGAACGGAACGCTTGCTCATATCGAACGGCTGAATTCTAAGGGTGTGAGTGTCACCATAGATGCCACGGGTAAACGGGTCGTTGTTAAGTATGCCGGCGATACGGAATGCCTGCCATTCATGCTTGCCTATGCCGTGACAATCCATAAAGCGCAGGGCATGACTCTGGATAAGGTGAATATTATGGTTGATGCATTCTTCACAGATGGAATGGCTTATGTAGCGCTCTCCAGATGCAGAAGTAGGGAAGGGATGCACCTGATCGGAGAGCTTAAAGCTGAACATGTTATGGCAAACAGGGAGGCTTTGAAATGGATGGGGTACGGAGATATAGGTGATTCTATGAAAGAAAGTGCGTAACACAAGGGTAAAACGAATCAGAATTAAAATAAGTAATAGTAGATAGAGCATGATATGAATGGTATGAGAGTTTAACACCTGAAGAGGTTACAAACTTCTGGGAGGATTTCATTGCTATTAACACAAGGGGGAATAAGAGATGAAGTTAAAAAAGCTCATAGAAAGCGGAGTTATCCTCGTTCCAATTTCGTTCGTAGCTATTGCATTAGGGTACCGAGAACTGAATCCTGAAGCGGTCTGGAATGCAAAAACCTGGATGGCGATAACAGGATGCTCTTTCATTCCATGGCTGTTGTCATGGATAAATAAGACATCCAATCCGGAGTATCAGAACAGGGTGTATGACGGCCGGGAGCAGGCACTGCACCCCAAAGCACCCAAGGATATGCTGTATGCGAAGCCGAACGGATTTGTTTTCGGAAAAGAAGGAAAAATGTATGTATGCAAGCGGGTAGATGAACCGGGTTCCATTTTGGTGCACGGAGGTTCCGGAAGTTACAAAAGCAGTACAATCATTCAGAACTTTCTGATTGATCCGGACAATAAGAGGAATTGTAACTCTATAGTACTTGATCTAAAACATGAACTCGTTGACAAGTGTGTTTTTCCGAATGAGGTATATGGTCCGGATAATCCTGCCGGTAACATTATCATCTTAGATCCTATGGATCGGAAACATGGTTTTGGCTGGGATCCGCTGTACGGTCTATCTGATGAGTCATCAGATACGGAGATTCATGAAAGGATGGAAGTCATAGCACAATGTATCATCCCGATTCCAAAGGGGGATAATGCCGTATGGTCGTTATCGAGCCAGCAGTATTTGAGGGGATCAATGACATATTTCTACGAATACGAAGGGCTAAGGACGCTACCGGACATCATAAGGACAATTAAATCGGCGAACATCAAAGAAATCACGGAAATGATAGTCACCACGGCACTACCGGGAAGCACAGCATATACAGACATCATCAGCTTTCACGATATGGCGGATGAAACGATTACCAGCGTGGATATGAATTTGAGTCAAAAGATAGTTCAGTTCATAACAAATCCGGATCTTGAATGGTGTTTGGGGACGAATCCGCGTAAATGCAGCCCACCGGATATGCTGGAAAGGTCAATATACCTGTGCCTGCCGGAAGATAAGCTTCAGCAGTGGGGACAGCTCGTATTTCTAGTGTTCAATCAATTTCTATCATGGATGATGGGACTTCCGGAACATGAGGCGGATTCAAATAGAAAGAGATTTTCGCTCATCCTGGACGAGACAGTCGCATTATTGGCCGGCGTAGGAGCGCCCATGCCACTGTTGAGTCAGTGTTTAAGGATAGGAGCTCGTGGTAAGGGCTGTACAATACTGATTTGCTGTCAGTCAATTTCCGGGCTGTATGAAGTGATGGGTAAGGATCAGACCAAGGATATGGTCAGTAATATGAGCTATAAGTATATTCTGGATTCAAGTGATTCAGATACCAGCAAGGAAATCATTGGCTGGTGCGGCAAGTATATGAGACGCAAGTTGTCGGCATCAGGTGGGGGATCTACCCAGAAAAATACAATCAGCTATGAGAATGATGACTTAATCAGGGAGCAGGATTTGATGTCGCTTCCGCAATCGGGAGAAGTCATAGTGGTGTCAAACAGGGCCGGATATCTTAGGCTCAAGAAGTGCTTAGTATTCAAAGATCCCTATTATAAGGATCTGTTGGATAAAGTGAAACAGTCAAAGCAGCAAGCAAAGGAGGAAAAGAAAGATGAGTGCAGCAGAACAGAGGATAGCAGAAGAGATCCTGAAAGCAGTGCAGGAGTCATTAACACGGGCAGGGATGAATGCCAGGTTGATGGAAGTAACGAAGAATAACGGAGTTTCATTAACTGCCATCGCTGCTGAGAAGAATAATATGTTATGCAACTATTATGTTGATAATGATATCAGAATGATACAGCAGCATGAAGCAACGGTAGAAGAAGTCGCACCCGTAATAGCGGGCAGATTACAGGTTCAGGCAGAACAGGCACCGTTTTCTGCAGACGGCATCAAGGCGCTGTTAGAGGAACCTGATTCAACACGAATCATGCTTAAAGTTATTAATCACGATCAGAATGTTGAGATGCTCCGGGATGTACCACATAGAGATATACATGGTGATCTATCATTGATATCTGTGTATCGTGTATCGGATGATGCAACCGCCGTTATCACGAACAGCCTGGCTGCACAGATGGGATACACGGCTACGGAGCTGCTGGACTACGCTATCAGGAATGCCAACCATGAGCAGCATGTTGTTCAGAGCATGAGGGATATGCTGGCAGAGAGTATGGGAATATCGCCGGAAGAAGCACAGGAAATGTTTCAGACGGATGATAACACTATGATTGTTGTTACGAACACCGAAAAGAAGTTTGGTGCCGCCGACATTTTCGTTGATAAGCCTATGAGAGCACAGATAGCCGAAAAGATTGGTGGCGATTATTATATCCTGCCATCTTCTATCCATGAGGTGATCTGTGTCAGTGCCGATACGATGAGTCCGGAGCAGGCGGCAGCCATGGTGAGTGAAGTTAATGCAACTCAGTTGGATCCTGTGGATGTGCTTTCAGACCATCCCTACCTTGTGAATGCTGAAACGCTTAAGATCAGCAATCCATGTGTGAAGCAGGAAGAGCTTGTGGCAGATGATATGAGACACAGTATCCATATGTGATAGGAGGGCATAGTTATGATGACATTTGACCAAATTTCAGCAGCATACGCAGCATATCTAAGTACACGTGAGGTTCAGGATGCCATGGAATGGCGTGAAAGGAAGGAGGCCGAGCATGAACGAAGAAACACGGGAAAAGCTGGCAGAGATCAGCCGGATGCTGGAAGAAAGGGTTAAAGACTTCCGCACTTCTGAGATGTGGCTAAAGCATTTGGAAATGCAGGCCAGGTTGCCGCACTACTCGTTTAACAACTGCATTTTGATTGAACTTCAAACACAGGGTAAGGCTACGATGTGTCAATCTTTCACCGGATGGAAGGCTATGGGTGGATCCGTCAAAAAGAGTGAAAAAGGCTTAAAGATAATATGTCCAGCTCCCAGAAAAGTCTATACATATGAGACAAAGCGGGATGAAAACGGCAATGAAATCCGAGCGGCAGATGGAACGGTTGAAAAAGAAAAGGTGTGCCATGTTCAGCAATCATATAAGGTAGGTTACACGTTTGATGTGAGCCAGGTAGACATTACAAACCTGCCAGAAATCTGTACCCGGCTGGATGGTTCGGTGGAAGGTGCGGAGGATTTGATTGGAATACTCCAGGAGATATCCCCAGTGCCTATCGCATTTGATCACATTAACGGTACAGCCAACGGATACTTCAGTCCGTCAGATTTAAGGATAGTGGTGGATGAGGATTTGTCACCAAATCACAAGATTCACACCTGTCTTCATGAGATGGCACATGCAACTTTGAACTTGTCCGGAGAAGACAACGGCGCATCAAGGGAGTTAAAAGAGACCGAAGCAGAGTCCATTGCATTTGTGACGATGAAGCATCTGTTAGGCGATAAGATGACTGCAGAGGATATCGGTCAGTATTCATTCGGATATATCAACAACTGGGCGTCATCGGATGATCTGACAGAAATGAAAACAGCCATGGCAACGATACAATGGACGTCAGCGGCGCTGATTGATAAGATCGAAGCAGTCTATCGTGACCGGGAAAAGCTGGCAGATAAAGAATCAGAAGAGGCGGTGGAAGCACAGGTAATCGTGCAGCATAAGGGAAAACATATGTGATTTTTGCATTGTGGGGAAGGATACTCTTCTTCCCCACTTTGCAAAGATCATATATCAAAGGAGGAATATATAAATGGCAAAGAAATTGACACTGGCAGAAATGCGTGAGCGTGATAAGCAGCTCATGGCACAGCACAAGGAGATGCAGGATATGATCCGAAAGGCAGAGGCCGCCGAACGGGAGCATATCGCTGCCGATATTGTTCAGGCATGTATGGAGATGTCGGAACAGATGCCGGAAGATATCAGACCTGAAATGAAGGATATTCCGAATTTAATCCGTAAGATGTGGGAAGCATATTACGGATTAGAAAAAGGGATGCCTGAAGGTCAGGAGCCGTCCGCAGGACTTCCCACCGAAGAGGTGCGGTAAGGGTGCAGGGTGAGAGGCCACTCACCTTGCCGGATGGGTGCAGGGAAGAGGGGCACTTCCTGCCGGATTCCAAAGGCAGAGCCTTGGTCAGGTGCAGGGTGAAACACCTGCGGAAGGATGCAAGGGAGGAACGGCCTTGCGGGGGAATGCAAAGGCGGAAAGCCGTGCCGGGATAGTCCAGAAAGGGCAGAGTCCTGTCTGGTCGGGGGGGGTGAAACGCCACGGTTTTAAAAGGCCCCTGCCAGGCGACCTGACTTCTGAGGAACGAAGAAGTCTTGGGAGCAAGACCAGTGTTCTCCTGGTCGTCTAAATAAAGGCTACATAGAATCTCACAGGAAGGGGAAAGAGGATGGCAAGCGTGGATTTACAAAAGAATAACATAAATGGGATAAAGGGAATGAAGGTGCATTATGATGACCAGCTCAGGGAACAGCGTAACCATAGTAACAAGGATATACAAAAGGATAGGGTTAAGCTGAATTACTGGATAGGATGTGGATCCTTTGAGGATGTATGTAATAAAGTGGCAGCCAGAACTGCGGAGGTGGATTTGATGCACCCACCAAAGGTAATCCGGAAAGACCGTGTGACAGTTATATCGGGGACGGTGCCATGTCCAAAAGAAGTTACGGATGCCGGAAAAGAAGATGAATTCTTTGAAAAGTTTTATGAAATTTTAAAGGCTCACTATGGTGTAGAAAATGTACATGGGATGTCAGTTCACAAGGATGAAGTCCATACATATATTGACTACCAGGGAGGAAATGCAGAAGAAAAAGAATCGCTCGTTCACGCACACTTCTGGCTTAGTCCATATGCCAAATGGAAAGAGAAGGGCGCTGATCGTGAAGGAATCAACGGAAAGAATTTTCTAAAAAAATCTACTTATAATGAGTTGAATAAACTTGTTGATCAGATGTGTAGGAAAGAGTTTGGTGTAGCATATATGACCGGGGGTGTAGCAGGAAAAAAGTCCGTTGAACAGCTGAAAAAGGAAAATGACACAATACGGGAGGCAAATGAAAAAGCAGCACAAGCCGAGGCTAAAGTAGATGCTTTGGAAGAACAGATACAGGAGAAGCAGCAGGCCCTTGAACATATAAAGGAATTGCCTGGAGGAATGGTACTGGCGAAGAAAGCTCGCATAGAACAGATGGAAGAAACAGAACGGCGTTATAAAGACGAAAAGCCACTAATCGAGCAAGCCAAGAAAGATATGATAGCTGTCGAAGAAGCTAAAAAGGATGTAAAGACAAAAGAGGAAAAACTTGAGCATGAGCAAGAAGAACTACGACGCAGGAAAGCACGGTTTGACGAAGAAGTAAATTATGCCGCAAACAAAAAAGTTTCTATTATGAAGGATCACGCTCTTCTTTTTATAAAGGCGAAGGGTCTCTGGGAGGAATTTAAGGCATGGATTGAGAAAATGATAAACAAAGCAACAGCGGGTCAACACTAAATCTGGCGGATTTAAAATATTCTGAAGATGGATTTGATACAATAAAAAAAGGAGGAGAAAAATAACATGAATGAAATCAAAAAGATTAAGAAGATGAACGTAATTAAGGAAGAAAACAGGCTTGATAAAAGAGATCAAAACTATATGTTTGGCTATTCAACAGTCGATAACGGATTGGCAGTCGTGTATGCATACCGGGGACAATTCTTTAGGCAGTTGCTAGGGTATATAACTGCGCATTCAGCTGATGATGCTGAGTATGTAATTGACGGATATGAGTTTAATGATCAAGCTGTTGATCATGGTATTGATGTTCAGATGGCAACGAATCTAAGGGATGTCCTGAGAAACTATCATTGTATAAAGGGTGCGGTACCTACATGGTTGCCGAGAACTGCAAAGAATGTTTTACGAGAAAAATTGAGTGACCTTTAAATTGTAGACACAGAGTCGGCAGATTTGTTTTTTCCACAAAAATGACGACACGATTTTCAAAATCAGCATATTGAGCGTGATACAATATGGATATAGATCAGCAGAACTTGAGTTCTCAAAAATGAAAGGAGAGATAATAATATGAAGACACCAACTGAATACACCAGATTGATCAAACAGGGAGTTATTACGACCAAGATGCTATCTGATTGCTTGTATAGTGTTAATAAGCGAGCAAAAAACTGGCGGGATCAAGAGCAAAAGTATAGGAATATACGTCATTTCAATAGATATTTCTATGACAAATATGATTATGAAGGAAAGAACCGTGAAAAGAAAGAAGAATACTACAAGATTAAAGATGAGATTCTTTCTGTGATTAGTCCAACATGTATTCATCATGAACCAATTTACAAGCTCATTCAATATGATGAGTATGATCCGATGTTTGAAGAAGTAATGCAGTCAAAGGATTACGCTGAGAGTGGAGAATACTATGATAGGGATTTAAACGAAACAGTGATGTATGTTAAGAGATGGGAACAGTATGAATCAAGGTATTATCTCTTCTATGATCTAGGATATGGTCATACATTTCACAGCCCGATTTCATCAACTAAAGGGTATGAACAATACGAAGTCAGGGATATTGATACTCTTGAAACAAAAGGTGCAGAGATAGACGATCTCATATCGGTTAAATTTGTCAAGCAGGTCATCGAATTGATCCGAAGTGGGAATTATCAGATAAGAGATCAAAACTGTTGAGTTGTGATACCGGATGCTGACAAATTAGATATTTCTTGAAATGACAGGCGTTTTGGCATAAAATGGAGAATGTCAAAACCTGTAATCAAATGTAGGGTGCTGATTATGGGAAAATTGACCGCAGAAGAGCAAAAAGAATTCGAACGTTTAAAGGAACGGATGGAGCATCAGCCTACCGTGTATGGATATGCCAGGGTGAGTACTACTGCACAGGCGAAAGATGGAAACAGTCTTGAAGCCCAGGAAGAAGTATTGAAGGCTGCCGGCGCACTCATGGTATATTCCGATGCATATACCGGCACGAAGAGTGATCGCCCGGAACTGAACCGTCTGCTGGATATGTTACAGGAGGGTGATACCCTTGCGGTGACCAAGCTCGATCGCATTGCCAGAAATCTTACGCAGGGTATAGAGTTGATCAACGGGTTGAACCGCAAGGGCGTGAAGGTTCATGTTCTGAACATGGGTCTGATGGATGATACACCAACTGGTAGGCTGATCCGGAATGTGATGCTTTCTTTTGCAGAATTTGAGCGCGACACGATAATGGAACGCACACGTGAGGGAAAAAGGATTGCTAAGAGTAAGGATGGGTACAGGGAAGGCAGACCGAAGAAATATTCCAAAGCACAAATAGATCATGCCGTATCATTGCTTCGCGATCATTCGTATAGTCAGGTAGTGGAGATTACAGGAATAAGCAGGGCTACGCTTGTGAGAGCAAGGAGATGTGGAAAATGAAAACGGTGTTGTTGTACTTTGAAGTGCATTGCGGGAGTTGAAATGATTATTTCTTTGTTTGCCTTAGCGGTATTTCTATACGATTTATATACTGCATGGATTATTAAGAATGTTTTTACCGTTTTTTTCCCTGTTGAAAATGCTGTTTGCATTAAATGTGAGCGCAGTATTAGCTATCGTGGCTATGATTTATATAATACTATAATTCGGTATGAGTTTGATGGGAAAGAGTATTGTGGTGTAATAAATAAGGAGAATAAGGTGTTTCCATTGGGAAAGCCGGGAATTGGCATAGCAAAATTGAAATTGGGCATAGTAAAAATATATGTTAACAGAGATGATTATAATGTGATATGTTCATATAAAGATATACAGGCGGCTTTACTGAAAAGCATCGCTCTAACACTTTTGGCTATTTGTGGGTATTTTGTATATGTCAGTTAAATATACAAGATAGATGACGGCAATTATACAATGGACAGACTTATTCCGGAACAACGGCATAAAAACATGCAGCGTATACGTGCGAAGGATACGGATATAGAAGTCATATTGCGGAAAGCGTTGTGGTTACGGGGTATCCGATACCGGAAGAATTACAGGGCGTTGCCCGGAACACCTGATATAGCAATTACGAAATATAGAATAGCGGTATTCTGTGACAGTGAGTTTTTCCACGGCGCTGACTGGGAAAAACAACAGGAACGGATCTCCAAGGGAAAGAATGCCGGATTCTGGCTGGATAAAATATCACATAATATGGATCATGACAGGGAAGTAAATGCCGAGCTGAACGGTCTTGGGTGGAAGGTGATAAGATTCTGGGGGCAGGATATAAAGAAAGACCTGTCCGGCTGCGTCAGGACTATAGAAGAAGCCATTTTTGACTACAAACTTGAGGATAAAAAAAGATGCCATTTCTGATGACATCTTTTTTGAAATCAAGAATTACCTGTGATATAATTATGAGTTGTCAAGCACGGAAACGATCTGTTCGGCGATAGCATGTATTACGGGCACTGCTACAGAGTTGCCGAACTGCTTATATGCCTGGGTATCCGATACCGGAATAATGAAATTCTCGGGGAAACCCTGCAGACGGGATGCTTCGCGCGGGGTGATCTTACGGGGATTTTTACCTTCCTGTTCAATGAGAATTTCGCTTCCGTCTTTATAATACCGTGCACTGATGGTATTGGTATATGCACTTTGAGAATTAAACAGACCATAGCCGAAACCTTTTCCGGCAGCGGCGTTATCTGCTTTCCTTCTCTGGTGTCCTTCCCAGAGCACGTCGGACAGGGTGTATTTTTCATCGACATCCCGTTCCAGAATGTCGCCGACGCTGGTAGCGGTCATGGGCGGATCCGGAAACCGGAACGAAGAGAAGTTTTTGATCTTCTTTTTGTCGAATCCGACTATGTATATACGTTCACGGTTCTGGGGCACCCCGAAATCCTTTGCGGCAAATACTTTGTAATACACGGCATAGTCCATGTCTTCCAAGGTCTGCTGGATTACCGAAAAGGTTTTGCCGTGATCATGACCGAGAAGGTTTTTGACATTTTCAAGAAGAAATGCTTTGGGACGTTTCTCTTTGATAATACGGGCAATATCAAAGAACAGCGTTCCCCTGGTGTCCTCAAAGCCGCGCTTTAGGCCGGCCTGTGAGAAAGCGACACATGGAAAGCCGCCGACAAGGATATCATGGTCGGGAACGGTTTTCTCGTCGATTTTCGTGATATCACCGACGGGCATATCACCATAGTTTGCATGATAAGTCTTCTGGGCAAATTTGTCCCACTCGGATGTGAATACGACGTTTACGGCTCCGGTCTGGTAGAAACCGAGTCTGGTACCGCCTATACCGGCAAAAAGATCGATCATTTTATAACGGCCGTTTTTGTTGTTCGGAAAGGGCGGGGTTTCGGGAAAATCCACCACGGCTTTTAATTCGGCTCCGGTTGGCTTTGTTTCGCCGTTTTCCCAGCGCCGGATAGTTCGGTCGCCGTACCGTGGAAGCCCGATGGCATCGGCAAGTTCCTTCTGGGTCATGTGCAGACGTTCCCGTTTTTCACGGATCTTAAGGGCTACAGCTGATTGTTCGTACATAACAGGCTCCTTTTTGTGGCAATTTGAGGACATAGTGTCCTTTGACTGTTCCATTATAACATATCGTGGTATAAAATCAACAGAAAATGAAAGGGGATAAAAGAATGCCTGACTACACAGCCGAAGAGTTCAAAAACCTCATAAAAAATGAAAGAAAAGAGCATTTTATCACGCCGTTTGACCTTGTTTACAAGACTTTTTGTGACTGCGGCTATGATAAGAAGGCAAAAGACTTCTTCATGGAAAACGCCAGTGAATATATCATGGATATGCGGTCAAAGTGCTGGGAGGAATTTGTACCGTTTGAGCGCGATTTCACGACCAGGATGCTGTCCTACCTTATAAATATCAACAGGGTCAACAAAATGACTCCGGTTGATGCAATAAAGGATTTCACGATGCAGTATCCCCAGCATATTTATGATCTATCGTTATCGAATACACAGTCACGGCGCAGCAGGGCCGGAAAAGAGTTTGAGGCCATACTGGAACTCATGCTTATAGGTGCCGGTATACCGGCCGCTGCACAGGGAAGCATCGGAAAGCAGCAGTTCCAGACGCAGCAGATCGGAAAGCTCGTCGATCTGGTCGTTCCGGGCGTTATAGAGTATTTGCAGAATAAAAGGAACACCATGCTGATATCAGCCAAGACGACGCTCAGGGAACGCTGGCAGGAAGTGCCGGAGGAAGTGACGAGAACTGGCATCAGGGAAATGTATCTTGCTACCTTGGATGATTCTTTCAGCCAGGAAACACTGCAGATCCTGTACGAAGCAAATGTGATCATAGTGACTACGGGGATGATCAAGGAAGCAAAATACAGGAACAGCAGCATGGTGATCACATTCGAGGATATGTTGCAGCTGGCCCGGGAATCCGTTGATAAGTGGGGAAAAGATAAGTATTCTGCGGAAGATACGGAAAAGCAGAAGGCGTATCTGAATAAGCAGATAGAAAGATTTGCGGATTATCCGTATGTAAAATCGTTTTACGAAAAGAAGCTGGCAGATATTCTGTAGATGAACGTTTCATGTGGAATGTGAGAAGTAAAGTATTATAGAGCGTCCGGAACACAAAATCCGGGCGCTTTATTGCTATAAAAATCACCTTGCTACATATGTCAGGGTGTGATAAAATATCTTTCGGAAACACAAGTGAATAGATGAAGAAAAGTGGACCACCGAATGTGGCGGCAACCCCATCCGGTAACGCATGGTAGGGGTACTACCACACGATACAGAC
>JAILRI010000110.1 GCA_024698555.1 Lachnospiraceae bacterium
ATCTTTTTCCTAGTACATCGAATAACTGTACTAATGCGCCGAATGCTTGCCCGAGAGTACATGTCTGAAAACGCAGACGTAGCGGGCTACGGCGAGGCTTTCAGGCGTGTGCTATCGCTAAAGCCGTCAAGCATTCGGTCCAGTTATTTAAGAATCGATGTACTAGTATATCCGAATCATAAGCTATCTCAATATCTCGTCTATAGTCGACACAGTGCTGAAAGTGCCCTTATTACGGGAAATGATGTCCTTCATCTTTGGAAGCTCGAAATAATTGATATAGCAGATCAGCGTCTTGTTATCTCCGGCAATGGCACCCACCGAATCCATCATGGTACAGGTCTTGTTCAGCTCTTCCTTGATCTGCTTTACCAAAGCCTCAGGCTGCTTCGTAATGATAGTGACCTGCTTGATAGCTTCAAAATGATCGGTAAAATGGTTGATGATCGTGGTTGCCACCACATACACCAGAAGGCTCATGAGCGCGGCATTTCGATTGATCAGGATAAACACCGCCATATAAACGCACGCGTTAAAGCCTATCAACAGATATGTCATACTGAAATTCCTGCCGGTCTTATCGGAAAGCTTCTTGATCACAATATTCGCAAATATTTCGGATCCGTCAATACAACCGCCGTTCTTAAGTATCAGGGCAAGTCCAGCCCCGAGGATCGCTCCGCCGAACACCACTGCGAGAAAATGCTCTGTATTCAGTTCGAAAGGGATCCATTCAAAAAGCTCCAGTCCGACAGTATAGACCACGGAACCCAGGATAGCCTTAGCCCCAAACCTTTTTCCAAGTACGAGAGCTCCAAGCACCAGGAATGGAATAAATACAAAAGCCACGCACAAGGACAGATTCACGCCTGTCAGCATATGTATGATGATCGCAATACCCGCGGTTCCATAATCTATCGCATCATTCGGGATCAGTATGCATACTACCGAAAAGCTGGCCATGAGAGCACCTATGGTAATAAATACCAGAGACATGGCTTCTTCCAGTTTTTTGTTCATGATAAACCTGCCAGTTCTTTTATCATTTTCACGATCACGCCGGTCGCGTCGGCCTGAGTCGCGGCCTTCATGGCGGCGTAGTATTTGTAGCGCTCGTTATATACCTTTTCGATCGATTCAAGCAGTGTCTCGTTTGTAAGCTTCTCTTCCTCAAGTACATAGCTGTAGCCCAGCCTCTCAAAGGATTCAGCGTTGAGTATCTGGTCGCCGCGGCTGGCTGCTGCGGAGAGCGGGATCAGGATATTGGGCTTGGCCAGAGCCAGAAGCTCACAGACCGCGTTGGCACCGGCACGTGAGATCACCAGATCTGAGATGGCAAACAGATCCTTAAGTTCTGTACTGATATATTCAAACTGCCTGTATCCCTCTGTTCCGTCATAAGCGGGATCATTCTTGCCCTTGCCGCACAGATGCACTACGTTAAACCTGGTAAGAAGCGTCGGAAGGAGGTTTCTTACAGCCTCATTGATCGCTGCAGCACCGGTGCTTCCGCCCACGACCATGATAACGGGCTTGCTCCCGTCAAAACCGCAGAACTTCAGTCCCGCTTCCCTGCTACCCTCAAAGAGAGCCTTGCGGAGCGGCGTTCCGGTATGTACCGCCTTGTCCTCAGGCAGAAAATCCAGTGTTTCCTTGAAATTGCAGCAGATCTTGTCGGCTTTAGGTATACACAGCTTATTGGCCAGACCCGGAGTCATGTCCGATTCGTGTATTATGACCGGAATCTTGTATTTATGAGCTGCAAAAACTACAGGAACCGCTACAAATCCGCCTTTTGAAAATACGATATCGGGTTTAAGCTCCTTCATCAACTTTTTGGCCTCACGCATGCCCTTAAGCACCCTGAAGGGGTCCGAGAAATTTTTAACGTCAAAATAACGGCGCAGCTTCCCTGAGGATATCCCGTAATATGGAATTCCCATACCTTCTATCAGTCCTTTTTCTATCCCTGAATATGACCCGATATAGCTGATCTCGAAATCCTCATCCCGCAAACGCTCGATCAAAGCCATGTTCGGAGTAACGTGTCCGGCAGTACCGCCGCCGGTCATGATTATTTTTTTCATTCCTATATCCTCTATGTTCTACCATTGTAGTATTAACACACAGTCCGGTAAAATCGCGGTCAATGTACCCGGTTTTTTACAGTGCTGTTTTCAGCGCCTGGGCAAGCTGGTCGGGGCAGGAAGTGGGCTTGAACCCGCACTTTATTCCTTCCATGCGCGAAATGGCGTCATTGATCTCCATCCCCTCTACCAGTCTGGCTACGCCCTGTGTATTACCGCTGCAGCCTTTGGTAAACTTCACGCCTGTAACATATTTCTTTCCTTCTTTCTCATAGGTGTCAAATTCTATCTTTGTAGAGCAAGTTCCTGTGGGTGTATATTCGTACATATCTATTCCTCCTTTTTTATGGTCTGAAAATAAAATATTTTATATTTTCTCCAGCAAGATCGTAAAAGGGCCGTCATTAATGAGATCAACCTTCATGTCGGCTCCGAACTCGCCGTGACGGACAACCGGCACGCGCTCTGCGCAGTATGCCACAAAATGCTCATAAACAGCCTCCGCGAGCGCAGGCGGCGCCGCTGGTGTAAATCCAGGCCTGTTGGAGCTGGTATCCGCGTAAAGAGTGAACTGTGACACTATGAGCAGCTCTCCCTCTACCTGTGCCAGGCTTAAGTTCGTTTTGCCGTTCTCATCTTCGAAAATACGCAGTTTCAGGAGTTTATCAGCATATTTGTCCGCTTTTTTAATGTCCTCGCCGACTATGGTTTCCGATCCATCTATTTCCATGGTGGCTGCCACATCCTCGCGGCCTACGCCTAACAATACCAGCAGGCCTTTCCCTATTTCCGCGGTCTTTTCACCGTCAATAGTTACGGACGCGCGCTGTACACGCTGTATCACCAGTTTCATATCCATCCCCTTTCATTCCCGGGCCAGCAGCCTGCATACCATCTGTGAATACAGGATCATATCGTTCATCTCTTCAATGGGCCAGCCTCCGATATCCCTGTCGCTGTCAAATGATATCAGGACCTCGGGTGAATCCGTTTCTCCGACTGAAACCAGGCGGAAAACGACCTTGCCGCAGGTCTTTAGTCCTTCCGCATACTTCTCCATAACACTTCCCGTAAGATGGTTCAGGTTAACCTGAAGCGTTCCATAGCTGTTAAATGTGCTGCGAACATCAGGAGAGTCAAAAAATGCGGCTTCTGACGGTGTTTTATCATAATGTCCCAGAGTCAGGCATGCATTCCAGCCCTCGCCCATATACACTGTAACTGCGTCGCAGTTATACGCTGACATAATGCCGGACAGCAATTCTCCGGCAAAGGCCTTTCGAGCCGCTCCATCTTTGCCCGAAACCGCCATATAGCCGGGCAGGACCTTCTTTCTGAAAGCATACTGAGCCGCGCGGCTGCTGCTGTCGGTCCTGACATTGTCGGTATCATCACGGCTTATTTCCCCGTGCAGTTCCTCTTTGTAGATAATATATCTGTCTTTGCCTTTGGACTTCGCAATATACACTGCCTTGTCAGCTTTCCTCAGAAGAATGTCATATTCCCTGCTGTTGCGCGGATACTCGGCAACTCCGATCGATAGCGTAAACTTAAGCCCCTTATCGACAAATGAATTTTTGAACTTAAATGCGATGCTCTGAAGAACAGCCCGCAGATCATCCTCGGTTTTTAAATCCGTCAGGCACAGGAAAAACTCATCACCTCCGAACCTGGCAGCCAATCCCCGCCCACTGCACGTTTCGTGAAGTATCTGCGAAAGCCGCTGCAAAACCTTATCTCCAAACAGGTGACCGTAAGTATCATTTATTGATTTGAAATTATCCAGATCGATCATCACAAACGCGATGTTCATGATACCCTGTTCTTCCACCATCTGCCGTGCGCGGGACAGGGCAAAGGGCTTGTTGAACAGACCCGTCATAGCGTCATGGGTATCGCCCCAGGTGGAAATGATCTCGTCATTTTTACCGCCACGTATCATACCGAATAAGGAAATCTTCTCGGTCTGCTGCATTACGACCATTCCCGTCACCTGAAACGCGCCGTCTTCTATCTCGAAAGTCCTGCGGTATACCACATTTATATCGGCAACCGCCAGATCCTCGGTCATGGCTTTAACCAGCTCCGGGTAATCCGGAGCATTGTTCAGCATGATCTTACCCTTGTATGAATATTTGAAAATACTGAGTTCGCCTGTCGCGAATATATACTCAAAAAGGATCGTTCCCTGCTGGGCCAGCAGCCATTCATTGTTGTGCTGTTCCTGAATAATGTGATAGCAGCGGTCACAGGCATTTTCGATATCCGCTATCTCGATCAGAAAATGTCCGTTTTTATAACCGTATATCCTGACACGGCAGTTTCTCTTTTCGCCGGTGGCAGTTTCGAACCGCACTCTTACCGTGGATGAATCGGACTTTCCTTCCACCACCGACTCAACATGGCTCAAAAAGGTTTCTTTATCATGCTCTACGATACGATCCGTAAGCGTTGATCTCCAGGTAAGACCCAGATATTGCAGCAGCTCCTCTTCCGTATCATTGCATTTGAATGTATTATCAAAAAGGCCGTTTCCAACCAGGAAATCCCTCATGACACGCTCCTTCCGTAACGGAAACTACAAATTACATATTATCTTTCTTTCCTGTGCGTTTTTCTGCGCAATCTGCCGGAGACTTCCAATAAAACAATGATTTAATCATCGTTTCCTCAGAACCCCGTTCTTATATCGGAAACCGGAAAGCCGCAACAACTGCCCGTCACATAATCTCACCAAGGAACGATTCTCCGTCAATCCCTCCTTTTATACCGAAGTAATCGAGCACAGTAGCTCCTATATCTGAAAATCCCGTGCGGGTTCCCAGATCAACGCCCTTTTTCAGCCCCCTGCCATACACGACTATCGGTATATATTCACGTGAATGATCCGTAGAAGGCGTTACAGGGTCGCAGCCGTGATCGGCAGTGATCATGAGGATATCATCGTCGCGCATGAGCTCAAGCATTCTGGGAAGATTTTGATCAAAATAGTTCAACGCCTTCGCATAACCCTCAGGATCATTCCTGTGTCCGTAGAGCATGTCAAAATCAACGAGATTGGTAAAGCACAGGCCGTTGAAGTCCTTTTTCATGTACTCTATAGTCTTCTCGATGCCGTCAGCGTTGTTCTCGCTTCTCACATATTCAGTAATTCCCTTTTCAGCAAATATATCGATAATTTTGCCTACGGAAAGTACATCAAAGCCCTTTGCCTTGAGTACGTCCAGCATGGTATCCTTCGGAGGCTCCACAGAGAAATCATGTCTGCGCGAAGTCCTTTTATAAGGCCACTCCCCTTCAAACGGACGCGCTATGACCCTGCCTACTGCCAAATCCCCGGTCAGCATCTCTCTGGCAATTCTACAATAGTCGTATAACTGCTCTACCGGTACCACATCCTCATGCGCGGCTATCTGAAATACGCTGTCTGCCGAGGTATAGCATATAAGCGCGCCTGTTTCCACATGCTCGCGTCCGTAATCCCTGATCACGTCCGTTCCCGAATAGGGCTTGTTGCACAGGAGCTTCCTGCCTACCCTATTTGAGTAAGCGTCCATGAATTCTTTGGGAAATCCGTCCGGAAAAGTCGGCATGGGCTGCGTCGAAATAAGCCCTGCGATCTCCCAGTGTCCGGTCGTGGTATCCTTGCCCTTCGATCTCTCCAGGCAGCGTCCTGCCGCGTTCAGGGGCGCTGAAGGGATATCGTCATACATATCGTCAACGCCTTTGATATTGAAAAAGCCCAGTTTTTTCATATTCGGCATGTCTAAGATCCCGCTTGTAGCTGCCGCCTTTACGGTATTGCTGCCCTCATCGCCGAAATCCGCCGCGTCAGGCATCGCGCCTACTCCGACACTGTCCAGAACTATTAAAAATGCCCGTTTGCCCATATTCTTCCTCCTTTAACCAAAACGTTTCCTAGTACATCGATCGCGAAATAACTGGACTAATGCGCCGAATGCTTGCCCGAGAGTACATGTCTGAAAACGCAGACGTAGCGGGCTACGGCGAGGCTTTCAGGCGTGTGCTATCGGGATAAGTAGGCAAGCATTCGGTCC
>JAILRI010000187.1 GCA_024698555.1 Lachnospiraceae bacterium
CTCAACGAAGTGACCGATAAGAACTATTGTGATCCCTGGAACAGGATACTCACGATCTGTATAGACAGGATACGTAGGATCGCACCCGTAACAAAGATACTCATCGGAGGCTACTGGAACAACAGTATCAACGCTGTGGCTGATCTTCCGGAATTTGATGATGACAATATCATTTATAATTTCCATTGCTATTCGCCTATTATTTTCACTCATCAGGGCGCAGGCTGGATAAAGGAGATGCCGCTTGATTTCAGGTTCTCTTTCGATCATACATATGAGGAATACGATGAACAGAACGTGAAGCTGTTCCCTAACAATAAGGGCGCTTTCGACATGATGCCGGATAAGAAAGAAAAAATGGGAAAAGAGTATTTTGAAAAACAGTTCGGCCAGTATGTCGATATCGTGATCAAACGCGGCAAACCTCTGTACTGCGGTGAATACGGCGTAATAGATCTGGCTGATGCCGGGGATTCACTTGAGTGGTACAAGGCTATAAATGCCACTTTTGAAAAGTACGGAATAGGAAGGGCTGCCTGGAGCTATCGCAGAATGAATTTCGGACTTGAAGGCGGGCATTATGCACCCGTGATCGATGAGCTGGTGAAATATCTGTAAAATCTTAAAGTACGAGGCCGGAGGCCTGAATCGTTTAAATACTATCAGAATTGTAAGGAAATATGATGTCATGAAAATAAATAAGCTGATCTTGGGCTGCCTTTTATTATCCCTGATCATTTTAACAGGGTGTGCGGGTAAGAATAAGGACATTGCGGACTATACCGAAGAAGAATGGAATTCCAAGAACCGGGAAGCGGTCACGCCCACGATCCGTCCGGGAGAGAGGATAGACCCGGAAACAGGCGAGATAGTGGGTAATGTTCCTGATGAGCTGTTGACGCCGACACCGGAAGCGACTCCGACACCGCAAGCCACTCCCACACCCGAAGCAACGCCCACACCGGAAGCAACGCCGACTATGAGTCCGGCCGAGCTTTATCAGGAAGCAGTGGAAAAATCTCTTTTATCGAGCGGGAACAACAGGAGATTGAAAAGAGTGCTTGAAAAGGCTCGAAACGGCGAAGATATCTATATCTGCGCACTGGGTGGTTCTGTGACTGAAGGCGCTCTTGCCAAGACCAATGATGACGGTTATGCATATCAGTTCGCAAATGAATTCAGAACCCGGTATTGTCCCGGAGATGGTAGTAATCTGCATTTCGTAAACGCCGGACTTTCCGGAACTCCTTCATGTCTGGGTATTATCAGATACCGGCAGGATGTGGTGGAACTACTCGGTGCGGATCCGGATCTGCTCATCATTGAATTTGCGATCAATGACTGGGAAGAACCGACCAAAGGCAGGGCTTACGAAAGCCTGGTCAGAAGAGCTCTCGAATCCAATGACGACTGTGCTGTCATACTGCTTTATTCCATAGCCCGCAGCGGATGGAACATGCAGGACAATTATATCAAGATCGGTAAACATTACAGCGTTCAGCAGGTCAGCATCAAAAACGGGGTATATGCTCCGAAAAATGAGATGCGTGTTGCTGAAAGCCTGTATTTTGCAGATTATTATCATCCGACAACTTACGGTCACAGACTGATGAAGGACTGCCTGATGAACCTTATCGAGACTGTGGATGAAGAAGAGGAAGGGCCTGCTATAAAGGTTCCCGAAAAGGATATCGTCGGTTCGGATTTTAAGGATCTGGCGATGCTGGACTCCCGCAATACGGCATTGGAGAACATTGATCTGAGACCGGGCGGTTTTTCGGATACCGACAAAAATGTTGTGAACATGTATTTTACAAAGAAACCGGCATTTGCGAACGGTTTTTGTCACAAAGAAAAAGGCCCGGATGAACCTTTTGAGCTTAAGCTCACATGCCGGAATATACTGATCAATTACAAGACCGCAAATAATACGGGATTCGGAAAAGCTGATTTTTATATTGACGGTGAGAAGGTTGCAACTGCGGACGGCTATTCATCGGGCGGCTGGAACAACTGCAATGTGATCATGGTGCTTGATGAGGATGAGGCAAAAGAGCACACGCTTACCGTAAGGATGTCTGAAGATAGCAAGGACAAAGCATTTACAATACTGTCAATCGGATATACCGAATGATAATAAAGGAGTCGTAATGGACAAAAAAAGACTGGGATACAGCGGTATCATGTTTGGGGCGTTTATCCTGTTCACACTGATGGTGAGATTTATTGACAGAAAGGATATCGGACCGCTGGGAAGCAAGGTTGGATTTGCCTGG
>JAILRI010000037.1 GCA_024698555.1 Lachnospiraceae bacterium
GACTAATGCGCCGAATGCTTGCCCGAGAGTACATGTCTGAAAACGCAGACGTAGCGGGCTACGGCGAGGCTTTCAGGCGTGTGCTATCGGGATAAGCAGGCAAGCATTCGGTCCAGTTATTTAAGAATCGATGTACTAGGCTCGGCGTTAACAGCCGGATAAAAAAGCACGTATCAATGTGACAATTCGAGTTATCTGTATATATATCGACATATTCCTGTAAATAATTAACCCCACACAGGTAAAATACGGCTTCGCAAAAACGTCTTGCCCGAAGGGCTCTTTTGATGTATAGTAATTGTTGCGAGTCCCACTTTTTTGGCAAGCCGTCGTTTTTTTCTGATATGAGAAGGCGGCACCAGCACAAGATCGATCACTATAACTTTACCACCCTCAAAGGAGGATATCACATAATGGCTTCCAACGCACCTATCGGCGCTTTTGATTCGGGCATGGGCGGGCTCACCGTTGTAAAAGAGCTTATGCAGCAGCTGCCCGGAGAACAGATCATTTATTACGGAGACACGGCCAGAGTTCCCTACGGTGATAAATCAAAAGAAACCGTAGCCGGATATGCCAGGCAGATCACCGGTTTTCTGGTCTCAAAGGGTGTCAAGGCTATCATTGTCGCCTGTAATACCGTAAGTGCCCTGGCTCTTGACGATCTGAAATCGGAATTTGACCTGCCGATCATAGGCGTGGTCAAGCCCGGCGCCAAGGCGGCCGCCGAGGCCACCCGTACCAACCGCATCGGAGTCATCGCTACCAGAGCCACTATCGGCTCCGGGATCTATGAAGACTTCCTGCATCGCACCAACCCGAGGATACGCGTATTTGCCAAAGCCTGTCCCCTGTTCGTCCCTCTGGTGGAGGAAGGCTGGATCGACGATGAGATCACAGATCTCATCATCCACAGGTATCTGGATGAGATCACCGCTGAAGGAATTGATTCGCTGGTGCTCGGCTGCACGCATTATCCGCTTCTTAAAGCCCGTATACAGCAGGCAGTCGGGGATGGCATCACTCTCGTCAATCCCGCGTTTGAAAGTTCGCGTGAATTTAAATACGTCCTTGAGGAAAACGGTCTCTTGAACGACCCTTCCCAAGG
Organism: Lachnospiraceae bacterium; assembly: GCA_024698555.1. Taxonomy (GTDB): domain Bacteria; phylum Bacillota; class Clostridia; order Lachnospirales; family Lachnospiraceae; genus RUG11977. Next base: position 1,109 of record JAILRI010000037.1, read on the forward strand.
CGCCACAGCCGATCTGTCACCCACCTTTTATGTAAGCGACGGTGCTGAGCGTTTCCGCAGCTTTGCCGCCCGGATACTCGGCTCTCCCCTGCCGGAAGAAAACGTAAAACTGCATACATTTGAATGATCTGAAAAAATGCCGAAAGAAAAAAACATTTACATACGCATCTCAACTATCCAGCATGATATAGACCCGGAGCCGGTCGTCGAGGAGGCTTCAGCCTCATACATGGAGCGCGGCGGTTCCAGGTATGTCTGCTACCGCACGCCTTCCTCCCCGGCATATGACTCGGGCACTACCCGCACCATCTTAAGTTTTGATGGTACCGCTCTGGAAATAAGGCGCTCCGGAGCAGTGAACGGAACCGTTTCCTATATCAGCGGCAAAAAAACCAAGACCGCCATGGATCTTGGTTTTGGTATCATAGATATTGAAAATGACACTTTTTCCATCAAAGCCGTGCATTGCGCTTCCGATGACAATAGCGATGTCATCGATGACTCCGTAAGAAACGGGCTTATGTCGATACAGATCGATTATGACCTGTACCTGAACGGAGAATGTGTTTCTCGTTGTACTACATATGTAGAACTTCGTAAATTCTGACGTGTCTGTACGTTTCAGCGTATCTGTTTACTTATGCGTCCGGCTCCCCTTTTTCCCTAAGTCTTTCTACTCAACATGCGGACGTTTTCAGGGAAGCGATGCTTCAATAAGCGTTTTCTTAAGCCTTCACCAGCCTGATCCTTTCCAGAACAACTCCAGGATCTATAAATTCCAGAGCTATGGTCGATACTCCCTTCGCCAGGTGCAGCTCATGGGTCCTGATCCTGAAGTGCTGAACCGTGTTTTTGGACCATTCAGGGCAGGAATTCTCTCCGCCGCGATAGTCTTCCCCCACCATATTGAAATATCCGCACAGATCGTCGTTAATACCCAGTCCGTACTTGAGGAGGCTCCCCCTGACCGGAGGATTGGTGGGCGCAAATACCAGCTGCAGCACATAATCCGCCTCATCCTGAATATATACGTCATACGCTGTCACGGGACCCGAACCCTCGGCAAATATCCGGTTCACAGGGAACGCCTTGACCGCGCTGTCAAATCTTCCGTAATCGGAAAGGAACATAAGATCGGCATCATTCGGCGCATACGCGTGAGAATAGCCCGACGCCGGTATATCTATCCCGTTCCTGTCTTCAAAATGAAGCTTCCTGGCGGATCCCACATAACGGCTGCCCGAAATTCTGTCACTGATAGCTTTCGGAGCGGGTGTAGGCCATATTATGGCATCTGATGAATCCGATCCGGCCTCTGCGGTTATTTCATAACGGGGGCGAGCCCTTACTAAACATTCTACAACTGTAGCATCTTCTCCCTCGATCTTAAGCAGTGCTTCCGAGATCCGGTCGGTACATCCAAGCCTGGAATGATCGCAAATGATGCATATTTCCTGTTCATCCTCTACCTTGCCCGATACGGGGGTAACACGCAGCCAGTTAAAATCTGCGCTTGTCAGCCCCTTGCCGTTCATATCACAGAAACTGATCCTGAAGCCAATCTCTCCCTTTCCCGGATTAACGATGGTAAGTGAGCTTTCTTTCTTTGCTCCCGAGGAAGGGTTGCCCGGATAAAGAAATTCGTCCATCACTATGCGCATGGGTTTTCCGTATACCTTGTCGTATACACCGGCTTCACCGTAATGCATGACCTGAAGCCTGGGACGATCCACAGGCTGGATCCGCTTGATGACCGGATATCTGCAGCCGTCGTCATTCCACTTGACAAATCCGATATGTGAGGCCATCTCCATGCCGCGCCACTTATGATTCTTAAAGTTCGCAAAGTCCTTGTTCAGCGCGGAGTTTCTTTCTATGCAGCCTTCAACCAGATCCGCGTAGTAGTTTGTTCTTTTGCGGTTCTGAAATGCCAGCAGATCGTTGCGTCCGGCAAAAATATTGAGCTTGATATGATTCATTACGGCAAGCGCAGGGAAATATATCAGGCTGTAATACCCTTCAGCCACGGCTTTATCTATGGCCGCAAGCTCTCCGTACAGCTCTCCCGCCTCTTCTTCCAGTGTTTCGGCCTGTTCCAGAATATCATCAGCCTCGCCGTTTAATACGTTATATGACTGGGGCTTCAAAGCTTCCGGCCTCACATAACCGTTCAGCCTTACTGTGTCCGTCAGCACCTTTTCAGCTATGCGCAGCTGTCTTTCATTAAGGATCCCGCCGAAGAATTCCTCCAGAAATTCCAGACTGTATCTGCGGGTAGAATTAGGAGCGTCACTTCCCCATTTTTCAAAATCATATGCCAGACTTAAAAAGTAGGTGAGCGGGAATTCGTTGAGCTTCAGGTCGCCGACGTTCAAAATCCACAGATCGCGGACTCCGAACTCATAGGCCGCGGTCATCTGCTCCCAGATCACCGACAAAGGAGTGGAATTGATCCACTCATAGCTGACCGGCCCGCCATGATAGTCCACATGGTAATACATGCCCAGCCCGCCCTTATGGCGTGAAAGTGCCGGATCCGAGAGTATCCTGGTATAGTTATGATTGTCCTCGCACAGCATGAGTATCACATCATCAAGCCCATCCCACTCAGACAAACCTTCCGTGGTCTCATCCCCAAAATAGAAGGGTTCGACCTCTTTGTAGAGAGCCAGCATCTTGGGGAATGTCTTACCCAGCTTCTTTTCCTGTTCGGCAAGGATTTCCTTCTGTACTGTTATGGCAGTTTTTACGACATTGATATTATCCGCCAGGGTCGCGTTTTCACCCAAAATGGTGCTGTCGCGCTCACCACGCATGCCGACGGTCACCAGGCTGTTGAAGCGCCCTCTTTCCTCCATGGATTCCTTCCAGAAACGGGAAACGCCATCTTTGTTGGAAAGCACGCTCCATGCGCCGCCGTAGGAAGGATCCTTCCTGTTCACCACGGTCCACTCCTCCCCGGCCCTCAGGCACGGCTCATGGTGGGAATTGCCCATATAGATACCGTATTCATCGGCCAGTTCGTATGATGCCAGCCCCGGTCCGTCCCAGGCGAAGCAGGATGACCACATCGCGGGCCACAGATAATTACCTTTAAGTCTGAGCAGCAGTTCAAATACATGGTCATACATCTCGGCGGTAAAGCCGTTAAAATGCTCGGTAGTCCAGTTTCCGAAGCAGGGCCACTCGTCATTGACGAAAAAGCCCCTGTATTTTACGCTCGGTTCTTTTGAAATAAAGGGAAATTCGATCCCAAGCTCCGCGCGTGTTTTTTTCAGCACGGGAGCGTCTGCCCAGTATTTGAGCGGTGAAACGCCCGACAGCCCGGAAAGCTCAAACATCCCGTAAATCGTCCCCAGCCTGTCGCTTCCGACTATCACAAGTCCCTGCGCGTCTCCCTCTCCGGTCAGGGCAAACGCGAATACCTCCCTTTTGCCCTTTATCTGAGCGGTCAGGTCACGGATATCATCCATCCCCGTGATCAGTCCATCCGATACTTCACCCATAATGATCGGATAAACAGAGTTTTTAACTGCGGAAGATATTTCTTCTACACTTGTAGTCTCGACTACCGCTATCTCTCCTCCTGACAGGGCTTCCAGGTCAGACGCTACCTTTCCCGCTACTCTTTTTATCCCGGATGCGGTGTTTTTGTCAATAACCAGCACCGGCCTTTTTCCTGCTTCAAATACCGTAAATCCCATACTATACCCCCGTTATATCACAGGGCGATCTCCTCTCCGCCCTTTACCTCGTACATCTTCTCGTTCCACTCGAACCATACCGGTATGACCGTATTGTTCCGTACCTTCGTCATGTCCATGTCGAAGATGAGCGAGCGGTAAGCCTCCACATAGTCGTATACTTCTATATTGGTCGCATACCATACGTCATCCCTGCCCGAAACCCTGTCGGCAAAGTTCTCGATGATCTCCCAGTTGTTGCCGAAATCAAACTCGTAACTATGCCCCCATACGTAGAACAGCCAGCCGTCGTTCCAGGGATGTCCTTCAATAAACTGCTTTGTGAGTTCTTCCAGTTTCCCGTCGCCGTGATGCAGGGTAGGCTTCAATCTTAACCAGTCCGTGGGAATATCGAAGTTGTGCGATGAGTTCACTGTTCTGGCATAGCACACACCGCAGCATTTCAGCATGTTCACCACATCATCCGTATAAGTCCCGAAAGGGTATGCAAAGCCCCTGACGATCTGTCCGAAGGTACGCTCCAGATTCCTGCGGTCGTCGAGCACCTCCTTCGTAGCAATGTTCATGGGGATCCTCTCGAGGAAAGGATGCGTCACCCCGTGCGCCGCCACCTCGAAACCGCTGTCCTTATACAGCTTCACTGCATTTTCAAAGGTAATCCTCCTGTGGGTGTGCTCGTAGTCGGAGAATTCCTCCTTCGCCCACAGCCCGCTGTTCAGGTTGAAAGTCCCCTTCAGACCATGCTTTTTGAAAATGTCCATAAGCCTCACGTCATTGATGACTCCGTCATCATAGCTCAGCGTCAGGCACTTGGGTCTCCCGCCCGGAAACCTGATCCTCATCTCGTTCATATCCTTCTCCTCCTGAAAACGTTTTCAGATGGAGGCCGCCGCACTTTCTTAGTGCGACAGCCCCTTCGATTTTCTTAATCAGATTTACTTGTAAAAATCCATTTAATAAGCGTAATTTTTTTACAGGTCGCAGTTCCCCACTGTCCTCGGGAAGGGCTCAACGTCGCGGATATTGCCCATGCCGGTCAGGTACATGACGCACCGCTCAAAGCCCAGTCCGAAGCCTGCGTGGCGTACTGAGCCATACTTGCGCAGGTCGAGGTAGAAACGGTAATCCTCTTCCTTAAGTCCCAACTCGTTCATGCGGGCAAGAAGCTTGTCGTAGTCATCCTCACGCTGGCTGCCCCCGATGATCTCTCCGATGCCGGGAACCAGGCAGTCCACAGCCGCCACGGTCTTGCCGTCGGGATTGAGCTTCATGTAGAAAGCCTTGATCTCCTTCGGGTAATCGGTAACAAACACAGGCTTTTTAAATACCTGCTCGGTAAGGAACCTCTCATGCTCGGTCTGCAGGTCACAGCCCCAGAACACCTTGTAATCAAACTGGTCATTGTGCTCTTCGAGAAGCTTGACAGCATCGGTATATGTGATGCGTCCGAAATCAGAAGTCCTGACATTCTCGAGACGCTCTAAGAGTCCCTGATCAACGAACTGGTTGAAGAACGCCATCTCCTCGGGCGCATGCTCGAGTACATAGTTAATGATGTATTTCAGCATGTTCTCGGCCAGAACCATGTCATCTTCGAGATCGGCAAATGCGATCTCAGGCTCGATCATCCAAAACTCCGCAGCGTGGCGGGTCGTGTTGGAGTTCTCGGCGCGGAAGGTGGGACCGAAAGTATAGATATTGCGGAACGCGCAGGCAAAGGTCTCGCCGTTGAGCTGGCCGCTGACCGTCAGGTTGGTGGGCTTGCCGAAGAAATCCTTTGTGTAATCGATGTTGCCCTGCTCGTCAAGGGGCACGTTCTTAAGATCAAGAGTCGTTACCTGGAACATCTCGCCCGCGCCCTCGCAGTCACTGCCGGTGATGAGGGGCGTATGCACATAAACAAAATCCCTCTCCTGGAAGAAACAGTGGATGGCGTGCGCGATAAGGGAGCGCACCCTGAACACCGCCTGGAAGGTGTTGGTCCTGGGACGAAGGTGCGTGATCGTGCGCAGGAATTCAAGGCTGTGGCGCTTTTTCTGCAAAGGATAGTCCGGCGTCGAAGCACCCTCTATAGCCACTTCCTCCGCCTGTATCTCGAAAGGCTGCTTGGCCTCAGGAGTAGCCACGAGCAGTCCCTTTACGATCACCGCGCTGCCTACGTTCAGCCTGCATATATCGTCAAAATTCGCCAGCTTGTCGGCGAAAACCACCTGCAGTGTTTCAAAAAAGGTGCCGTCGTTTACCACCATAAATCCAAAGGTTTTGGAATCGCGGATCGAACGAACCCAGCCGCCGATGCTTACCTCTTTCCCAAGATATTTTTCCCTGTTTCTGAATATTTCCCGTATAGTAGTCAGATCCATAATCTTATTCCTCCTTCCATCGTATAGGCTTAATACACCTGTATGCGCTATCGTTTCTCCATTCCACATCGAAAACTTTTTGTCTTCACTCGTAAAAGCATACGCCGGGGCAGGAGCATGAATAGTTACAATGTGTACATTTAGATCGATTTTATCACAACCGGTATATAGTGTAAATGAGTTTTCTATTTTTAAGCATTTTTAACTATATGTATTGCCATATTGATTTATTCGTTGTATAATATTTCTAAATATGCGGAGCCTTTTTTTCTATAGCTCCTCATTTTTACCAATAATACAAATAATGGGGGTTTTCGCAGCATGAAAACAAGCAAAAAGCAACAGGGTGCTGACAGTTCGAAGGTTCCGTTTTTTAACCGGCTCAGTACCAAGATCACCATCCTGGTCGTTGGCGCGGTCCTGATCCCTTTGGCGATCCTGATCTTCATTTCCACCAATGACACGACCAAGACCATGGAGGAAACTTACGGTACCTACGCCATGAACCTGGCAGAAGAAGCCGCCACAGGCATTGACTTCGCCGCGTCATCAAGCGAGGAGACTTACGGCAATTATGCCTATAATCTCGCCGGTGAGGCCGCGGTGGCAATCAACTCACTACAGAATTTCGGAGAGGATGTGTACCTGAATTACGCTCTGAATCTCGCTGAAGAGGCTGTCGTAAGTATTAACTCATCCATTGCCGACAGTGAGATCATCTATATGAACTGGGCTCAGAATCTGGCCGAGGAAACTGCCGTCAGCATTAACCTCGCTTCCCGTCTCGGTCTTGACACGCAGGCTCTGAACGCGCTCATGGGAAGCATAGACATCAAGGATGTCGAAGGTTCCTACGCCTATATGGTCAGCCCTACCGGCACCATGCTGTGGCATCCCACTCCCGAGAAGATCGGCCAGCC
>JAILRI010000069.1 GCA_024698555.1 Lachnospiraceae bacterium
AGTTCCGACACTCGGCGACTTCGGCATAGACAAGGAAGAGTTCCTGGCGCAGACGGATAAAATGGCGGAGGACGCGCTCGCAAGCGGCAGTCCGGACAATACGGCAAAGCCTGTGACAAAAGATGATATTATCGGAATATATGGCAGCTTCAGTTGCACTGCTCATAAGCTCGCTATTCGGTATTCCTGTATCGACGACCCACGCGAAAACAACTGCGATCATGGGTGTAGGTGCTGTCAAACGGACTTCCGAGGTCAATCTCGGAGTTGTCAACATACTCGATGAAGAATACCCAAGTGCCGCATTTGTATCCGAATGGGGTGAGCCGGATAAGAGCCTTAAAGGCGGCTTCCATATGGACTTCCTGCTGCACTTCGGACCTTCCCATTATAATGACTTATTCAGATGTGAGAAGCCTTTCTTTGGCGGTGAGGGAGATGCTTCCGAATTTGTAAAGAAATATATGGAGAGCTACAAAAAATCCGAGAAAAAAGGTCTCATTTGCATTCCTTCCGGCAATCATGACATGGACAGACTCTCACGTTATATAAAAGGCGACAGGTTGAAACTTGCCTTTGCATTCCTTTTATCCATGCCCGGAGCTCCTTATATATATTACGGGGACGAGATCGGCATGCGTTATGTTGAAGGACTTACATCCAAGGAAGGCGGCTATAACAGGACCGGTGCGAGGTCTCCGATGCAGTGGGATGACAGTGAAAATGCAGGCTTTTCATCTGCATATGCAGAAAAGCTGTATATCCCCATAGACCCGGATACCGCCCGGCCTACGGTAAAGGCACAGATGGCAGATGATGATTCTCTGCGTTCCGAAATCAAAAGACTGATAGATATAAGACAATCACATAAACCGCTTCAGAGCCTGGGTGAGATTGACTTTTTAAGTGATGGTGCACCCGGTAAGCCGTTGGTATATGTACGTTCCTTTAATGATGAAAAAATCCTGGTTGTGATAAATCCGTCAGATGAAGCTGCTAAGATAACTTTGGAGCATAATGTTTCAAAGTTTATATACTGTTTTGGTAAAGCTCCAAAGATAAACGGAAACAGTATTACAGCAAACAGCATATCTGCGTTTTTTGCAACGCTATAATCTTAATGACTCATACTTCCCACACCAATAAGGTGTGGGAAGTATGAGTTTCAAAGTTTTCCTTTGAAAAAGGGCTTAAAATAAGCGGATTTGGTATAGAATGGGACAAAATAAAAAATTGCCCCCAATATCAGGGACGTGAAGGCCGCAGGTTCAAGTCCTGTCACCTCGACTTTTTTCAAGGGTTTCTGGATTCCGGAACCCTTGATTTTTTGGGGAAATCGTCTATAATGGCAGGTGAAAGGGGAGGGCTTAAAAAGTATGGAAAAGTGGAAAAACTGGCAGATAGCTCTGTTCGTTGCCTTATGCGTATGCATCAATGTGGGAGGAAAGCAGCTGGCTGTATGGCTTGAGCTGCCGCTGTGGGCCGATTCGTTCGGAACTGTGCTGTGTGCTTACATTGCGGGACCCATATGCGGCGCCATCGTAGGCATGACGGCCAATCTGTCCTATAGTGTGGTCAACAGTCTGTCGGTTGCTTATTCCCTTACCAGTATTGCTCTAGGCATTATCATAGGGATCGCCGCAAAAAAGAAATGGTTTGACCGTTTTTACGGTTTTATGATGGCTACGACTCTGGCGATGTTTACGGCTCTCGTTGTTTCCGTTCCTTTGGATCTCATTTTTGACAACGGATATACCGGGAATAAATGGGGAAACGGTGTTGTTGATTATCTGCTGGTGAAAAAATGGCCGGCTTTTCTGGCTTGTATAATGGGACAGCTCGCTATAGAGTTCGCTGATAAGGTGCTTACGGTAGCTGCAGTATATATTATCATCCTTATACGGCATTCGAACAGCCGTCGGAAGGATGATAATGCCCTGCAGCATGGCGGCACGGGAGCGGTTATGCTGCTCTGTGTTGTACTGGGTATGGGTTTACTGCCTTCTGTAAATGTATATGCCCGGGATGCTGTATCCCAGACCGAAACTCCCGATTATAACGATTATGTCCAGAACGTTTACAACAACAATAACGGTCTGCCCTGCGGGGAGGCCAATGATATAGTTCAGACCAACGACGGCGTCCTGTGGATAGGTACCTACGCGGGTCTTTACCGCTATAACGGGCGCGAGCTGCGGCTGGTTGAGGATTATGAATCCGTAAAAAACGTCAACTGTCTGTATGTAGATGAAGAAGGACGTCTGTGGATAGGCACCAGCGATAACGGTCTGTCTATAGTGATCAATGAAAATTTCGTAAATGATTTCGATGAATCCGACGGTCTGCCTTCGAGTTCGGTAAAATGTATCATACATTCATCCGACGGATACTACTATATCGGAACTACCGGAAGCATGCAGATACTTGTTATGAATAACGGACTGAAGGCTGTTAAGACTCTTGATGAGGTGTATTATTCGGACAGCATTTCGGCGGACGGCTATTGTAATGTTGCCGCTATTACCGATGAGGGAAGGCTTTTTCTGATAAATCACGGAGACATCACCTGTGAACTGAAGCTCCGGGACGATAATGAGCTGTTCAACTGCTGCGCGTTCGCGCCTGACGGGACTCTTATGGTCGGTTCTTCTACCGATCATATTTACAGATACAGCATTTTTGAAGGAACTCTTAAACAGATTGATGCCATAACCTGCGACGGAGCTGCCGGTATCAACAGCCTGAACTATCTCGATGATGGAACACTGTTCATCTGTGCCGATAACGGTGTCGCGTACATGAACGGAAATGTATGCAGGTGGCTGAATACAAATGACTTCAGCAATTCTATCGATAATATGCTGTATGATTATCAGGGCAATCTGTGGTTTACATCATCAAGGCTCGGGCTTTTGAGGCTCACCAAATCTCCTTTCAAGGATATATACGGTACTATCGGCATGGAACGCAAGCTGGTCAATGCCGTTGTTCTGTGGCAGGACTGCTATTATATCGGAACCGATGAGGGACTGGACGTTGTTGATAAGACATGCCGCAAGCAGATAAATGCGGATACCGCTGCGGAAGAACTGGATAACCCCGCGGCGGCCCGGCTGGCTAAAACGGTGATCGGTGATCTGGAAAAAACACGTATCCGCTGTATGCTGGTGGATAGCAGTGATCATTTGTGGATATGTACTTATGGCAGTGGGGTAACAGAATATGCCCCGGACGGTAAAAAATGGATATACACCGCGGATAACGGAAGCTTCGGAAACAAGACCCGTGCCGTGATAGAACTGACGGATGGAACGATCCTTGCCGCAGGCAATACCGGGATCAGTTATATCAAAAACCACAGGGTTGAGAAGTCGATCCTGAAGGAAGACGGGCTGGAGAACCCCAAGATCCTTTCCCTGCTCGAAAGAAACGATAAAACGATCCTTGCGGGAACGGACGGAGACGGTATCGCAGTCATAAAAGAAGGCAGGGTTACGGAAATCCTTTCACGCGACGAAGGCTTGAGCAGCGATGTTATCCTGCGCATGATACAGGATCCGAAATCTGACGGCGTATTCATAGTCACCGGCAACGGATTATGCTATCTCGGATCGGACGGTTCGGTAAAGGCATTGTCGAAATTCCCCTATTATAACAATTACGATATCTGGGTAAAGGATGAGGATACGTTCTTTGTCATGTCCAGCGCGGGAATCTACGTGGGTGAACGTGATGAACTGGTGAGCGGTGGTGAAGGCGCCTGGGAGCTGCTTGATGCCAAAAGGGGTCTGGGAACTTCGCTTACTCCGAATTCATGGAATTATTATAACGGAAACGGAGAACTGTACCTTCCCTGTGATACGGGAGTATATGTCATAGACGTTGATAAATACAACAGCGATGTACGTTCCTACAGAATGAAGCTGGCTTATGTCAGGATGGACGGTGTACAGCAGTCGATCCCCCGCAGGGGACCGATCACCATGGGGCAGGGTGTTGACCGCATAGAATTCGGTCCGGAGATATTGAATTATACCATTCAGGAGCCCAATGTGGGATACATGCTCGAAGGATACGATACCCGGTGGACGATCAAATCACAGAAAAGCCTGGACAGCATTATCTACAATAATCTACCCGCCGGCAGATACACTTTCCGTATGGCTGTATTTGACAGCGCCGGTACTACTGTACTGGAAACCCACAGCGTCGAACTGGAAAAGGTAGGCGAGATATACGAGCAGCCCGGATTCCGTGTCTATATGCTGCTGATCCTTTCCATGATCATGATCTGGTTCACATGGTTAGTGGTCCAGAGACAGCTGAACCAGCAGCAGATCAAGCTGAATATGGCGAACGAGACAGTCATGGCTATCGCCAATGCGGTCGATGCCAAAGATGTCCGTACCCACCAGCATTCTGTGCGCGTGGCGGAGTATTCGGCTCTGATCGCAAGAGAAATGAACTGTTTCAAATGGTGGGAGCGAAACAAGGAAATAGCTAACTTAAAAAAGGCCGCGCAGCTGCACGATATAGGTAAGATCGGTGTTCCCGATGCCGTACTGAACAAGGTCGGCAGACTGACAGATGAGGAATATGTCCAGATGAAATCCCATGTGGACAGAGGTGCCGAGATCCTGAAGGATTTCACACTGGTTGAGCATGTGGAAGAAGGTACAAGGTATCATCATGAACGTTATGACGGGCGCGGCTATCCGAAGGGCTTAAAGGGCGAAGAGATTCCGCTCATCGGCAGGATCATCTCGGTAGCCGATGCTTTTGATGCCATGACCTCCAACCGCGTTTACCGCAATCACATGGATACCGATTATGTATTGAATGAGATGAAGCGGGGGAGGGGCACACAGTTCGATCCCGATGTGCTGGATGCATTCCTGCGCCTGATTGACAAGGGAGTGATCAATCTGGAAGAACTCTACGCCCAGAAGCGCGCTGAGATCATGCAGGCCGATCAGGAGGCACAGGAAGAACTCAAACGCCGTGTGGAAGAGGATAAAAAGATCCAGGCCGCCAATATGCAGAATAAAGGCGGAGAGGAAAAGCCCGAAACAAAGGAGGAGTATGTATGAAACGGGTATATCTGATAACCGCCGCGACATGTCTGGTCATACTGTCCGTTTTGCTCTGCTGCTTTAAGATATTGAACTTAAACGGCGGAAAAGATCATCTGAAGATCGGATTTATTTACGACAATGATGAAAGCACACCGTATACTTACAACTTCTCGCTTGCCGTGGACGCTTTGGAAAAGAAGTACGCTGCAGATAAGAAGGACGGAAAAACCGTTGATATAGTGACCCGCAGCAATGTCCTGGATGAAGAGATGGAAGAACCGCTCAGGGAACTGGCGTCAAAAGAGAGCGAAGGCTGTGACATTATATTTTTTAACGGCTACAGCGAGCTGGTAATGAAGCTGGCCGCGGATTATCCCGATGTTCAGTTTTGCCAGACCTCTTATATGGATATGAGCGGAAAGACGGTCCCCGATAACTATCACACATTTAAGGGTGAAGCGTATCAGGGAAGGTATGTGACAGGTATCGCCGCAGGCATGAAGATCAGGCAGATGATATCGGAAGGAACCATAAAGGAAGATCAGGCGCTTGCAGGGTTTGTGGCGGCATTTCCGACTTCGGAGGTTATTTCCGGTTATACCGCTTTTATACTGGGAGTCCGGTCTGTAGTCCCTTCGGCGCGGATGTTGGTGCGCTATACCGGTACATGGAGCAGCTATAATTTGGAAAAGGCGGCTGCAAGGCTCCTCATCGATGAAGGCTGCGTGGTCATATCCCAGCATACAGACACCATCGGTCCGGCGCTTGCCTGTGAAGAGGCATCCGGTACCGGACCCGTATATTTCGTTGGCTATAACCAGAGCAGGTCGGATGTGGCGCCGGGGACTTCGCTCGTTACTTCGAGGATCTGCTGGGAACAGTATGTTCTTGCGGCTGTTGACGCGCTGATGAGCAACAAGAGTATCGAGAAAGCTTTGTCCGGGCATGGACGTATCAACGGTTCGGATGTATCTGCCGGCTTTGATAACGGATGGGTCGAAATAGACGATCTGAATGCCCAGATCATGGCTCCGGGAACCCGGGAAGCTATGGATAAAGCCATAGAGCAGTTCAAAAAGGGTAAAATTGATTTTGTGTTCAAGGGCGATTATACCGGCATCAATCCCGATGACCCTTCAGATGTCTGTGACCTGAACAAGGGCTATATTGAAAATGAAAATACATCTTATCCGCTGTTCCACTATATACTTAAAGATATCGTAACCATAATCGAGTAAACAGGGAATGGAGTACTAAAAAAGCGCGGCATTTCAAAATGTCGCGTTTTTTATTCCCTCGTTTCGGGGCGGTTCGGGAAGGCCGAGTTCCTCCCACCGCTCTTTGTCCATGTCATACATGTAGACATAAGAGCCGTCGTCATAAAAGAAGACCATCTCGTAGTGGCTCAGTTTACCGTCATACCAGATCGAGCGCCATCCGTAATGAGAAAACGCCGGGGAGGTTTCTTTGAGCCGGCTTTTTTCATTGATCATTTCGGCGGCTGCTTCGACCACTTCCTTTTCCTTTGAGGCGGGGAGTCGTGTCGAGGTGCCTTCAAAGATCCAGAGGCGATTTCCAACTCTTTCGGCGTAATGCGCTGAATCTATGTTGACACCGTCTTTTCTGATGTCGTCATCTGTCCCTTCGATCGCGCGCAGAGCGATCTTTTCCGGAGATGCGCTGTCCCGAACCTTTTCTATCGTAATATTTATCAGCGGGATGACCACTATGCACAGAACCCAGCATATAATTGATACTACCAGCATGATCCCGGCCTGCTTTTTATATTTGCAGATCCGGTAGACTATGGCTGTGACGCAGGGAGCGACCATGAGCCCCGCGGTCTTAAGACCGCTGAAGAAATCTGATATATCCCCGTGGAATCCCTGTTCACCGAAGAAATTCATACTGCCGGCGAACCAGTACATAAAGAGACCGCCTATAAGTGCCACGATCAAAAAAGTAACGATACCAATGATGAAAATCTTCATTTTATCCATATAATTCCTTTCAGAATACATTTGAACGATGTTCAATGTCAGCTTGCCTGTTCATGACTGCAATTCATCTTCATATTTATTATTATGCATATCGTCAGTCGGAGGATAATTCCATTTGACTTCCTTATCATATCATACTGTGACCTGAAAAGATATAAAAAAACAGAGGTTAGATTGACTTTTTACGAAGCATGCGGTAATATAGCTTTGTCACGCTGAATCGTTAACGCGCTGAACCCCGGCTGCCGATGTTTCTTTCGGGAGAGCCGGGCCGATGCCTGACGATCCGGGCGAGGACGAATCTTTCATACATTAAGGGAGGTATTTTTATGAACAAGAACCGCGTTAGATGGCTGTTCACGTTCCTGGCGAGTATCGCAGTCTGTCTGCTGGCCTCGCCTGTCATAGTACATGCCGCTGAGGATGCGGCCGAAGCCGAGCCTACAGGTAACTGGTGGGCGTTACTGCCGGCGATCGTAGCCATAGTACTTGCTTTGATCACCAAAGAGGTTTACAGCTCGCTGTTTGTCGGAATACTGATCGGTGGGGCATTGTGGTCGGCAAACTATTTTGAGGGCAATTTCTTTGAGGGACTGCTTACCCACGTAGTGGAAGACGGTTTCATCGGACAGATCGCAGACAGCTATAATGTAGGTATACTGGTATTCCTGGTAATTCTGGGAATCCTGGTGGCATTGATGAACAAGAGCGGCGGTTCGGCTGCTTTCGGCAGATGGGCCGAAACCCATATCAAGACCAGGATCGGCGCCCAGCTGGCGACTATCGCTCTGGGTGTGCTCATTTTCATAGATGATTATTTCAACTGCCTGACTGTTGGCTCGGTCATGCGTCCGGTTACGGACAAGCATAAGGTTTCCCGTGCCAAGCTGGCGTTTCTGATCGATGCCACGGCAGCGCCCATATGTATCATCGCTCCCATTTCCTCGTGGGCTGCGGCTGTATCGGGCTTTGTTCCGGGCGAGGACGGATTCCAGGTATTCCTTCAGGCTATACCCTATAACTATTACGCAATACTGATGATCGTCATGATGGTGACCATGGTTTTACTTAAGACTGAGTACGGTTCCATGAAGCTTCATGAGCAGAATGCGATCCTTAACGGCGATCTCTATACCACACCCGACAGACCTTATGAAAATAAGACCGACGCGGCGCAGAACGGTAAGGGAACCGTTCTGGATCTGGTACTTCCCGTGATCGTGCTTATCGTGTGCTGCGCAGGCGGCATGATCTACTCCGGACTTCGTGAAGGCGGAGAGGGCATCATAGGCGCGTTTTCCAGCGCCGATGCTTCGGTAGGACTGGCACTCGGCAGTCTCGTGGCACTGGTAGTAGCCATAGTTTTCTATCTGGCCAGACGTGTGGTTTCCTTCAAAGAGTGCATGGACTGTGTTCCCGAAGGTTTCAAGGCCATGGTTCCCGCGATCTTTATTCTGACCTTCGCGTGGACCTTAAAGGCCATGACCGATTCACTCTTCGCGAAACAGTTTGTGGCAGCCGCTATGGAGGGTGTGGCAGGCGATCTGCTCAACTTCCTGCCGGCAGTTATCTTCCTGGTAGCTGTTGGACTGGCGTTTGCGACCGGTACTTCCTGGGGAACCTTCGGTATCCTGATCCCCATCGTAGTCAATATCTTTGACGGTAAGGATCACACCATGATGATCCTTTCCATATCGGCATGTATGGCCGGAGCCGTATGCGGCGACCACTGTTCACCCATATCCGATACGACCATCATGTCCAGCGCGGGCGGTCAGTGCAACCATATCAATCACGTCAACACGCAGCTTCCTTACGCTCTTACCTGTGCCGGCGTATCCTTCGTAGGTTATATCATTGCCGGACTGGCACATAATCTGCCCTGGTTCGTGCCTTTTATCATCAACATCGCGCTGATGATCGCAGTGATCCTGCTTCTCAGGGATGTAACAGGTGATCGTAAAAAGGAAAAGGCCGCCGCTAAATAAAAAAGATCGTTAACAATGAACATGAAAAAGGAAAGAAAAGACAGTAACATAGTATATGTACTGCTGCTGCTCCTGACGGCCGTAATATGGGGGATCGCCTTCGTATTCCAGGCCGTCGGGGCGCAGTATGTCGGACCGCTTACATTTCTGGCGGGCCGCAGCTGGATAGCGTGCGCGGCATTGCTTCCGGTCATATGGTGGAGGAAAAAGAAGAAAAAAGATTCCGCGGAAAAAGACAGTTCAGAAGCGGAAGAGAATATGCCGGCTTCTGATTCTCTCTCAAAGGCACTCATACTCGGCAGCTTATGCTGCGGGGCATTTCTGTTCTTTGCGAGCCTGTCACAGCAGGCAGGTATTTCTTACACTACGGCAGGCAAGGCGGGTTTTATTACTGCTCTTTATGTAGTGATGGTTCCGCTGATCTCGCTCTTTTTTGGGAAAAAACAACCGTTCTTCATATGGATCTCGGTAGCTTTAGGCGTTGCGGGACTGTATCTCCTATCCATAAAGGGCAATTTTGAGCTGGGAATGGGCGACGCGCTCATGATACTTTGCGCACTGCTGTTCTCGTTTCAGATACTGAGCGTGAATCACTTTGCTGCAAAGGTTGACGGGGTGATGCTGGCCTGCGGGGAGTTTTTTGTGGAGGCGGTGCTGGCTACAGCCGGTATGTGCGTGTTTGAACATGTGAGCGCGGATTCCATAATGGCAGCACTTCCTGCCATACTGTACGCGGGCCTCTTTTCCAGCGGAATAGGGTATACGCTGCAGATAGTCGCGCAGAGCAGAGTCGAGCCGACCGTTGCTTCGCTGCTCATGTGTCTGGAAAGTGTGTTCTCGGCGCTTGCCGGATGGGTTTATCTGCATGAATCCATGACGGCGAGGGAGTTTTTGGGGGCGGTGCTGCTGTTTGCCGCTGTGGTGCTTTCGCAGTTTCCTCACGGACATCGCCAAAATGATACGTCAAAGGTATCGGTATAAGGGAGATCATTTACGACATGAAGCTATATTTTATCAGACACGGTGAACCCGATTATGAGCACGACTGCCTGACGCCCAACGGCAGGAGGCAGGCGCAGTGCACTGCACAGAAACTAAAGGGAGCGGGGATCGATGAGATATATGCCTCACCCATGGGCCGGGCAGTGGAGACCGCATCCTATACGGCTAAGGAGTATGGATATAATATCACGAAGCTGGATTTTATGCATGAAATCAACTGGGGTGATGACAAGGGAGAGATTCCTTACGGGGGACATCCCTGGAGCCTGAGCTACAGGCTGCTGACAGAAGCACCGGAGTATCTGCGAAGCGATGACTGGGATGAGCATCATTACTTCAGGAACAACAAATGCCTGGAATATTACGGACGGATATCAGAGGAATTTGACGGATTTATGGCAGGATTTGGTTATGAACGCAAGGACGGCCTGTATATATGCCATGAACCCAATGAAAAAAAGATAGCTCTTTTCGCCCATGGAGGTTCCGGAGCTGTAATGTTCTCACATGTCCTGAATCTTACGTTTCCTTTTGTTCTGGCGGTCATGCCCTACGGAGTCTGCTCGATATCCGTGATAGATTTTGCGTCTCACCCCGGAGAACTGATCGTTCCGCGGCTTGCGCTTTTCAACGAAATGGGGCATATTGAAAGCTTCAAAACGGAAAAGCTTACATTTGACAAATGATATCTGATTTTTTATGGATCCGGCATTACAGCCGGGTCTTTTGTCTTGTATTTTTTTCTTGCTATTGAAATGAATTCGGTCTATAATTTACTTTGTATGGGCATTTAGGGATAGACAGGTAAGGAGACCAAAGGCATGAAGATCATAGATATTCTGAAAACAGAGCAGATGTCACTGTCGTTTGAGGTGTTTCCACCCAAGAAAGAGACATCTTATGAGAGTGTACGTATGGCGACGGAAGAGATCGCGGCGCTGAAACCCTCATTTATGAGCGTGACTTACGGCGCTGGCGGCGGTACGAGCGAGTATACACTGGCGGTGGCGAAGAATATCAAAGATAAATACAATGTCCCGATGCTGTCTCATTTGACCTGTGTCTCGTCAAGCAAAGAAACCGTGCATGCGAGGATCGGTGAGCTCAAGGAGAACGACATCACCAATGTGATGGCTCTCAGGGGCGATCTGACTCCGGAGTTGGAGAATACTGACCGCAGCAAGTGGGATTACCGTCATGCCATAGATCTTATCAGGGAGCTTAAGGAAGCCGGGGGATTCTGCATAGGAGCCGCCTGCTATCCGGAGGTTCATCCCGAAAGCGCGAATCAGAAGGAAGATATCGCGCATCTGAAGGAAAAAGTTGATGCCGGTGCCGATTTTCTGACCACGCAGATGATATTTGACAATAATCTCTTTTATAATTTCCTGTACAAGATCCGTGAGGCAGGGATAACGGTTCCCATTCTGCCCGGGATCATGCCCATCACCAATGCCAATCAGGTGGAACGGGCGATAAAACTGTCCGGCGCGTTTATGCCGGTCAGGTTCAAGGCTATGGTCGATAAATTCGGCTCCAGCCCGGAGGCGATGAAACAGGCAGGCATAGCCTACGCCACCGACCAGATCATTGACCTGTATGCCAACGGTATTACAAATGTTCATGTCTATTCGATGAATAAGCCTGATATCGCAAAAGGAATATATTGTAATCTGTTTCAGATACTTGGGAAAGTTTTTTAGGCAATCGCTGAAGATCAGAGTCACTGATTGGGACTGAACGATGTTCAATTTCGACGATCTGCAGCATGGTATGATATAGAGAGGCATAAAATGACTGTATTTTCTTTTTTACAACTGTTTGGTGGAGTAGGTTTGTTCCTGTACGGGATGAAAGTACTGGGTGCAGCTTTACAAAACCTTGCGGGACCGCATCTGGAACGAACATTGGAGAAGTTTACCGATAACCGTTTCAAGGGTTTGGGATTGGGGGCGTTTGTAACGGCTCTGATCCAGAGTTCATCCGCCACTACCATCATGCTGGTGGGATTTGTCAATGCGGGGATCATGAGGCTTTCCCAGACCATACCTGTTCTGCTCGGTGCCAATATCGGTACTACCATAACAGGACAGATCCTGCGTCTGGGAGATCTTAAAGGTTCCGGTACGAGCTTTGTCACATTTTTGAAGCCTTCGTCCTTTGCCCCTGTGCTCATAGGGGTTGCGGCGTTTATGATGCTGATCATCAAGGACAAGAAAGTGAATCATGCCGCACAGGTACTGATGGGCTTCGGTGTGCTCTTCTTCGGAATGACCACTATGGAAACAGCGCTTTCACCGCTTTCAGAGTCGGAAAGCTTCCGGGAGTTCTTTACAGGCTTCTCCAATCCCGTGATCGGTGTATTGATGGGTATCCTGCTCGCTGCCATGCTTCAGAGCTCGTCTGCCGCAGTCGGTATCGTTCAGGCGGTAGCTGCCGCCACCGGGGATGTGACATTTGCGATAGCGGCACCTATGGTCATCGGTATCTCGATAGGAAAACTTTTCCCGGTCATACTCGCAAGCATAGGGACAAAACGTGAGGCCCAGCAGGTTGCGCTCTCCCAGCTGCTTATCAGCTCCGGCGCCGGAGTACTCGGACTGCTGGTGATCTATCTCGTTCTCAGACCTTTGGGCGTGATCGAATGGGAGCAGGTTATGACGAGAGGTAATATTGCCGATCTCAATACGTTTTATAACCTGTCTGCTTCAGTAGTACTGCTTCCTTTCTGTGGGCTGTTCGCCGGGCTGGCCAAAAAAGTCCTGCCTGATAAGGAACACTCCAAGATCGATGAAGAACTTGCCATGCTCAATGAGCTCCTCCTCAAAACTCCTTCCGTGGCGCTGGGACAGTGCCGCAAGGTTATCAACAACATGGCTGAGGTTGCCGTCGAGAACTACAGCATGGCCATTATGATGCATGATCATTATGATAACGCGGTAGTTGAACGTATCAATGAAAATGAATCATATCTGGATAAATCCGAGACCAAGCTGTCGGACTATATGGTACAGGTTACGGCAGCGGCTTTGAGGCCGGAGGAGATAAAGCACGCCACAGAGATCATGCACAGTATCATGGATTTCGAACGTATCGGAGATCACTGTGTCAAACTGGCTGATGTAGCTTCATACAACAGGGATTCAAAGATCACCTTCACCAATGCTGCCAAACAGGAGCTGGTACTGCTTGCTGACGCTGTCAATGAGATACTGGTGATCACATCTTCATCGTTTATCAAGGATGAATTGAATAAGACCATGCGTGTGGAGCCGCTTGCCGAGCTTATAGATGAAATGTGCGAAGCTATAAAGGAACATCATGTCCGCAGGCTCCAGGCAGGCAATTGTTCGGTACAGGCAGGGATTTCTCTTGTGGAAATGCTTACGAGCTTCGAACGTATAGCGGCGTATTGTTCCAATATCGCGCTGCATGTTATCGAAAGGCACACCTACGGGTCGGGATTTGATATTCACGGCTACGCGAAGGCTATGCACAAGACGAATCCCAATTACAAAGAGTATTTTTACGAGTATTCCAAGAAATTCGCAGTGCCGTTAAAGGCGCTTGAAGAGATGTAATTTTAAGTTGATCAAGGGGGAGATATGTTTAAAGCAGGTTTTGATAACGACAAATATCTGAAAATGCAGTCCGAGCATATCAGGGAAAGGATCGCGAGCTTCGGCGGCAAGCTGTATCTGGAGTTCGGCGGCAAGCTTTTTGATGATTATCACGCGTCAAGGGTTCTGCCCGGATTTGCGCCCGACAGTAAGATACGCATGCTGTATGAGCTTAAGGATCAGGCGGAGATAGTTATCGCCATCAACGCCGGTGATATCGAGAAAAATAAAGTGCGCGGCGATCTGGGCATTACCTATGACATGGATGTCTTAAGGCTCATCGATGCATTCAGAGGCTACGGATTGTACGTGGGAAGCGTGGTACTGACCCAGTTTGCCGGACAGACCAGCGCGGAAAAGTACAAGGAAAAGCTCGAAGGACTGGGCGTCAGGGTTTACAGACATTACGTGATCCCCGGCTATCCTGCCAATATCCCCCTTATCGTAAGCGACATGGGATACGGTAAAAATGATTACATTGAGACCGAAAGATCTCTGGTGGTAGTTACGGCACCGGGACCCGGCAGCGGTAAGATGGCTACCTGTCTTTCACAGATATATCATGACCATAAACGCGGGATCAGATCGGGATATGCCAAGTTTGAGACATTCCCGATATGGAACCTGCCATTGAAACATCCGGTAAACCTTGCCTATGAGGCGGCGACGGCTGACTTAAATGACGTCAATATGATCGATCCATTCCACCTGGAGGCATACGGGGAGACTACGGTCAACTATAACCGCGATGTAGAGGTATTCCCGGTATTGAACGCCATGTTTGAGACCATACTCGGAACATCGCCTTATAAGTCTCCGACTGATATGGGCGTTAATATGGCCGGTAACTGCATTTTCGACGATGAGGCAGTGAGAAGCGCAGCCAATGCCGAGATCATCAGACGTTATTACAATACGCTCTGCCAGCACAGACGTGGAGAAGCCAGCGCTGAGGAGGTTTATAAGATCGAACTGCTTATGAAACAGGCGGGGATCACTACCGCGGACAGACCTGTAGTTGCAGCGGCCGTAGATACCGCAAAGGAGACCGGGGCGCCCGCGGCGGCCATGGAGCTTCCTGACGGAAGGATAGTGACCGGTAAGACGAAGTCGCTGCTTGGAGCATCCTCAGCCCTGCTGCTCAATGCGCTCAAGGAACTGGGCGGTATCGATCATGACATCGACCTTATCAGCGATACCCTGATAGAGCCTATTACGGATCTGAAGGTCAATCATCTCGGAAACCGCAATCCCAGGCTTCATACCGATGAAGTACTGGTCGCGCTTGCTGTGTGCGCCGTGACCAATGATCTGGCCGAGACAGCCATGCAGCAGATCGAGAAGCTCAAGGGCTGCGAGGTGCATTCCAGCGTCATTCTTTCACATGTTGATTCCGGCACGTTCAGAAAGCTGGGGATCAATGTTACCTGTGAACCCGAATATCAGGGCAAGGCGCTGTACCATAAGTAAAGTTATCCGTGATTTATCCAACTGATTGTCATCCCGGACAAAAAGAGCGGGATCATATAAGAAGCGGAGGTCGTATATGCAGCTGTTAACATTGATACTAAAGGATGAAACCAAAGTAAAAAGCATCCTGCGGGAACTTGCGGCAGAAGGCGTAAGCGGGGGAACCATACTTGATGTCAAGGGCATGGGCGAGGAGATAGTCGATATGGAAGATCTGCCCATGTTCGGAGTGCTTCGCGGTATCCTGCGTGATGAGGAAACGCCTGCCGGTAAGATGATCCTGTTTGTTATGAAGGATGAGCAGATAGTGGAAGCCCGTCAGGCCATCAAACGTATCGTCAACCTTAAAGAACCCAATTCAGGCATTATGTTCGAGATACCGCTCACCTATGTCTCCGGTTTAAGCGAGGCTGAATAATATTTTTAGGAAGTGTAAAGATGTTACCTGATTTTCATTTTCATATACTGCTTTATCTGGCTATTGCATTCTGTCTGGCTCTTGTGTCGGGCAAACTGATCAAACTGATAAAGCTTCCCAATGTGACCGGTTATCTGATCATAGGTCTTTTATTTGGACCATATTGCATCAATCTCATTCCGCAGGCAGCAGTGGACGGTCTTTCTATCATTCCTACAGTCGCGCTTGGGTTTATAGCCTTTTCGATCGGCGCGGAATTCAGGATCAGTTTTTTGAAAAAGGTGGGCAAGACACCTGTAGTCATAGCTATAGCCGAGTCCTTAGGAGCTGTACTGGTGGTTGATCTGGCTCTGATCTTCACCGGGAACGATGTGCCGTTTTCATTATGTCTCGGAGCTATAGCCGCGGCTACCGCGCCGGCAGCGACGCTGATGGTCGTGCGGCAGTATAAGGCCAAAGGCGAGCTTACGGATACCCTTATGGCTGTTGTGGCTATAGATGACGCTACTGCGCTCATTTTCTTCGGTATATCAACGGCGATAGCCAAGGCTATTGAGAGCGGCGGCACGGATTCCCTGCTTCTGACAATTATTGATCCTGTTGTTGAAATCCTCTCGGCGGTGCTGATAGGCGCGGCTTCAGGTCTTATCCTGAAATTTCTTGTCAAGTGGTTTCATAGCCGCGGCAACAGGCTTGCCATAGTGTACATGATGATATGCCTGTGCGTGGGACTGGGTGAGATGCTGGGTTTATCAGCCCTGCTTATGTGCATGATGCTTGGGGCAGTATTCGCGAATACCTCAGGGGAAAGTGATAAGGTCTTCGAACAGACTGACAGGGCAACCCCGCCTATTTTTATGCTGTTCTTCTTTCTGTCCGGAGCGGCTCTTGATATCACCCTCATTCCTTCAGTCGGCATGATCGGCATAATTTACGTTTTATTCAGGATTGTTGGAAAGGTAAGCGGCGCCTGGATCGGCGGGAAGATATCCCACGCTTCCGCAAAGACACAGAAATATCTGGGATTTACGCTGGTTCCGCAGGCAGGTGTCGCCATAGGACTGGCTACTACTGCCATGAGCGTGGTGCCGGCATACGGGTCGAGTATCAGGACGATCATTTTGTGCGGTACGGTCATTTATGAACTTACCGGACCGGTCATCACCAAAATGGCTCTTAAAAAAGCCGGAGAGATCACTGCAGAATAAAATATTTACGAAAAAAAGGCTCGGGTCACTTCCCGAGCCTTTCAAAATACTCATCAATTCCTTTGACGATGCCTTCTACTATCTTTTTCTGATAACTCTCATCGGAGAGTTTCTTATCCTCTTCTTTATTGCTCATATAGCCCATTTCCACAATGGTAACGGGTACCTCCGACCAGTTTATCCCACTCATGGTATCGGTTTCCCATACATACCGTTTTTTGCCTCCGGTAGCTTCTACCATGCAGTCAAGCACACAATCCGAGAGTAGCTTGCATTCCTTGTAAATTCCAGAGAGATATTTATTCTGCTTTGTCGGGCAGATGGTTTCTATACCGTTTACGGATTGATCATCACTGCCGTTGGCATGGATACGGATAAATACGTCTGCTTTGCTGGTATTGGCGATCTGAGCGCGTTCAATGTTGGAAATCTTTACGTCATTGGTCTCACGTGTCATAATAACCCTGTAGCCCTTTTCGAGCAGGGCGTCTCTGAGCATGAGAGACACCGTAAGATTAAGCTTATATTCGGGAAGCTTTGTTGCGATCCCGGCTGTGCCTGAGGAAACCTTGGCTTTTTTCTCCTTGGAGCCCGGAGCTACAGGCTCGGTGTCATAATCACCCTTGGTCTGATGGCCGGGATCGATGCATATCAGCTTTCCTGCCCCGGTTTGTGCGTCTTTCTCTCCTGAGTCCTGAACAGGTTCAGGCGATGGAGTCGCGGTGGGGTCCGCAGTAGGCTCAGGCGATGGAGTTACGGTGGGTTCCGCAGTAGGCTCGGGCGAGGGGGTTGCGGTAGGTTCTGCGGTAGGCTCGGGCGAAGGGGTTGCGGTAGGTTCTGCGATAGGCTCGGGCGATGGAGTTGCGGTAGATTCCGCAGTAGGCTCGGGTGACGGAGTTGCGGTAGGTTCCGCGGTGGGTTCAGCAACTCCTTCCGAAGCTGCTTCCGGGGAAGGAGTGATACCGGCCTCAACAGCAGACCCTGCATCAGTCCCGGAGCCGGGGGTAGTTTCCGATGAAGCGGTTGCAGTAGGCTCTGCCGCGCCTTCCGACAACCGGTCTGTTACATCTGCCGATCCTGTAACGGAAGAAATGCCCGAAAGCCCGCCATCCTTTTTTTGGCTCAGAGCCGGAAATAAAACCGCGAATATTATTATCAAGCATGCGACAGCAGCAGTGATGAGTATTATATGACCTTTTTTCATTGGCAGCCTCTTATATTTGAATGATGTAATGTCCTTACGGACAACAGCGCTTATTCTAGCACATATATATTTAGTTTTCAATTGTTTTTCATTTCCGGTGTAAATGAATAATAACTTGACAAAACAACGTAAATGTCTGAAAATATGAATAAAGGTTTAACTATTGTAGCGGCATTTCGCGGATGCGGAGAAAGGTTAGCAATTAGTTTACGCGACAGCCGTTCGGAAAGGTTGTGTGTATATGTCAAATTGTGCTATTGTCGGGATCAACTGGGGAGATGAGGGCAAAGGCCGCATGGTTGATCTGCTTACTGAAAATTATGATATCGTAGTCAGATATCAGGGAGGCGGAAACGCCGGACACACTGTGGTAAATGAGTTCGGAAAGTTTGCCCTGCACCTGCTTCCCAGCGGTATTTTCAGAAAGGGTGTAGTTAATGTTCTGGGCAATGGAGTGGCCCTGGATGCCCAGAATCTGCTAGAAGAGATAAAGACTGTGACGGATAAGGGCGTAAGCATTTCTCCGGACAATCTTATGATCAGTGACCGTGCTTCGCTCCTTCTGCCCTGGCACAGGGATCTGGACAGTCTGGAGGAAGCAAGGCTGGCAGATAAAAAATATGGTTCTACCAAGCAGGGCATTGCTCCTTTTTACTCGGATAAATACCAGAAAAAAACAGTACTGGCCGGAGAGCTTTTTTATAAGACTGAACTGATGAAGCATCTGGCTGACCTGTGCGAGTGGAAGAATCTGATACTCACCAGGGTTTACGGGGCACAGCCTGTTACCATGGATGAACTCATAGCCTGGGTTGAGGATTACGGCGAAAAGATAAAACCTTATATTTGCGACACTTCGAAGTATCTGCATAACGCGCAGAAGGACGGCAAGAGTATTTTGTTCGAGGCTCAGCTGGGGGCCTTGAGAGACCTTGATTTCGGGATCTATCCCTATACCACATCTTCAAATGCGATAGCGTCATATGCTCCCGTCGGAAGCGGGCTTCCCGGAGCCAGGATCGATGAGGTCATAGGAGTGGTTAAGGCTTATTCGACATGTGTCGGAGAGGGACCCTTTACCTGTGAGATGTTCGGTGAGGAGGCTGATGCCCTGAGGGAAGCCGGCTTTGAATATGGCGCCAAAACAGGACGCCCCAGAAGGGTAGGTCCCATCGATATAGTAGCGACCAGATACGGTGTACGCATGCAGGCGGCGACTGATATTGCACTGACCAAGCTCGATGTATTAAGCTATCTGGAGAAGATACCTGTCTGCACGCATTACCTGCTGGACGGTAAGCAGACGGATGACTTTCCGTTCCCTGCGGCCTTGGACAGCGCAAAGCCTGTTATAGAGTATCTTGACGGGTGGAATTGTGACATATCGGGCGTACGCAGATGGGAAGATCTTCCCAAGGCTGCACAGAAATATGTGGAATTTATAGAAAAAGAGATCGGGTGCCCTATTACCTATGTTTCGGTAGGGCCGGAGAGAGAAGCATATATTAAGAGATAATAGTCTGGTTATTTTTACGAAATATGCACAAGGAGAAAAAAGGAGCGAATATGTACGATAAATACGAATCCCCGCTGTCATCGCGATATGCTTCGGATTTCATGCTTGAGTTATTTTCACACAGGAAGAGGATACTTACGTGGAGAAGGCTCTGGGTTGCGCTGGCACGAGCGGAGCATGAGCTCGGGCTTCCTGTCAGCGAGTCACAGGTAAAAGAGCTGGAAGAGCATATAGAAGATATCGATTTTGACGCTGCCGCGGCCAGAGAGAAGGAAGTGCGCCATGATGTCATGGCACATGTATATGCCTACGGACTTGCGGCTCCGGGGGCAGCAGGGATCATCCATCTGGGAGCAACGAGCTGTTACGTTACCGACAATGCGGACATGATCCTTTACAAAGAGGGACTTTTGTACCTGAGGGACGAATTACGCAGAGTAGTAAAGAATCTGTCGGAATTCGCGCTTAAGTATAAGGATATGCCGACTCTCGGATATACCCACTACCAGCCTGCGCAGCTGGTGACTGTGGGAAAAAGAGCAGCGCTTTGGATGCAGGATTTTGTTTCGGACATAGAGGAACTTGATTTTGTCATTTCCACCATGAAATTGCTGGGGAGTCGCGGAACCACCGGCACGGAAGCAAGCTTTATGGATCTGTTCGAGGGCGATACCGCCAAGATAGACGACATGAACAAAAGGATATGTGCCGAATTCGGTTTTGGCGGCGTGTTTGACGTGAGCGGACAGACATATCCCAGAAAATTTGATTCGCGTATACTGAACTGTCTGTCAGCCATAGCTCAGAGCTGTTACAGAATGGCAGAGGATATCAGGCTGCTTCAGCATGACAGGCAGCTTGAGGAGCCATTTGAAAAAAATCAGATAGGTTCTTCGGCGATGGCGTATAAGCGTAATCCTATGAGATGTGAAAGGATGTGCTCTCTGTCGAGATACCTGATATCGGATGCGGCCAATGCGGCCAATACGGCAGCTACGCAGTGGCTTGAGCGTACTCTTGACGATTCGGCCAACCGCAGGATCTCACTTCCGGAAGGCTTTTTATGCGCAGATGCAGTATTGAGGCTGGCAAAGAATGTGACTTCGTCCATGGTGGTCAATGAAAAGATAGTTGAGAGCACTGTAAGAGAGTATCTTCCGTTCATTGCCACTGAGAATATAATGATGGAGAGCGTAAAGCGCGGGGGAGACAGACAGCTGCTCCATGAGATCATCCGCCAATGCTCGATGGAAGCCACAGCCAACATGAAGAACGGCGGACGCTGCAATCTTCCGGAGATCATGGCGGCGCATCCCGAATTCTCGATGACACGCGAAGAAATCGAGGCGGTTCTCGATCCGAAGCTGTATACCGGACGCTGCGCCGAGCAGGTGGAAAGATATGTGGAAAAGGTAAGGCCTTTGCTTGAATGCCTTAAGGATGAGGCTGCTGAGATATCGGTGTAAAGGTGTCCGGCATCTCATGAGAAGGTATGTTTTAGAAACGCAACGGATAAATATGAAACTTCGGCCGGGATAACCCGGCAGAAAGGGGTGCATATGGAGAAAGTACTGGTACTTGATTTCGGCGGGCAATATGACCAGCTTATCGCCCGCAGGGTCAGGGAAAAGAAGGTTTACGCGGAGGTAATATCCTACCGCAAGATCACGCCCGAGAAGATCAAAGATCGCAAGTATAAAGGTGTGATCCTGACCGGAGGGCCAAACAGTGTTTATGCCGATGACGCACCGAGAATGTCGGCAGATCTTATTGAAATGGGTATTCCCGTTCTCGGCATATGCTACGGATGTCAGCTTATCGCATATCTGGCCGGGGGTGTCGTAGAAGCAGCCAAAGGTCAGGCAGAATACGGTAAAACCGAGTTCGTTCACCAGACGAGTGTGCTCTTTAAGGGTATCCCCAAGATCAGTTCCTGTTGGATGAGTCATGGAGACAGAGTAGTGGAGCTTCCGGAAGGTTTTAATATCACTGCCAGTACCAGAAATTGTCCGATAGCCTCTTTTGAGTGCGAAGACAAGATGTTGTACGGCGTTCAATTCCATCCTGAAGTGACTCATACCGAACATGGGAAGGCTGTTCTTGAGAATTTCCTGTTTGGTATATGCGGATGCCCCGGCGACTCGAGCATGGAGGACTATGCGAAATACTGCATAGACCGTTACCAGAGGGATCTGAAGGGCAAGAAGGTACTCTGTGCCCTGTCCGGAGGCGTTGACTCGTCTGTAGCCGCAGTGATGCTTCACCAGGCTATCGGAGACGATCTGACCTGCGTATTTGTAGATCACGGTCTTCTGCGTAAGGATGAGGGAGACAGCGTGGAGAAGACCTTCCGTAAGCAGTTTAAGATGAATATCATCAGGGTCAATGCCCAGGAGCGTTTCTTAAATGCCCTGAAGGGTGTTTCCGAGCCTGAGAAGAAACGCAAGATCATAGGAGAAGAGTTTATCCGCGTGTTCGAGGAGGAAGCCAAGAAGATCGGCCGTGTAAACATTCTGGTGCAGGGAACCATTTATCCGGATGTGATCGAAAGCGGCAAGGGCGACGCTGCCACCATAAAGAGCCATCACAATGTGGGCGGTCTGCCGGATGTGATAGAATTTGACGATATAATCGAGCCTTTAAGGGAACTGTTCAAGGACGAGGTGAGACGCCTGGGCATTGAGCTTGGCATTCCTTACGAGATGGTATGGAGACAGCCTTTCCCCGGGCCCGGACTTGCTATAAGGATCATTGGCGATATCACACAGGAGAAGCTCGATATACTACGCGAGGCCGATGCGATATTCCGTGAGGAAATTGCGGCAGCAGGTCTCGAGAAATCCACAAATCAGTACTTCGCGGTGCTTACCGATACACGCACCGTAGGAGTCATGGGCGATGCCCGTACCTATGGCTACACCGTAGCGCTGCGTGCAGTTTCTACCGAGGATTTCATGACAGCCGACTGGTCCCGTATCCCCTATGAAGTTCTGGAAAAGGCTTCTACACGCATCACCGATGAGATCAAGAATGTGAGCAGGGTAGTCTACGATATTACGAGCAAACCCCCGGCTACAGTGGAGTGGGAATAATTAACGAAGTCTGAAGAATACAGTATTTATGCGGATTCTAAGGATTTTGAAAAGCGATTTGATAACAAAATGATAACACTTGATAAATGAGCATTATTTATGAGTAATGCAAAAGGTTAGCAGGTGAGGTTTCAGCAA
>JAILRI010000128.1 GCA_024698555.1 Lachnospiraceae bacterium
TCATCTTCTCTTAATGAATTGATCTTGATCGGCATCTCTGTTTATAACCTCGCTGCAATTCTGTTTATTCTTCAGTAAAATATCAATTTCCAAGCAGAACTTTTTACACAATAGACACTTTGCCGGTTAGCATCTGCTAACTAATACTAACATTTATTGGAATAAAAATCAATACCATAAATATATTTACGTCCAAATCTTACTGTTCTGCCTCCATCTCAGCATTAATGGTATCTTCACTCGCAGCCATGGCCTGAAGAGTCATTTCAAGAAGCTTGTCCAGTTCCCATCCGAGCTGGTCCGCTCCGCGCTCGATCACTTCCCTGGAACATCCTGCCGCAAAGCCTTTGCTCTTATATTTCTTTTTAAGAGACTTCAGTTCCATATCCTTGGTACTCTTTGAAGGTCTCATGAGTGCTGCTGCCCAGATAAGTCCCGTTAACTCATCAGCCGCAAAAAGGACCTTCTCCATCTCATGGATCGGCTCCACATCGATCGTTACGCCGCACCCGACAGTGATCCCGTATCCATGGGAACATACGGAATGAATGATAGCATCACTCACACCGCCCTCTCTAAGAAGCTCCGGTGCCTTCAGGCAATGCTCCTCCGGATAGAGTTCAAAATCGATATCGTGAAGAAGTCCCACGATCCCCCAGTATTCAGCATCATCAGCATATCCGAGTTCTTTTGCGTACCATTTCATAACCGCTTCCACGGTCAGCGAATGCTGGATATGAAACGGATCCTTGTTGTACTTTTTAAGCAGTACAAAAGCTTCGTCCCTTGAGATCATTTTCTTTACCATCCTTTTCCCTTTGTTAGAGAAAATTATACTGTTAATAACCTACTGAGTCAATAGGCTTTATCTATACAAGTTTATACTATTATCTATTCGCCTATCTCCTTTTTGATCATTTGCCGTCCGCCGAAGAACATGATCATCCAGCCCATACTCTCAAACCCGGAGCAAAAACCGTTAAACTGCCAGGGAATAATAATCTCTATCAGATACCCTATTCCCGCAACGATCAGCGGAGCCGCAAGGATCCATATTTTCTTGATCCTGAACGTGCCTCTTAAAACCATACCTATCCAGCCGACAAGTACTGTCAGTTCAAAAGCAAAAAACGTAGTCCAATAGGGCACGATCTGTACCATATATGTGCGGTCCCACATTTTAACCGCTATATCGGTATTCCCTCCTGCCGCATCGTTTATCACGTTATAATTATGAATGAGCGTTCCGCAGGCAAGATGAAAATACATAAAACTCATTATTCCAAGGATCAATCCCACGATAAACAGGTTGATGAACACCTTATCATACCTGCTCTTACATTCCGCGTATTTGAATCTGAGAAAATCAACAAATGAAAGTGCTGCAACAGTATAACAAATAGTACCGACAAGTCCTCCGATATTTGAAACCGCTATCCTCCAGTCTGCAATCGTAAGCCAGCCGGAAGAAATCATTCCGGATATTGTTTCGCTTTCCTTAGGCTCGATCCCCATACAATAATCCCCGATCATAGCCAACAACATTCCCGGGACAACCCAAAGCATCATCTTATAGATTTTATTCAGTTTTTCTTTGGTCATCTCATTCCTCCTTCGTCCAGCTGACAATAGCGGAATTTACTCTTCTGTCTATGTCCATTCGAGCTTCCTTGCATTCTTTTTTATATTCTCTTCCGGCTTTAAATACTCCTACAAACGAACTTCCTCCGACCGGCATCATCTGCTTAAGCAGGCTCTCTGGAAAAACAAAATGTGTGGCATGCTCATAGATCATGCTCTCAACCTCGCATTCATGCGGCATCTTGGCAATGCGTTCCTCCATACGTCGTATGTACTTCGCGGTATCCCAGAGGACATCATCCTCTGCGCCTATCAGAAGAAGTTTTCCCTTAATACGTTCAACTTTGATGAACTCTTCTTCCTGAATCGGATGAGCCTTCTCCGAATCGTCAAAGACTCCTCTCGACACGATCAGATCCTTATTGATCTTCGCATCTGCTTTCATTTTTTGATAATATACAGGATGACGGTAAACAAATGGCAGATAAGGCAGCGGTTTTCCCTGCCATGAAGCTGTCGATTCTCCTTCTCCCGGCCACTCTTCCTGCCCGTCACGCTTTCCCCGGTAAAATCCCTCCATAACAAAATCGCAGGGCGTCATAGCGATCGTAAGCGTTATCTCCGGATAAAAAGATGCCGCTATGAGAGCAAACATTCCCGTAGTTGATGCTCCCGCGATCCCAAATTTTCTATTGCCTTTATTCTTCAGGTATTCGATCGACGCCCCGATCCTTTCAACCGGAAGATTATGATGTCCGTAATCCTTGTGGGCCGGAGACAATGTCAATACATTCACTCCGTATTTTTTATGAAGCCACTTTGCTCCCGATTTTGCGACGTGATCTTCACAGTCATCACCAAGCATTGCTATTATTGCATGATGGGTATCCTGACCCATACAGGGCCAGTAACATCCGTAAAATCCCTTATCGGTTTCTTTGATCTTTTTCATTTTTTAGCACTTCCTTTCTCAAAAATAAGGTCTAAAATTCCATCGATGATCGCATCTATCGTTCTCTCATATGCGCTCTCATGAAGTTCATCTTTCGCCTCGGCTGTCAATACCAGGATCTTCGTCATATTGGCAAGAAGGAGCATATCAACATCCGTTCTGACACCGTCCAACATACTAAGCAGACGGACAGCTATAGAGCTTTCTTTTTCTTCATCAGGTACAAAATCCGATGTTTTCTGCATCAGTTTTGACTCATCTTCAAGAGTCATGTGGGCGTAAATACTCTTTTCCTTATCAACCAGATGTCGAAAATATATCCGGGCATCTTCTCTTCCGAGTTTTCTTTTTCCAGCCAGAACATCTTCGCTTATTAACTGTGGCAGCATTTTCTTCCTGTGATAACGAATGAGTTCGGCAAGGTACTCTTCTTTGTTTTTCCAAAAATGATAAAAAGTTCCCTTGGCTATTCCTGCCGCATCGGTGATCTTTGAAATTGTTGTATGCGTTACACCATATTTTTTGATCAAAGGAAATCCAGCTTCCAGCATGATCATTCTCAGCTCGTTCCTTTGTTCATCTGTAAATACTCTGTCAGGCATAAAAGGCTGTTCCTTTCTTATGACCATTTTATTATTTTGGTCACAAGCATAGGTTAGCACAAGCTAATCTTTTTGTCAACAAAAAAAATTTCCGTGGTCATCCGACAGTTTGTCAGACAACCACGGGGTATTTATAATTCATTCAATAAATGATATCATCCATGATCTATGCCTTAATCCAGTCAATGATCTCTTTTTCCGACTGTTCAAAATAAGACAAATTTTCCTTTCTGTATTTTCCAAATGTCCTGTACATCAATCCTATAAGTGGGATTTTACGATACAATTTCTTTTCGCGTTCCCGATTGGGCATAAGACCGTTTAAGTGGCTTCCGTGCGAGTAAATGATGATTTTTACATCTTTACTGTACCCGGCAGCCCTAAGGTCTTTTTCTATCTTCCTGACAGAATATTCCGCCGGCCAGGCTTCATCCTCATCTCCTGCTATCAGAAGTATCCTGGCATCTGATTTTTCGGGAGTAAGTTTAGCCGCATTCACCTTTACTTCATCCAGATATGCATCATGATATGCAACCCACATTCCCGTCACCTTGCATTTTGCATCAGGATGTTTTTGATACTTTGCGGCTTTAACCTGTGAGAAATCCGCCGTTACATACGGGATATCTTCTCCCTTCCATGTCGCAACACTATGACCTGTCATAGTCTTTTTATTCTTTAGCGTTCCTTCAAACGGCACATGTGTCGGACTTACCATAATGAGGTTATCAAAACCACCGATATACTGTGCCGCAAGCACCGCAAAGATCGATCCCATTGACTGACCATAGATACTGATATGCTGTATCCCCTTTTTCTCTTTGAGATATTTTACCGCAGGAATAAACATATCCACCGGAATCCGGTCCGGCGAATCGGACAGTCCTTCGGCGCCGAACAAAGAAACCGAAAGTCCTGTAATACCATAATCCACAAATCGCTCGGCGAATTTTATTCCGGGAAGAAGACTCTGCTCGCCGCCCATAACTATGATCACTGCTCTCTTGCTTCCATTATCCGGTTCTGCCAGATGCCCCACAAAACCATGTTCATTATAATTAAAATTTTCATATCTCATTCTTGTCGCCGCATTTTCTCTGGTTTAATATGAACGCTTCCATTTTTTCCACATGTACTGTTATATCCTGCATATCCAATTCAATATCTCATCAACGACGAGCTTGCCGTTACCCACATTGCAGTGGTTCTGTGCATCTTCTTTATCGGTGAACAGGCGGAATGTGAGGCTTCTGACGTTCTTTAACATATTGATCTCACGACCGATCAAGGTATAATCAATAAAATGATCGCCATTGGCACCGAGGATCAACATATCCTGAGTAATCCTGTCTGCCACCGGCTCGAGATCGTATAGCTTAAGCTTCTTGGCGTAGGAGTATGCATCCTTTGCCTCATATGCATAGCAACCATGTTTGATACCCCAGTCGATGATGGGCGATTTCTTTGCTTTCTTGTTAAACACAAGATTCATAAGTGGTCTGGCATGAAGTTTCATCAAAATATGAAATGCTTTTTGCACATTCTTAGGCTGCATGCTGACCAGGATATCCTGAAAGCAGGGAAACACAGACCATGCAACGACCTTTGTAATCCTCTTATCAAAGGCTGCTGCTCTCGGAGCAAGATATCCTCCAAGGGATATGCCGATGATCGTCACGTCCTCCAGCTTAAAATAGTCAAGGATCGCTTTAACCGGCTTCTCCCATTCATGTGTAAAGTGCATACCCTGAGCACGCATAACTCCGCCCTGTCCGGGTCCTTCAAACATATATACCTCAAACCCCTGCTCCTGTATGTACAGGACCGTAAAAAGAAACTCTTCAAAATAGCTGTCATTTCCGCCATGTATCAGGATCGTACCCTTGCTCTCATCCTTGGGTACGGCATGCATCACAGGCAGTTTTACATTCTCGTAAGGCACTTCAAAACGCTCTATCCTTCTGTTTACACCTTCAAAGAAATCGGCATAATACTCGTAAAAAAGCTTTGTTGCTTTCTCATAGTACCTTCTTTTATCAGGATCTCCGTCATACATGAAAAACTCGCTCATACGATAATAGGCAATGGCATTGCCTGTTCTGCCTTCATTCATTGCCATATCGCCGAGTCCGATAAGTTCGCGCTTCCAATCCGCGCTGTCATGGATCTTTCCTGCGACTTCCTGTACATCAGCCAGTTCACCACCGTCCCAGTTGATAACACGATTAAGCTGGTAATTGAAATTTGCTTCGTCATTTAACTGATATACGCCCTTCTTGAGAACAATGGGCATATTCACATCATATTTTTCCATCTAAAAGGACCTCCTTTTCATGATACTGTCATGATATCAGTCATACCGGTGCCACCTCTATAACATTAAGGCCAGTCCAAGAAACATAAACGCATTGGCTATATTACCTTTTGCAGGCACTTTGGTGGGAGCCAGTACCAGAAATGCGGGAATCGTATTGAAAACACATGCCCATCTTTGCAGGTCTGTTTTTCCCGTTACGATAAGTATAAAAAACAGGACCGCAAACACCAGCAATCCCACATAAGCAATCGCCGCTATTATCGTACTCTTAAAGAAATCCGTAACAGCCTTCAGTGCTTCATCCGTTCTTCCCAGTTTTACATAGAACCACTCCACAGCCCCGCACAAAACGTGATGTGCAGAGATCAAAACGAGAAAGAACATTGAAGCAATGAGCATAATATGACCTGTCACAGGTGATGTTTCCGAAATCCATCGGCTGATCTCAATATATCCGAAGCCTGATGCAAATAGCGCAATGATTCCGATGAACATTGCCAGTTCTACCTGTTTTAACGGCATCGACGAGAAAGTTTTCTGCATCTTTTCGTTGTCCTTTATATCTGAAAAATCAAATCTTCCATCCTTTGTATAAGCCAACATACAATCCGTTATTCCACAGATAACATGTCCTATGCAGGCAATAATAAGTGCTATCCTCATATCATAAGCTCCCATCTGATAAAGTAACTAACAGATCAGGCACATGATCCCGGAAAGCGCTGCAGATATGACCGCCATTCCGACTGTGCCCATGATCCATTTTTTCATCTTATCCTTGTAAGTGATATACGGTTTCAGATCTTCCGTCCCCGGAATATCCCATGCATCCGTGTGTCCTACCCAATACCCGTCCACAAGGACCCTGTCGATCACGTTCATAATGGAAAGTATTAAAAACATCTGCCAAAAACCGCTTATAAACCCTCTTGCTCCATTGATCGCATAGGCGCATACAAGGACATAAATGAAATACCCCGGTATACATATACACTTAAAAAGAATGCCCCTTCTTTTTATCTCTTCTGCAGTAGTTAGTCCGTTTTCAATCACACGTCTTTGAACTTCACTGCTATAGAGGTGCACCATACCGACAGCGCCGTTTCTGATGCCTATGGCGCAGATAAGATACAGCAAAAATCCAAGTCCGAGTCCTTCAATAATAACTTTTACAATAAGCATCATTTTCTTCCGCCTGTGCCTTTCTTCGAAACATAATTCTCTATAGCATCTGCGGCTGTTACTACGCCATTTTCTTCTCTGATCTTCTGTGATACTTCCAATGCTTTTGCATCATACTTGCCGCTCACCAGGTCCTTCAAGGCATCAGCTATTTCCTCTATACTACATAATCTTTTTCGTATGTACAAAGGCTCAGGCCCGCACCCGATCCTGTGATCCATCCTGCCGTAAAAGTACTGATCGAGTGCAAGCGCGATTACAAGCGTAGGTAATCCCGCTCTCAGTCCCATTCCGTTTGTTGTGTTTCCGCCGTGATGCACCACTGCCTGCACTTTTTCAAATATATACGGATATGGTACGGTATCTATAAAAAACAGCTTATCCGTGTTGATCCTGTCTTTTTCAGTTATCTGAAACGCCTGGATTATGGCTCTGATACCCGTTCTTTTCAACGCTTCAAGTGTCAGTATCTGCAATTTGGCAAGTTCAGATGATTCAGCCTTGCCGAAAGCCACAAATATCGGCTTTTCGCCTGCCTCCAGAAAAGCCGTAAGTTCTTTCGGCTCCTCGTAATCTGCTGCCGCTTCTTCAGGATGGTACCAATATCCCGTTACATGTATATGATCGCCCCACGCGGGATCAGGCGGCATCAGGACCTGACTGGTAGGATAAAATGTAAGGACTTTTCTGCCATACATCTCCGTATAGTGGCTTCCGATCTTCCACTTCGGAAGTCCGACCGATCGTCTCCATCCGTTAAGAGCGATCATCGTCATCAGACTCATTCCCCGCGGCAATCCGTTATAGCTCTTCAGAACCCTGTCAGAATCATACTCATCGGAATAGAGCGAATACTGCCTCGTCGGGTCCATAGGACTATAGAATACCCGTACGCAAGGAATATTAAGATACTCCGCGGCATGCCGTGCAAATGCCGCACAGGTCCCGTACATAACAAGATCAGAACCTTTTATTGCGAAAAGCGTCTGTTCCATAAATCCGGGATTCTCTTTTTTGAGCCGGAACATACCCTTTGCAAAATCAAGGCTCGTCTTATAGTCTGTGACCAGATACTTCATAACATGATCCGCATCGGTATCAAGCTTTATGAATGTGACGCCTTTGTTCTCTATGAGCGGACGGAAGGCTTCGGATGTAAGTATCCTGAACTGATGCCCCCTTCCGATCATTTCCTCGCCAAGTTCAGCCAGAGGATTCACATCTCCTCTGGTTCCGACCGCAACAGCCGTGATAATCATGTTATACAGACCTCTTCTTTAAAAAACCCAATTTGTAAAGCAGTATTAATAATCCCGCCGTTATCATAGATAAAACGATTACTGTAAGTAAAGTATATTGCCAGTTCCCTAGAAAAACTTTATAAGCAATCCAACCAGTGATGAAGGTATCAGAGCAAACACAAGTCCCGGGAAGATAGCTCCCTTCAAATGAAACCACTTCTGATGATAGGCCTTATCCATATGCTCCGTACCCTTCAGCCTGAACATCTTAATATTTGCGAACAAAACCCAGTCTAAAAAGAATGTGTCATACGCCCCGATCCACGCCATC
Source organism: Lachnospiraceae bacterium (assembly GCA_024698555.1). Lineage (GTDB taxonomy): Bacteria > Bacillota > Clostridia > Lachnospirales > Lachnospiraceae > RUG11977. Next base: position 8,207 of record JAILRI010000128.1, read on the forward strand.
AGCCCAAAAGATATCCCAAATCCCTGCCAGAAAGTCTCAGCACCTGCGATCTTTGAGCAGAAGAACAGTATCACCGTAAACATCAATATCCCGCAGGACTTGGCCAAAATTACTTTTTTCGATTTGGAAGATACATCAACTCTTTCATGGGTTTTGAAGTATTCCTCCTGAATGTCCGGCGGATAATTATGAATACACGCGGGGCTGTACATCTTTTCGCCGTGAAACGACACAAAAAGTATCGTCGTAAAAAGTGCCGCAAATACTATTGCTTCGATCACAAATACATACCAAAGCATTTTTCACCCTCCAAATAACTTCTTTCATTTTTATCATTTCGGATCTTTAAGCCTGTCCGGAACGATCCAATAGTCGCACATCTCACCGCCGGTAGCCAAAGTCTGCTCTCTGTGAAGCACTCCGTGCGATAATTCCGTA
>JAILRI010000173.1 GCA_024698555.1 Lachnospiraceae bacterium
ATGGATATAGATTCTAAGTATAGTGGTAATGCAGATAGTATAAAAGAAAATAAAAGAGCAGCTTAATGGTCAAGGTAATAAGTCTGAAATAGAGAGAGCTGGGTTACTTATAAAGGATATAACGGATGAGGATAACCAGGTGTGGTATATCAGCAGGGATCTGACAAATGCCCGTTACTTGTTCCAAAGGGTGTCAAGCAAAGTTTCTTGATTTATCAAGCTTTGATACGAGTAACGTTACAGACATGTCTTATATGTTCTCTTTGTGTAAAGCAGAGTCTCTTGACTTATCGAGCTTTGATACAAGTAGTGTTACAGATGTAAGTGGCATGTTCTGGGCGTGTAAAGTAAAGTCTCTTAATTTATCAAACTTTGACACGAGTAGTGTGACCGACATGGGTAGCATGTTCAAGGAGTGTAAAGCAGAATCTCTTGATTTATCAAGTTTTGATACAAGTAGCGTTACGTGTATGCGATGGATGTTTCACAGTTGTAAATTAAAGTCTCTTGATTTATCAAATTTTGATACAAGTAACGTTAGAGACATGATGGGCATATTTGCTTGGTGTAAAGTAGAGTTCCTTGAGACAGCTGATGAAAGGATTTTAGCTAAGTGGAATGAGTGTCAAGCAGAGTCTCTTGATCTATCAAGTTTTGATACGAGTAGTATTATATAATTTGGTTACATGTCTGAGGATTGTCAAGTAAAGTATCTGAAGGCAACTAAGAAGAAGATTTGGGCTAAATGGAATAGCAGATAGGAGTTAGTATATGGCTAGAGGTTTACATAGATTAAAGATATATGAGTCTAATGGTGCTTTTAAGAAGACTGTACCGAAGATTGTTATTCAAGGTGATTGGGTAAGGCAGTTTGGTTTCGATATTGGTGATAAAGTGAGAGTAGAGTGTTATGAAGGTAGGTTGGTTATAGTAAATGATAATGAGGAAGAGCATAAGTGATTATGTTAGCAGATTAAGGAAGTTAGGCGAAATATTGTGTAATTAGTATAATTGATATTGAGTAGGAGGTGAGAGTATGTCTGGATTCGTAGTGCCAGGTGCCTTCCGTGGTGGAGGTGGAGGTGGCTCACAGAGGTCATATGATTTTATAAGTAGTTTTGAGGATGCAAAGTTCTCTGTGGGGGGGGAGTTTATACACTAAAATGGGTAGACATAGAAGGTCATTATTCTTATAGCTTTGCAGAGGATCCACATATAGGTGATTGGCAGTCTTTTGAGAATAGTTTGAAAGCTGATCGTGACAGGATGGTTGCATCTGCACGTGCTGAGTATGGTTACAGAGTAGGTACAACACTAACAGAGAATGCTGATGCAGGGTTAGGTGGGTACGTCGGATGGAGAAGTCGCCGTGTAACAGGATCTGGTATGTTATTAGTTCCGTATTTAACATATGGTGGCATGGCATCTTCTTATGCATCAAATCAAGGGAGTTATGTTGGTCAGGCCAAGCGTACTGAGGTTCTTAGAGGGACAGCGCCTAATGGTCCATATGGTACGTATGTGTGGGTATCTCAGACCCTGACATATGAATCGTTTTCAGCGGCTGGAGGATTAACTTCAGATGAATATAATAATTCGTACAGACCAACATGGTTTTTAGTCGATGGTAAGTGGATAAATTTCGGAAACGCTACAGATCTTGTCGAGAGGTTTATTCCATTCTGTGAGTCATTATTAGTTCAGACTTGGTATAAAGATGGTAATTCTGGTATAAATAGAGCAATCTTATACTTAGATGAGTAGAGTCCTACTTAATTTAAGTAGGACTCTCTTATTAGAGAATCTTGTTGGTAAGTTAACTCCAGCGTTCTTCCTCTGTGATGGTAGTTACTTTGGTTCTCTTGTGTTCGTTAGGCTTGACTTGAGTGTTTATAGGTTTAGTTTGGTAATTATTTATTTGTTTGTTATCGGTCTTAGGTTTACTAGTTACTTTGAAACCTTGATAAACAGCCCAAATGACAATAATAGCTATCACAATTCCAACAAGTCCTTCGACTGGTATCATAAGTCACCTCCTATTAATCAGTAGTATATAAATAGTGTTAAGTAGATTGTATAGTTTATTTGAAAGTATGTCAAGAAAAACTTGGATAGACTTCAATTGTAATATCTTATTCCTACATTATTTATACATTTTAGTAAATTAAGTTTTCAGGAATACGCCCCTCCCGTATTGTAGAAAAATTTTTAAAATTATGCTTGATTTTATGACATTTTCGTGTTAATATGATGACAAGGTGGTGACAGAGTGGTAGTAAGTGGTTGATAGTGGGGGGTGATAAAAATGTTCATGGGCGAGTATGGACACGTACTGGATCCCAAGAACAGGGTTATCATTCCGGCGCGTTTTAGAGAAGGACTTGAAGGAAAATTCATTATTACATCGGGTCTTGACGGGTGCCTTTACCTGCTTACCATGAAAGCGTGGGAAAGCTTTGTGGAACAGCTTGCCGGACTGCCTTTTACCAAACAGACCAGAGAATTCAGAAGATTCTTCACTCAGAATGCTGCCGAAGCAGAGATCGACAACCAGGGCAGAGTACTGATACCTCAAAACCTTAAAGCTCTGGCAGGAATCGACAAGGATGTCGTTTTTGTGGGTGTTATAGATAAGATCGAACTGTGGGCGAAGGAAAGGCTCGATGAGAGTCAGGCCGATGACAGTATGGAGAATATTGCCGAAAGGATGTCCACAGAGTTTGGATTAAGACTGTAAGGTGTTATAAGCTTGTACTTCAGGGAGGTCCGGAAGATGGGGGATAACAATTTTGAACATGTTCCGGTTCTTTATAAAGAAGTGATCGAAGGTTTGAACATCAAACCTGAAGGTATTTATCTGGACGGAACACTCGGAGGCGCGGGACATGCTTCCGGAGTCCTGAAAAGCCTGCATAAAGGCGGAATGCTGATCGGTATCGATCAGGACAGGGAAGCGATATTTGCGGCAGGAAAGAAGCTCCAAAAAACACTCGAAGAAATGATGAGCAGCCGGGTTAAAGCAAGTGAACTTCCGAAATATGAAATATACAAAAGCAATTATGAGGCTTTTGAAAGTATATTAGCGAAAGCGGGCGCAGCAAAGGTTGACGGGATACTCCTTGATCTGGGAGTTTCATCTCACCAGCTGGATGCGCCGGAACGCGGTTTTTCATACAGATACGACGCTCCTCTCGATATGAGGATGGATCTGGATCAGGAGAAAACCGCATACGATATCATCAATACATATGACGAAATCGCCTTGTTCAAAATCATAAGGGATTACGGCGAGGACAGATTCGCGAAAAACATTGCGAAGCACATATGTGAAGCAAGGAAGGTTAAGCCTGTTGAGACTACTTTTGAGCTGAATGAGATCATCAGGGCGGCCATACCCGCGAAGGTAAGGGCTGCAGGCGGACATCCGTCAAAAAGGACATTTCAGGCTGTCAGGATTGAGCTCAACCGTGAACTGGAGGTCCTTGAAAAGACTCTGGATAAGATGATCGAAAGATTATCGCCGCAGGGAAGGTTGTGCGTGATCACATTCCATTCGCTTGAAGACAGGATCGTGAAAAATATATTTAATAAGGCTGAAAACCCGTGCGTCTGTCCTCCTGAATTTCCCGTCTGCGTATGCGGCCGGGTCTCAAAGGGTAAAGTGATAACAAAAAAACCCATAATTCCGGATGAGGATGAGGTAGAAGATAATATAAGAGCAAAGAGTTCCAAACTTAGAGTCTTTGAAAAGAAATAAGGGAGAAGCCTGGGGATAACGGTTAAGGAAAGGTTAGGGGAGAATATGGCGCAGAAGACTGGTAAATACGCTTACAACAGAAATTACTATGAAAATTTGCGCAGTAGAAGCGTATATGAGGGGAATGCTGTAAGAAAGCTCGATACTGCCACCGAATTGTACGACGAGGAATATGAGGACGAGCAGGAATATGAGAAGGAATATGCGGATCCCCAGCCGTTAAGACGCGGCAATCTTAAAAATTCCGGCGAATGGTCACGGGAAAGATCAAGAGAAACAGGGGAAGCGGCAGAACCCAGGGCACGGCTTAAATGGAAAATAGACATCAACCTTGGATATACCCTGACCATGGTTGCGGCTGTATGCGCGCTGCTTGTCACTTCGTTTCTGATGCTGGAGACCAGATCCGATATTATCCAGACGGAAAAAAAGATCAGCATCGCGAAAAACGAGCTGGCTGATGTAACTGCCCTGAATGAAAGTTTGAAAGCTTCTCTTGACACGCAGATGGATAGAAATTATATTTATAGTATGGCAGTAGGAAGGCTGGGCATGGTTTACCCCAATGATAACGAAAAGGTGACGTATGAACCCGCAGACGGGGGATATGTGCGCCAGATGTCGCAGATACCCTGAAAGTACTGCCATATAAACAGCACCGGCAGGTACATCATGGAAACATACAGAGAAGAACGTCGAAGAAAAGAATACAGAAAAATGACGAGTATCATGAAGAAAAACCTTTACGGGGTCTTCTTCGTGATTCTTGTTTTATGTGGGATACTTATAGGCAGGCTGGTATACTTAAACAATGTCAACGGTGAAAAATACGCCAAGGCTGTCCTGTCACAGCAGAGCTATTCCACCAAGACTGTAGCCAGTGAACGCGGAAAGATACTGGACCGTAACGGTGTGGTACTGGCACGGAGCGAAAAAACATATAACGTGGTCATCGATCCGAAGGTCATAAACAGCCAGGATTATTATCTTGAGCCCACTTTAAAGGGGATAACACAGATCCTCGGTTATGATGAAAATGAGATAAGCCGCCTTATAAGGGAAAACGCTGACAACTCATATATAGTTTATGAAAAGGATGTTGACTATTCAAAGGTTTCTGAATTCAACAAGTACAAGTCTTCGCACAAATTTGTGGTAGGTGTGTGGTTTGAAGAGGAATACAAACGTATATATCCGCACAATTCTTTTGCGTCGCACGTTATCGGTTTTGTAAATGACGGCTCAGGCAATTACGGACTTGAACAATACTATAATGATGAACTGACCGGAACGGACGGGATATCCTACGGGTATTATGATTCCGAACTGAACATGCAGAAGGTGGAAAGGGCTGCCCAGGCAGGAGATACGCTGATCACGACTCTTGATTACAATATTCAGACGATCATTGAAGAGAAGGTAGCTGAATTCAACCGTGATATCGGCTGCAACAATATCGGCGTGATAGTTATGGATCCGTCTAACGGTGAAATACTGGGCATGACCTCAAATCGTGAATTCGATCTTAACGAGCCCAGAAAACTGGAGGGAGTGTATCCCGAAGAAGAGCTGGAATTCATGACTGATGAAGAAAAGCTGGCCGCTATGTACCGTATGTGGCGTAATTTCTGTGTCTCAGATACCTATGAACCCGGATCGACCTTTAAGACGATAACTGTTGCAGCTGCTCTGGAAGAAGACAAGGTGTTTTCCGGTTCCACTTTTGAATGTAAAGGCTTCAAAGAGGTCGGAGGGTGGAAGATTGGCTGCAATTCAAAAAGCGGACACGGAAACTTAAATCTGGCCGAGGCACTGATGAAATCCTGCAACTGCGCATTGATGGATATTGCCGAAAAGCTGGGGCCTGACACTTTTTTCAAATATGAGAAAAGATTCGGCTTTGGACGCAGGACGGGAGTAGACCTGACTGGAGAATCCGCAGGCATCATTATAGACAGGAAGAATTTGAGAGATACAGAGCTTGCTACCAGCAGCTTCGGCACCACGTTCAATGTTACCATGGTGCAGGTGGCTGCGGCATATTGCTCGATCCTGAACGGAGGATCGTATTACAATCCGCATGTTGTCAGCCAGATAAGGCGCAGCGACCAGAGTGTGGTCAAGATCAGTGATAATACTGTGGAAACACAGACTGTCAGCAGAAAAACATCAGACTTTATCAGGGATGCCCTATATATGACCGTTGAGCAGGGAACCGCGACTCCCGCGAAGGTAAAAGGTTATCTGATCGGTGGTAAGACCGGGACGGCTCAAAAACGTCCGAGAGAAGAGAAAAAGTATGTTGTATCTTTCGCCGGATTTGCTCCCGTAGATAATCCCAAAGTGCTGGTCTACATAGTGATCGATGAGGTTCATGATCCGGAAATGGCAGGCAGTTCGGGACCTGCGACGAGAATGTGCGCATCCATAATGAAGGAGATACTTCCTTATCTCGGTCTTTATCCGGCTGAAGGCGGGATAGAGTATCATGTGGATTATGATCTGATCGGAAATGTTTCGGGCAGCGGTGATGGTTCGGACAATGATGAACTAAATTCGGATGTTCTTCCGGAAGGGCTTGACTAGAAAAAACAAGTAGCATATAATGTATACTTGATTTGATAATATACTATATATTGATGCAGGGAGCATGGTTTCATATTATCATATGATCCCGGCATCGCGATATTTTGTCTAAAAGCAATGGAGGAAAACGTGAACAGGTTTATAGGAAAAAAAGTAATGATCATCGGCGCGGGTATCAGCGGTACTGCCGCTGCGGATCTTCTGACCGATTCGGGCGCGGAGATCGTACTTTACGATGCCAATACAAAAGGGCTGCTTGACGAAGCTTCGGTACGTCTGAGGCTGTCGGGAAGGTTCAACGGGCGTGTTGTGCTTGGAGATATTCCCGAAGACTGCCGCGAAAAACTTGATTATCTGATCTTAAGCCCCGGAGTTCCCAAGGATCTGCCATTTGTCCTGCTGATGGAAAAACGCGGAACGAAGGTTATCGGGGAGATCGAGCTGGGATACTACTATGCGAAAGGTAAACTTGCCGGTATTACCGGAACCAACGGTAAAACGACCACTACGGCGCTGACGGGACATATTCTTTCCAAAGTTTATGAAGACACTATAGTAGTTGGAAATATCGGCACTCCGTATACCGAATTCGCAAAAAATACCAAAGATACTTCGATGACTGTGGCGGAGCTTTCCAGCTTTCAGCTGGACACCATAGAGACCTTCAGGCCTGATGCCGCTGTTATACTGAATATCACTCCGGATCATCTTGACAGGCACCATACCATGAAAAACTATATCAATGCCAAGATGAATATAGCTGTAAATCAGACCGAAAAAGATATATGCGTATTGAATTACGAAGACGCGACGCTCAGGGAATGCGCAAGCGGACTAAAGAGCACCGTGGTGTGGTTTTCATCAAAGCGCAGGCTCGATAACGGGTTCTATTATGAAGACGGAGCCATTTACAGGGCCGTCAAAGGGGAATCGGTCTGCGTCTGCAAGACTGATGAACTGCAGCTTATAGGCATGCATAATTATGAAAATGTCATGGCTGCCTGCGCGGTGGCATATTATTTCGGAGTACCCGATGAAACGCTGCGTGAGGCGCTGCGTACATTTAAGCCCGTTGAACACAGGATCGAGTATGTGGCGACCAAAAACGGCGTGAAATACTACAATGATTCAAAGGGGACCAACCCTGATGCCTCCATTCAGGCCGTAAAAGCCATGAACGCTCCGACATATCTGATCGGCGGAGGTTATGACAAGGGAGCTGATTACAGCGAGTGGATAGAGTGTTTTGGGGATAAGATAAAGCATCTGATCCTTATGGGACAGACGAAGGATAAGATAGCCGACTGCGCAAGGGCACACGGGTTTAACGCGATCACTTTTGCTGACAGCATGGAAATGGCTGTGGAATTCTGCTCAAAGAACGCTTTGCCCGGTGAAAATGTTCTGTTATCTCCCTGCTGCGCAAGCTGGGGCATGTTCAAAAATTACGAGGAACGTGGAAAGATTTTCAAGGAGCTTGTAAATGCGCTCTAATTCTGTAAAAAGAACTCTTTTCAGTAATTATGATGTCGTTCTGGTGATGCTCTGCATCTTTCTGGGCGTATTCGGGCTGGTAATGATCTACAGTACGAGTTCATACAACGCCGCGAGATATTACGGTGACGCCAAGCTGTATTTTAACAGACAGGGTCTGTTTCTCATCATCGGCTTTTTCGCCATGATAGTTGTATCACAGATCGATTACAGATGGTATATAAAGCCATGGTTCGGCATTACGTGGCTTCGTCCTATACTGATCCTGTATATCCTTTGCCTGGGAATGCAGGTGTATGTACTTGTAAACGGTTATTCAGCGGGCGGATCCTCCAGATGGATCATGATACGCGGTATCGGTACTTTTCAGCCCTCCGAGGTCACGAAGATCTGCTTTATAGTGGTGGTGGCATATCTGGCGCAGAAGGCTCCCAAAAGGATGAACTATCTGTCGGGATATCTGGTGGTGGTAGCGGCCATGGCTCCGCTGCTCGTACTTGTGGCCAGGCAGAACCTGTCCACAGCAATTATCATGGCAGGTATCCTTACGGTCATATGTTTTGTTGTTTCCAGAAAAAAAGCATATTATGCCATAGTGTTTATGCTGCTGGCCGGATTCGCCGCGGTGTTTGTCATGATGGCCGGATACAGGGCGGAGCGTATTGAAAACTGGCTTCATCCCGAAAACCTTGAAAGCGGATCGCAGATACTTTCCGGATTATATGCCATCGCTTCGGGTGGACTCTGGGGCAAAGGTCTGGGAGAGAGTATAGAGAAACTCGGCTATATTCCTGAAGTTCACACGGACATGATCTTTACCGTCATATGTGAGGAACTCGGGATCTTCGGAGGCATACTGGTCATTGCTACAGTGCTGTTTATGCTGTGGAGGCTGATGCTCATAGCCATTAACGCTCCGGATATGTACGGCGGACTGATCGCTGCGGGCGTGCTGTCACACATAGCGCTGCAGGTTCTGCTGAATATAGCGGTAGTTACAAACAGTGTGCCGGCTACAGGCATTCCCTTCCCGTTTATAAGCTATGGCGGAAGCTCTCTGCTGGTGTTGATGGCGGAAATGGGGATCGCTTTATCGGTTTCAAAATATACGGTCAGGGAAGTTCCTAATGAAGAAGTTGAGCAGGTATACCAAGCTTAGTATTGTTTTTATAATAGTCTGCGGCATAGCCGCATTTCTGGTGACTTTCCGCCTGAAAAACATCTCTTTGAAGAACGGCACCATTTACAGCGATGATGAGATAAAAAACAGGCTTTTTGACAACAGCAGGATAGATCACAATACTTATCTTTTTGCATGGAAGGTCAATCATTCCTCCAAATACAGATACCCGTTTATCGAAAAGATTGATGTGGAGGTCATTGACAACAGCTCCGTGATCATTTATGCATACGGCAAAGCGGTTATCGGATGCGTTGAACATATGGGGCAGTATATGCATTTTGACCGTGAAGGCGTGGTGGTGGAGAGTGATTCAAAACCCCTTGAAGGGATACCTCTTATCGAGGGACTTGAGTTTGAAAATGTGGTAAAGGGCAAAAAACTGGAAATGGGCGATTCACAGCTCTTTGACAGATTATTGTCCCTGATCATGAGACTGAAGCAGAAGGAGATAGTGGTTCAGAACATTGTATTCGGGCTCAGGGACGATATCACCTTAAAGATCGATGGCAATGAAGTATTGCTGGGCAATGATGACGACTATGATTACAGGATAAACAATCTGGGGGCTGTCATGGAGGCTGTTGAAAGTAACAAGGGAAATGGAAAATACCGCTACGATATGAGAAATTACAACGAAAAAAATCAGGAATTATCCGTAAGAAGGCTAGAGTAGCAGATAAAAAAATTAAATAAAGATTTTTTATTTGTTTTTTCGTGATTTTTTCTTGATTATTATACCGAATATATGTAATATATTAAATATAGTTACTTAAGGAGGACAAAAAGGTGCTCGAGATTTTACAGGAAGATAACGGCTCATTGGCAAAGATCATAGTTGTTGGGGTTGGCGGAGCTGGTAATAACGCTGTAAACCGCATGATAGATGAGAAGATCATGGGCGTGGATTTTATCTGCGTCAATACTGATAAACAGGCACTTAAAGCATGCCGTACCGAGAATACGATCGTTATCGGTGAAAAGCTTACAAAGGGTCTGGGTGCCGGCGGGCGTCCCGAGATGGGTGCCAAAGCTGCCGAAGAGAGCCTCGAGGAAGTAGTTGAGGCTGTAAAAGGCGCCAATATGGTATTTGTTACCTGCGGCATGGGCGGCGGTACCGGAACCGGAGCTGCTCCCGTTATTGCGAAAGCATGCAAGGATATGGGGATCCTCACAGTTGGTATCGTTACCAAGCCTTTTGATTTTGAAGGTCCCAAGCGTATGGAAAATGCCCTGAACGGTATTGCCAATCTTCGCGAGAGTGTAGATACCCTGATCGTCATTCCGAATAACAAGCTTCTTGAAATTTCGGACCGCAATACCAAGATGAAGGATTCCTTCAGGATGGCAGACGGAGTTCTTCATCAGGGCGTGCAGGGCATAACCGCCCTTATCAATGAAAACTCCATTATCAATCTGGACTTTGCGGATGTATGTTCCGTAATGAGAGACAAGGGAGTCGCTCATATCGGTATCGGAGCTGCTACAGGTGACAACAAGTGTCTTGACGCGGTTGAGATGGCTATTCATTCACCGCTCCTTGAAACTTCCATCGATGAGGCTGAAAGTGTTATCATTCATTTCAGCGGTGATATAGGCATCCACGAATGTGATGAAGCTGCACATATGGTAACCGACAGGCTCGGTGAAAACGCGAATGTCATCTTCGGTCTTTCCATTCCGGATGATGACGAGGGTGTGGTTTCTGTAACTGTTATCGCTACCGGGATTTCAGAGGTTGGTATTCCTTCACGTGAAGAGATCGGCAGCGCTTCTGCTTCCGAAAATAAAGTATCCGCTCTTGACCAGTACTTAAGACCTTCGGGCAGGACCGGCTCGGCTTCTTCAGTTACTTCCCGTACAGGAAGTTCATCCGCCGGAAACACTTCAGGAGGCAGAAAGACTGCTCAGACGACGGCTCAGACAGCTGCCGCCGCGGATACGGACAAAAAGGAACCTCCCGTTAATATTCCTGCGTTCCTTCTCAAAAAGGGTGGCAAATAAAGATAATAACGGCCTGGTACAGAGATGTATCAGGTCTTTCATTGGAGGGACATCATGTTTATCCTTCTGCTGGCTTTATGGATCGTCTTTAACGGGAAATTTACCTGGGAGATATTTATCATTGGAGCGATCCTGTCCGGTCTGGTATGCTTTTTTCTGGTAAAGTTTGCCGGCTATTCTTTTAAAAAAGAATTTAAAGCCATTAAGCTGATACCTGATCTTTTATCATATGCGGGTATTCTTCTGATTGAGATCCTGAAGTGTAATTTTGCGGTAATAGGGATCACGCTGTTCAGACCGCGCGGCATAAAGCCTGTGATAGTACATTTTAAAACACGTATCAGGTCTAAGGTGTTAAAGGTTATACTTGCGAATTCCATTACACTTACGCCCGGAACCATAACAGCTTCGCTTCATGATGATGAGTTTTATGTTCATTGTCTGGATCGGGCCTTTGCCGAAGGGATCGAGTCATCAGTGTTTGTCCGCAGGCTTGAGAGGATGGAGGAGCGCTTATGAGTCCTTTCATAACATATTTGCTTACCGGAGCCGTTATACTGTTTATCGTTCTGATAGCGGCCTGCTTTATCAGGGCTGTCATCGGGCCTACGGTAGCTGACCGTATAGTCTGCATCAATATGATCGGAACTTATGTGATCATGATCATCGCGGTTCTCACCATACTTCTTCATGAGTCCTGGCTGGCGGATATAGCCTCGATATATGCTATGATCAGCTTTCTGGCTGTGGTGGTGCTTACCAAAATCTATATCGGTGTTTACCGTGAGGCACAGAACCGGAAAACAGATAGTGGAACCGTAAAGAAAGATCGTTCGTCTAAAAAAAAGAAAGGCACTTTAAAAGAGCCGGCAGGGAGTGATAGTATTTGGTAAGAGAGATCATCGCGGCTGTGCTGATAGTCATAGGCGCAGTATTTTCCATAGTTTCGGTATTCGGAGTGTTCAGGTTCGGCTATGTGCTTAACCGTATGCATTCGGCAGCGATGGGCGATACAGTCGGTATTCTGTTTGTCATGATCGGACTGGTCGTTTTAAGCGGTTTTAACTTTACTTCGCTGAAGCTGATCGTCATCATTCTGTTTTTCTGGCTGGCCGGTCCGGTTTCGTCACATCTGCTGGCGAACCTTACGGGAAGCGTTGATAAGGAACATATACCTGAGATCGTTGATATTGACGGTTCCGGGTCAGATAATACAACTAAAAGGAGAGTAAAACCAAATGAGTAACAACAAAGAAGCAAACAAGGGATTGTCCAAGAAGCAGATCGTCACTGCCGTGATATGCGGCTGTGTAGTGCTGGCTTTACTGATAGTTATCATTATACTTGACGGGTTGTGGGGAAAGCATCTGTATATACAAAATGACACAGATAAGAATATTACCAGTATTTCCGTATATTTTGAAGACACCGAGGAAAATATGGTGGATTATCTGTTTGAAGGCGCTGTTGAAAAAGGACAGAAGATCGATTTTCCTTACAATGAAAAGATCGAGTATGCCGGGATCGATTATGAATGCGCCATTTATGTTGAGTTTGATGACGGAATGGAATTTGAAGTGGCCGACGGTACATTCAGGCGGGATTTCAACGGAAATATAAGGCTTCGTTTTTACAAGGAAAAAGACGGATACTTTATCCGTACAAAAGCCGGTGTCGGGTTGTTTGAGAATACCCACAATACTGATATGAACTCGAAGATCGAGCTTTATTTTAGCGGCGAGGATGCCGGAGATTGGGATTATATAGACTGATGAAGCTGTTCTTTATTTCACTCGGATGTGATAAAAATCTCGTTGACAGTGAAAAAATGCTCAGGGAACTTAAAGATTCCGGAATAGAGATCACTGAGGACGAGTATCAGGCTGATATCTGTATTGTCAATACCTGCTGTTTTATAGGCGATGCCAAGCAGGAATCAATCGAAACTTTGCTGACTATGGCCGGGCTTAAAAAAACAGCCCGGCTAAAGGTGTTGATCGCAGCCGGATGTCTTGCCCAGCGCTATAAAGACGAGATACTGAAGGAGATTCCCGAAGTAGACGGTGTTCTCGGCACATTTAACTGCGAACGTATCGTCACTCTGTTAAATTCCTGCATTAAAGCTGATGACGGGCTCAAAGTCATTACCGATGAGGTATACCGTGAGAGCCAATACCGAAGACGATTAAAGAGTGATCTTGAGCATTATTCTTATCTGAAGATTGCCGAGGGGTGTGATAAAAGGTGCACCTACTGTATAATACCGTATGTAAGGGGCAGATATCGCAGCTTTCCGATTGAAGATCTGGTGAAAGAAGCTGAGGAACTGGCCGGAAACGGTGTGAATGAGCTTATACTCATAGCGCAGGAAACGACTATTTACGGGACAGATCTGTACGGACATAAGGCAATCGCCGAACTGATACATGAACTTGCGGCCATTGACGGGATCAGCTGGATAAGGCTCATGTACTGTTATCCCGAAGAGGTTTCGGATGAACTGATCGAATGTTTTAAACAGGAAAAAAAGCTGGTGCGTTACATTGATCTGCCTATTCAGCATATTTCCGATCCTGTGCTTAAAAGGATGGGCAGAAGGACTACCGGAAAGGACATCAGGAATATCATCTTTAAACTAAAAAAGGAGCTTCCCGACCTCATTATACGGACTTCACTGATCAGCGGATTTCCGGGGGAAACCGAAGAGGAATTTGAAGAGCTGCTGTCATTTGTGAAGGAAGGGTGTCTGGACAGAGTGGGAGTGTTTACGTTTTCACGGGAAGAGGGGACACCGGCTTACGCAATGAAACCGCAGATCAGAAAGAACATCCGGGAGCAAAGACGGAAGAAACTGATGCTGGCCCAGCAGGAGATCGTGTTCGATAAAAACAGTTCGATGAACGGCAGAGAGCTTACAGTATGCATTGACGGTTATCTCCCCGATGAAGGTGTTTATATCGGACGATCCTATATGGATGCACCGGGGATCGATGGGTGTATATTCTTAAAATGCGACAGGGAACTTATAACTGGGACATTTGTAACGGCCACGATAAGCGGGGCCAGAGGATATGATCTGCTTGGCAGCTGTTAAGGAGTATTTATGAATTTACCTAATAAGATCACACTGTTCAGATTTTGTATGATACCGGTCTTTGCCGTTGTTTTTCTTTTACGGCAGCCCTGGTCGGATCTGACAGCCCTGATCATTTTTCTGGTCGCGGCATTCTCGGATTTTCTGGATGGATATCTTGCACGCAAAAATAATATGGTCACAGATTTTGGAAAACTTATGGATCCGCTGGCCGACAAGATGCTTGTAAGTACCGCACTGATATGCTTTGTAGGGATACGTGCCGAATTTCCCGCATGGTGCGCGATCATTATTATTGCCAGGGAATTTATTATCAGCGGCTTTAGACAGATAGCCGCTGAAAAGCATGTGATCATCATGGCCAGCTGGTGGGGCAAGATAAAAACAGTGGTTCAGATGATCATGTGTGTTTTATTCATATTTACGATCGATGCTGTATGGTATTCGTATGCGCGTTTAGTGTTTATGTGGCTTGCGGCCGCGCTTACGATAATCTCGCTGGCGGATTATATCATAAAAAACAGGGATGTTATCGATACGTCTAATTTATAAAATAAAGATAATACCATTTATATGACAAAGAAATAACACACTTGTGACATACTTCGCCTTTAAATTCACATTGGGATATTGTCTACATTTTCAGGCGGAGGTGACAAGGGTTGAAACGGTCCGGATATGCTTGTTTGACTGTTTTACTGTGCATTTTTCTTTGCATGGCTGTTTCTTCATGCACTTCAAAGCCCAAACCGGATCCGGGTCTTCAGATCACAGAAAGTCCGGAACCGACCGGTTCCGATACAGAGCCTGAACTTACCAAGACTGTGCAGAATCAGGACAAGACTGAGGTTATCACACTCAGGTATTATGTAGTGAACGGCAATGGCCAGCTGGAGCGTGCCACATCTCTTGTAAAAGGCGGCACACAGATAACTCCCGAACTTGTACTCGATTTTTTACTTGATTCGCTTGAAGATGAATCGATAGTTCTCAAAGTCGACGGCATAGAGATCAAAGATAAAGTATGCGTTATCAGCTTTGATGATTCGATATATTCGGTGGCTGCTTCGGGCGCCCGCATGGAGAACGCGGTTCTTGATGCCATAGCGCAGAGTATTCTGGACAATGTAAAAGATGTCTTAGGGGTCTCGTACAGGATCAAAGGAGATCAATATATTACCGACAATAATTCATTTTCAGTGGATTCTGTATACATGGAATAATTACAGGTAATCTTCTTTTACCCCGCATACATGATGTGGGGCATTTTTTTGAGGTGTATTTTGAAAAATCTGATAATAATCGGCGGCGGGGCTGCCGGTATGATGGCGGCGGCCGCTGCCGGAAACCGGGATCTTAAGGTCACTTTGATCGAGAAAAATGAGAAACTGGGTAAAAAGCTGTATATTACCGGTAAAGGACGCTGTAATCTGACCAATGAATGTGACAACGAGACCTTTTTAAAAAATGTGGTCAGGAATCCGAAATTTATGTACAGCTGCGTTTCGGCTTTTGATCCGCATGCCTGTATGGAATGGTTTGCGGATAACGGACTTAAGCTTAAGACAGAACGGGGAAACCGCGTCTTTCCCGCAAGCGACAGATCGAGTGATGTGATTAAAACACTGGAAAGAGCGATCACGTTAACCAAGGCTGAAGTAAAACTCGGAACTTTAGTTAAGAATATCGTTGTTAAAGAGCCGGAAGAAGGCAGTGGGCCCGCGGTATCAGGCGTAAGGCTGATGAATGGGGATATACTTACTGCCGATTATGTATGCGTGGCTACGGGAGGCTCAAGCTATCCGTCGACGGGTTCTACGGGAGATGGATACCGATTTGCGAGGGAAACCGGACACAATGTGACCGATACATACCCGTCTCTTGCTGCTGTAAAAGTGAGTGAAGGATTCGTGAAAAGGCTGGAAGGCCTGTCTTTGAAAAATATAGTCCTGAGCGCCTATGATGATCATAAAAGAGTTTATAAAGAACTCGGCGAGATGCTGTTTACAGCCGATGGGATAAGCGGGCCTCTGGTCCTGACTCTTTCGGCTCTGATGACGAGTCAGCTTTCTTCCGGCAGCTTAAAAATATATATCGATCTTAAACCGGGACTTGATGAAGAAATGCTTGATGCCAGACTGCTGAGGGATTTTGATGAGGGCAGGAACCGTTATTTCGCGAATGCTCTGGACAAGCTTCTGCCTTCAAGCATAATACCCGTCATCATAGAGCTTTCAGGTATAGATGGGAAAAGAAAAGTCAATTCGATAACAAAAGAGGAACGCCGAAAGCTCATTACGCTCCTGAAAAGCTTTGAGCTTACGTCGAAAGGAATTGCCGGATATAACGAGGCTGTCATCACCAGGGGCGGAGTGGATATAAGACAGGTAAATCCCAAAACCATGGAATCGAAGCTGGTAAAGGGGCTTTTTTTTGCTGGAGAGGTTCTTGATGTTGACGCGCTGACCGGAGGGTTCAACCTTCAGATCGCATGGTCTACCGCACAGGCTGCAATACAGGCGATACTAAAAGACGTTGACGGATGACAGTATAAAAGATTATGAGGAGGAAATTTAAAATGAAGTATTACAGCATAGCGATAGACGGACCTGCGGGTGCAGGCAAATCGACCATAGCAAAGAAATTCGCGTCCGAACTTGGATTTACATACATCGATACCGGAGCTATGTACAGGGCGATAACTCTGTTTTATGTGGAAAAGGGGATCGACTGCTCGGACGAGGCTTCAGTATGCCGGTATCTCTCTGAGATCGATGTAGATATTTGTTATATTGACGAAGCGCAGCATGTTCTGCTGAACGGCGCGGATGTGACCGGCAGTATCAGAACGCAGAAGGTCAGCGATAACGCGTCAAAGATTTCGGCTATCGGACAGGTCAGGGAGAAGCTGGTTGCGCTGCAGCAGCAGATGGCCCGTTCAAAGAACGTGGTCATGGATGGCAGGGACATAGGTTCTGTAGTACTGCCTTTCGCAGATCTGAAAATATATCTGACGGCCAGCGTTGAGGTAAGGGCAAAAAGAAGATTTCAGGAGCTGGTCGAAAAGGGAACTGAGGCTGATCTTTCCACTATCGCGAAGGAAATTGAGGAACGTGACTGGCGCGATATGCACAGGGAAAATTCCCCCCTGGTCTGTGTAGAGGACGCGAAGGTAGTAGATACTTCAGATATGACGATAGATGAGGTGACCACGTACTGCATGAAACTGTTTGATGAAGTGAAAGGCTGTGAACAGTAACTTAAAAGAGCATGATCATAAAAACTGTCAAAAGTGCCGGCTTTTGTTTCGGGGTGAGCCGTGCGGTCGAATCCGTATACAAAGAACTTGAGAAGGGCGGAAATGTATATACTTTCGGTCCGGTAACACATAATGAGACCGTGGTAAGTGAGCTGGAAGCGAAGGGCGTGCGTATTGTGGAAAATATCGAAGAAGCGGATGCCTTAAGCGGTGCGACTATAATCATACGTTCTCACGGAGTATCAAGGGATATCTATGAAAGATTAAAGTCCAATACATCAAACAATGTGATCGATTCCACGTGCGCCTTCGTAAAGAAGATCCATGGGATAGTGGACGAAGCCGGAAAAAGAGGTGAATTTGTACTGATCTTCGGTGACGCTTCACACCCGGAGGTAAAGGGGATCTGTGGGTGGTGCAGCGGCGGCTACATGGTAGTCAGTGATGGATCGGAGCTTGCCGGGTTAAGTATTCCTGAAGGGAAAAATGTGACAGTTGTTGAACAAACCACATTTAATTTGCAAAAATTTCAACAAATGCTTGATATTTTGTCTGAAATGGGTTATAGTATTAATGTTGTGAATACAATCTGCAACGCGACCGACGTAAGGCAGAGGCAGACGCGTGAACTTGCCGGTGAGTGTGACGCCATGATAGTTATCGGCGGAAAAAACAGCTCGAACACGCGTAAGCTCTATGACATTTCGGTCAATGAATGTACTAATACTTACTACATACAGGCACTCGCTGACTTAAGGGTAGACGAAATCAGGAAATTTCGTTGTGTAGGTATTACAGCAGGGGCATCAACGCCCAAAAAAATTATTGAGGAGGTTCAGAAAGTAATGTCTGAAGAAAATTTTGAACAAATGCTGGAGGATTCATTCAAAACCATACACAACGGGGAGGTAGTCGACGGAACAGTCATCAGTGTGAAGCCTGATCAGATCATTCTTAACATTGGTTATAAAGCCGATGGTATCATTACCAGAAACGAATATACAAACGATCCTTCGCTCGACCTTACCACAGTTGTGAACGAAGGAGACACGATCCGCGTAAAGGTCGTAAAGGTCAATGACGGAGACGGACAGGTACAGCTTTCCGTACGTAAGCTCAAAGCTGAGCATGACAGCAAGATCCTTGAAGAAGCATTCGAGAACAAGACAGTTCTCAAGGCTAAGGTAGTGAAGATCCTTGCCGGCGGTATCTGCGCGCAGGTTGATGAGACCAATGTGTTCATTCCCGCAAGTCTTGTATCCGACATCTATGAAAAGGATCTGGGCAAGTATCTTGACCAGGAGATCGAATTTGTCATCACCGAGTTCAACCCTAAGAGACGCCGTATCATAGGCGACCGCAAGCAGCTTATTGTTGCTAAGAAGGAAGCGGTTCTGGCTGCGCTCTTCTCCAGGATCAAGGTTGGCGATATCATTGAAGGAACAGTAAAGAACGTTACCGATTTCGGCGCGTTTATCGATCTGGGCGGTGCAGACGGTCTGCTTCATATCTCAGAAATGAGCTGGGGCCGTATAGAGAATCCCAAGAAGGTATTCAAGCCCGGAGATACAGTTAAAGCATTTATCAAGGACATTCAGGGACATAAGGTTGCTTTGTCCATGAAGTTCGCTGATCAGAATCCTTGGATCGATGCAGAGACCAGATTTGCTCCCGGCAATATCGTTAAGGGCAAGGTTGCCCGCATGACAGATTTCGGCGCTTTTATCGAGCTTGCGCCCGGTGTTGACGCTTTGCTTCACGTTTCCCAGATATCCCGTGAGCATATCGAAAAGCCTGCTGATGTATTGAAGCTTGGTCAGGAAGTTGAAGCCAAGATCGTAGATTTCAATCTTGAAGATAAGAAGATCTCACTCAGCATCAAGGCTTTGCTTGCTCCCGAGAAGAAGGAAGCTGCTCCCGAAGCCGCTGCCGGGGATACAGCTGAGGCTCCTGCTGAGGATGCGAAGCCCGCTGAGGAATGATTCATTAAACCAGATTTTACTAAGAGTCCGTTTTATCGCGGGCTCTTATTTTTTTAAAAAGTGTTTGCTTTTGTATAATTTAATGATATTATATTAGGTGTGGTTTCGGATGGTCTTTATTTGCGACCGGATTCCGTTATCGTTATCCGTACAGAAAGGGGATTTTTAGCAAATGGCTGATGATTATGAGAGCTTCAAAAAACAGATTTTGACGCTTACAAAGATCGATCTGAATGCGTACAAGGAAGGGCAGATGAAGAGAAGGATCGATACTTTGATCGGAAAACAGAAATGTAAAGGGTACAGTGAGTATGTCAATCTGATAAAGACCAATCATGACAAGTTTGAGGAATTTGTCAATTACCTTACTATCAATGTTTCTGAATTCTGGCGTAATCCGGAGCAATGGAAGATACTTGAAGAAAAGGTAGTGAAGGACCTGGTAAAAAAGCCTTCCTTCAAGATATGGAGCGCGGCCTGCTCAACAGGAGATGAGCCGTATTCCCTGGTTATGCTTCTTTCCAAGTATGTTCCCATGAATCGGATCAAGATCATAGCGACCGATATAGATAAACAGGTACTTGAAAAAGCTCAGGCAGGGTTATATAATTCCAAGAGTCTTAAAGGCCTTCCCGATGAATTCAAGAAAAAGTATTTTGATCAGGTTGGTGACAGTAACTTTAAGATCAAAGATGAAGTAAAAAAATGCGTTGATTTTAAGATCCACAATCTTTTGCTCGATCCTTATCCTTCAGGCTGCGATCTGATCGTATGCCGCAATGTCCTCATTTATTTTACCGAAGATGCGAAGGATGCGATTTATGTAAAGTTTCATGATGCTTTGAAACCGGATGGCATACTGTTCTTGGGAAGTACGGAGCAGATAATCGCACCCGGCAAGATTGGATTTTCCACTATTTCGTCCTTCTTCTACAGAAAAGGCGAAAAGCCTGCGAAATGATCGGCGGCATAAGAATTTTTCCGAAAGGCGGTTACAGATTTAATGGGTAATGCAGTCAGAGTGGCTATAGACGCGATGGGTGGTGACAATGCGCCGTTCGAACCGGTCAAAGGCACTGTGGAAGCCGTGAATGAGTGCAGTGAAGTGCATTGCATTCTGGTAGGTGATACTGCTTCGATAGAGGCTGAACTGGCTAAATATACATATGACAAAAACGCTATAGAAATAAAACCGGCTTCAGAGAATATTTCATGCGACGAACCGCCTGTCATGGCGATCAGGCGCAAGAAGGATTCGTCCATCGTGGTCGGCTTGAATCTGATAAAGAACGGTGAAGCAGATTCATTCATTTCCGCCGGAAGCACCGGAGCTGTACTGGTTGGCGCACAGCTGGTCGCAGGCAGGATAAAGGGCATAGAGAGAACACCGCTGGCACCTCTTATTCCTACTCTTAAAGGGTGCGCGTTGCTGGTCGACTGCGGAGCCAATGTTGATTCGCGCGCGTCGCATCTGCTGCAGTATGCCAGAATGGGTTCCATCTATATGGAAAACGTTGTAGGAATAAAGAATCCAAGAGTTGCGATCGTCAATATCGGAACTGAAGAAGAAAAAGGAAACGCACTCGTTAAGGAAGCGTATCCTCTCTTAAACGCGTGCAGCTCGATCAATTTTACCGGAAGCATCGAGAGCAGGCAGATCCCTTACGGTGACGCGGATGTTATAGTCTGCGACGCGTTTGTCGGCAATGTCATTTTGAAAATGTATGAAGGAGTGGCAGGCGCTCTGCTTCAGAAGATAAAAGGCGCGATGACATCAACTCCCATTTCCACACTGGGCGCAGCAATGGTCAAGAAACCCCTGAAAAAGACTCTGAAAGGTTTCAGCATGGAAGAATACGGCGGTGCGCCGATGCTGGGCTTAAACGGACTGGTCATGAAGACACACGGCAATTCCAAAAG
This sequence comes from Lachnospiraceae bacterium, assembly GCA_024698555.1. Classification (GTDB taxonomy): domain Bacteria; phylum Bacillota; class Clostridia; order Lachnospirales; family Lachnospiraceae; genus RUG11977. The sequence continues at coordinate 21,277 of JAILRI010000173.1, forward strand.
TGTTGAGATCAAAAATTCGATATTACAGAGTGTAAAGTTCGTAAATGCGGATATTACAGGCAAGATCAGGATGAACCTTTTAGAGGAATAAGGTGCTGTATTTTATATAATTTCGGGACTGAAGATATTTAGAAATATACAATACGGAGGTTTTATAAAATGGAATTTGAAAAGCTTCAGAAGATCATCAGTGAGGTGTTAAGCATCGAACCTGATGAGGTCACCATGGATTCGACATTTATTGACGACCTGGGAGCAGATTCCCTTGATGTGTTCCAGATCATCATGGCCATCGAAGAGGAATTTGATATCGAGATCGATAATGACGCCGCTGAGAAGATATCGACCGTGGGGGACGCGGTAGAAGCTATTAAAAACGCGGTAGGCTGAATAATTTTCAGGGATATTGTGAGTGTTGGGTGCTTGCGGATCACTTCGCAAGCACTTTTGGGATAATTGACGGGGATAATTTATGACGAACAGGGAGAATGAGGTTTTAAAACTGCAGGAGGTCATAGGATATAATTTCAATGATAAAAAGCTGCTTATAGAGGCATTATCTCATACATCCTATACAAATGAGAGAAAGCTTGAAAAGCATTACAGTTATCAGAGACTGGAATTTCTGGGTGACGCCATACTGGAAGCTGTAACAAGCAGATATCTGTATGAAAAATATCCGACTTACACTGAAGGAGAGCTTACCCGTGAACGTGCCGTGATGGTATGCGAGGAAACTCTGGCTAAATGCGCAAGGTCATTTAATCTGGGTGATTACATACTGCTCGGAGTCGGAGAACAGAAGAATCATGGGAATGAACGTGATTCCATACTGTGTGATGTTTTTGAGTCGCTGATCGGAGCGATATATCTGGACGGAGGAATACTTGACACGAAGGAATTCATTGTGAAATTCCTGCTCAATACCAATAACAGAGCCTCTCACGATTATAAGAGCATGCTTCAGGAAGAGGTTCAAAGCTGGGAAGAACCTGTTACCATAGGTTATGAGCTGGTAAAGACGGAAGGACCCGAGCACATGATGGTCTTTACCGTAAAAGTAGTTCTGGGCAACAGGGAAATGGGGATAGGAAGCGGCCATTCCAAAAAGGAAGCGGAGATGAAGGCTGCCCACGAAACCATGCATATGTTAAAGATTTTCCACTGCGCCAATGAAGTTTCCTGCAAAAATCAGGAACAAGAAAAGTAACTCGTAACAAGAGGTTTTTAAGATGTACCTAAAAAGTATTGAAATACAGGGATTCAAGTCTTTTGCCAACAAGATCGTACTTGAATTCCATGACGGCATTACAGGCATTGTAGGACCTAACGGAAGCGGAAAGTCCAATATTGCCGATGCCGTAAGGTGGGTTTTGGGCGAACAAAGCGCCAAGCAGCTGCGCGGTACCAATATGCAGGATGTTATTTTTTCCGGCTCGCAGGCGCGTAAGCCGTTGGGCTTTGCTTCGGTTGAGATCACCTTTGACAATCATGATCACAAGCTTCCGCTTGCCTACGATGAAGTAAGCGTAGCCAGGCGCGTATACAGGTCAGGTGAGAGCGAGTATCTGATGAACGGCAGTCCCTGCAGACTGAAGGATGTGCAGGAACTGTTTATGGATACCGGCATAGGCAAAGAGGGGTATTCGATCATAGGACAGGGACAGATAGACAGGATACTGTCCACCAAGCCCGAAGACCGTCGTGAACTTTTTGATGAAGCCGCCGGGATCGTAAAGTTCAAAAAGAGAAAACAGATAGCCGAGAAGAATCTGACCGAAGCCGGAGACAATTTAAACCGTGTAACGGATATAGTTTCGGAGATCGAAAAGCAGATCGGACCGCTGGAAAAACAGTCGGAAAAAGCAAGAGAATACTTAAGGCTTAAAGAGATATTGAAACGCCTGGAACTGAATAATTTCCTGTGCGAGTATGAAAAAGCCGACAATATCAGGGAAAGCCTGGAAACCAGGTTTAAGAACGCAAGTGATGAACTTGAGGACACCAGAAAGGCCAATGCCAGCGCCGAGGCTGAATACAAAAAGCTTGAAGAACAGATAGAGGACTGCAATAAAGCTCTCGATGAAGGCAAAAGCTTCCGCTCGGAGCTGCTGGTGAAGATCGAAAAAGAGGAAGGCGAGATCAAGGTCTTCGAACAGCAGCTTCTGGCTATTTCACAGAGCTCGGAGAGGATCGAGGAAAGAACCGGCGAGATCGAAAATCAGATAAAAATACGCAATCAGGAAAAAGCCGACTTTGAAAAGCAAAAGGCTCTTCTGGATGAGAAAACAGGAGAGAGTAACAAAAAGCTTCAGGAAGCGTCCGAAAAAGCCGAACAGATCAGAACGGGCATCACTGAACTGGATCAGCAGATCGCTGAAGACAACGCGTTCATAATGAGACTCATGAATGATGACGGGGGCGCGAAGGCTGAATTACAGCGTATAGAGACACTTATTGAACAGGCCGGGATCAAACGGTCTGAGCTTTCTGCAAAGATCATTGCCAGTGAATCCGAGAAGGTGCGGTGCGCGGAAAATGTGCATGCCATGACCGCCGCTTATAACGAAGTCTGTGACAGATTAAAAGGGCTTGAAGACAGGCTTTCGAAAAAGAAAGAGGAAACGCTGAAACTTACCGGCGAAGCAGAAAGGATCAACGCTGTTTTTGAAGGAACCAGGGAGAAATTATTGGGGGAACGTTCCAGGCTGGAGTCACTGCGCAATATTTCCGAAAGATATGAGGGCTATGGTCAGACGGTACGTAAGCTGATGGAGGCGAGAGAACGATTTCCGGGTATCAACGGTGCTGTAGCTGAGCTTATAAAAACGGAGAAGAAATACGAGACCGCCATTGAAACAGCACTGGGCGCTTCTATTTCACATATTGTTACAGAGGATGAAGCAACAGCAAAAGCCGCGATAGAATACCTTAAAGCCAATAAACTGGGTAGAGCGACTTTCCTGCCTGTAACCAGTGTGGGAAGACGTAAGAACGAGATCGATCCGGATTCGCTTCAGGAAAAGGGAGTGATCGCAACTGCCAATGAACTGGTTAGCTGCGAGGAAAAATATCAGGGAGTGATAGATCACCTTCTGGCTGCGTTTATCGTAGTCGATCATGTTGACAATGCGCTGGCTCTCGCTAAAAAGTATAAATACGGACTCAGGATCGTTACTCTTGAGGGCGAACAGCTGGCGCCCGGCGGCTCGATCGCGGGAGGCGCATACAGAAATAACAGCAACCTTCTGGGAAGAAACCGTGAGCTGGACGAACTGGAGAAAAGTATCAATAAGCTCAAAAAAGAACTAGACAAGCTTGATCAGGACAGATCCGGGGTGCGTGAAAAACTGACGGCGGCAAGGGCTGAGACGGAAGAACTGAAGGAGAGTATCAGAGATGTTTCCCTGGAACAGGGAAGCGCTTCGTTAAGGCTGGAAAGAGCCAAAAATGAAGCAGAGGAGCTTGCGAACAGCACCTATGACTATGAAAATGAGAACAGAGAGCTGGAAATACAGTTATCGGAGCTGAAAGCTTCAGCTGCATCAAGGAACAGGCATATTGCCGAGAATTCCGAGAAGAATACAAAACTGCAGGAGAATATTGACCGTAACAGTGAAAGGCTGCTGGAACTGAAAAACAGTGAGGGTAAGGCAGCCGAAGAAGTAAACGCGATAAAGCTTGAAGCGGCGTCGACTGAGCAGGCTGCCGGATTTGTGAAAGAGAATATTTCACGTATAGAATTTGAGATCGAAAGGCTGAACGAAGAAAAAGAAGAAGTGGTAAACAGCGTAGAGGTCTCAAAACAGGAAGTTAAAAACAAAAAGGATGAGATAACAGCCAATAAGAGATCGATCGAAAAGGACAGAGCAAGGATCGAAGAGCTGGATGAGAATATCCTGCAGCTGACGGAAAAGAAAGAAAGTATACGCAACGAGCATAAAAGCTTCTTTGAATCGTGGACTGAACTCGGTAAAACAGTTACGGAACTGGAAAAAGAAGTTTTAAGGCTGTCGAACCAGAAGGAAAAACTGGAAGAGCAGATCAACGGGCTTTCGGCATATATCTGGGAAGAATACGAACTCAGTTACGGAGGCGCGGTTCCTTACAGGGAAGAGGGCTTTAAGGCATCGGCTGCGAGGACGCTGATCAATGAAACAAAGAGTCAGATCAAAGCCTTAGGCGATGTAAACGTCAATTCGATAGAAGAATATAAAGAGGTTTCGGAAAGATATAACCTGCTCAGCGCTCAGAAGGAGGATCTCGTAAACTCGAGAGAGTCCATATTGGGCATCATCAATGAGCTGGATGAGGAAATGCGTAAACAGTTCGCGGAACAGTTTGCGCTTATTGCGAAGCAGTTCAATCTGGTATTCGGTGAACTCTTCGGCGGAGGAAAGGGCGAACTCGAGCTGATCGAAGATGAGGATATGCTTGAAGCCGGAATCCGTATCATAGCACAGCCTCCGGGTAAAAAGCTTCAGAACATGATGCAGCTTTCGGGAGGCGAGAAGGCGCTGACCGCTATTGCGTTGTTATTCGCGATACAGAATCTCAAGCCTTCGCCATTCTGCCTGCTTGATGAGATAGAGGCAGCGCTTGACGATTCAAATGTCAAGAGGTTTGCTTCTTACCTGCATAAACTAACCAGGAATTCACAGTTTATTGTGATCACCCACAGGCGCGGAACCATGACAGCCGCTGACAGACTGTACGGTATCACCATGCAGGAGAAAGGCGTATCAACACTGGTATCGGTGAGCCTGATAGAGGATTCGCTGGATACATGATAAAAGGATTATGGAGCGTTTCAAATGGAAGAAATAACCGAGAAAAAAGAAAAAAAAGGCTTTTTCAGCCGTCTTGCGGCAGGACTTACCAAGACCAGAGACAGCATTTCGAACAGCCTGAGCAATATTTTCAGCGGATTTTCACAGATAGATGACGATTTTTATGAGGAACTCGAAGAAACGCTGATCATGGCGGATCTTGGAGTTAACGCAACTGAAGAGATCATGGATAACCTCCGGGCCGGGGTAAAGGAGCGTCATATAAAGAAGCCCGATGAATGCAGACAGCTTCTGATAGACAGCATATCCGAACAAATGTCGGTACCTGAGGATGCCTATGAATTTGAAAACAGGCAGTCAGTCGTTATGGTCATAGGAGTAAACGGCGTAGGCAAGACTACTTCTATCGGCAAACTGGCCGGTCAGCTTAAAAATAACGGCAAGAGGGTGATCGTCGCCGCGGCCGATACTTTCAGGGCAGGAGCTATAGACCAGCTGGCCACATGGACAGAAAGAGCCGGAGTGGAGCTCATTTCACAAAGCGAAGGCTCGGATCCGGCCGCAGTGGTTTTTGACGCTGTAAACGCTGCCAAATCAAGGCACGCGGATGTACTGCTCTGCGATACAGCGGGACGTCTGCACAATAAAAAGAATCTGATGGAAGAGCTGCGTAAGATCAACAAGATAGTTGACAGGGAATTTCCGGACGCGTACAGAGAAACGCTGGTAGTGCTGGACGGAACTACCGGTCAGAATGCTTTGGCCCAGGCAAAACAGTTCAGCGAGGTAGCTGATATCACGGGTATCATCATCACCAAGCTGGACGGTACCGCTAAGGGCGGGATCGCTGTTGCCATATCCAAGGAACTTAATATCCCGGTCAAATATATCGGAGTGGGTGAGCATATCGACGATCTTCAGAAATTTGACCCGAAGAGCTTTACAGAGGCACTGTTTTCGGACAGCAGGGAAAAAGAACAGGCGTAAAGTTCATATCCCGTATTTTATTTTGACCCTTTTAAGCTTTTTACCGAAAGGGTCAGCCAGCAGAAACAGAAAAACGAAATTTGATACCGCATACAGGATTGTGTGCGGTATTGCTGATATTACGGAAGCAATATACAGCTGAGCCTCAAACCCCGAAGCGTACCAGAGCACTGTCCAGATATCCATGATCAGGGAAAAGATTATTCCACTGATCACTCCGTATATAAGCAGCAAGGGTCTGCTTTTTTTCAGGGACCCGGCAAAAAGACCGGCAAACCACCCTATAAGGCCCCAGGCAAGCATCTGGAACGGAGTCCACGGCCCCTGGCCGAAATAAAAATTGGAGATCAGTGCAGACAGCGAACCCACCAGAAATCCGGCTTCACTCCCCAGATACATGGCGGTGATGACGGTAAGAGCCGTGATCGGCTTGAAAAAGGGGATAAAACGCCCCAGGACACTTAAAGCGGTCATGACCGCCACCAGAATAAGCCGGCCTGTGCCTGTAGCTTTTTTTTCGAAACCGGCGGTAAAGAGCAGCAATGAAAAAACAGCTACGGAAAGAGAGATCAATAAATGCTTCTGCTCGTCAAAGAGCAATACTCCGGCAACGGCCGCGGCAGGTATCAAAACGAAGGGGATAAGTATTTTCAGTATATTTCTTAAATTCCTGTTATGTATGATCATCATGCTAATACTCTATCAGAGACGATAAGAATGTGTCAAGAAAAACACATGACATTCTCGAAATATGTTGATATTTGATGATTAAAATGATAGTATTATGTAAGTGTATTGTAAACAGAAATTATATTCAATTCGTGGAGGAAGAACATATGCAGACTGATAAGATAGTAGTGGCCGCAGGCGGAAACGGAAGAGAAAGCGCATTCAGGGAAGCTCAGAAATTTGCTGACTACATTGGTCTTGACAATAAAGCCGCGCAGCGCTTAAGACTGCTCACTGAAGAAACTTTAGGGATGATGGAGGCTATAACCGGGAATTTTTCGGCAAAGTACTGGATCGAAAGCGCTGAAGACGGAAAATATAAAATGCATCTAACCGCTGCGACCATCATGGATTTTGACAAAAAACAGCAGTTGATAGATGTTTCATCAGGTAAGAAAAATGCCGCTGCCAAAGGTATCATGGGCAAGATCGGACAGATCATCGAGAACAGCCTGTACAGCATCGATAAGGCTGGCAGCCTTTCTGCCGAGTACGGAGGAACACCCCTTATGTACGGCGAGATGGGCATGTGTGATATGAGCGGTATGGAGTCTTCCACTTATTTCTGGTCTCTGCAGAAATACAGGGACAATATCTCCAGATACGAACAGGATAATGAGGCTTATAAGGAAGCCTGGGATGAGCTCGAAAAATCAATAGTGGCCAATATCGCGGATGATATCAGCGTAGCGGTAAAGGGCGATACCGTGGATATGATCATAACAAAGACGTATCGCTGATCAGGTCTGTGACGGAAAAATGCCGCTTGTTTTTGAATGGCGGTTAATGTATAATGACCATATATTATTTCCAGGAGGTGTTTGATCATGAGATCAAAATTTAACAGGTTCTTTGCGCTGATGCTTGCATTTGCTTTAGCTTTTGGCGGATTCGCGGGCTTCGGCAAAACAACAGCGGCAAATGCCGCGGACAGTGTCAAGGTGTATGTTACTATAGCCGATGAGATCGGTCTTAAGGTAGTTAAACAGCAGTCGGTTACGGTTACAGACATCAATGATGACGGAGTACTTACTTACATCGATGCCCTTTACTGCGCGCATGAGAAATACTTTAAAGGCGGAGCTGCTGCAGGATTTGCTTACAGCATAGGCACTACTATGGATGGCGACCCCCTTCCCTGGGTTACGCTTCTGTGGGGAATCGATATTGGCGGCAGCTACGGGTTCTATAAGAACAATGCTTCCATAGCCAGTGTTGCCGACGGCATGATCGAAAACGGCGATTATATTGATGCATACGTATACAGGGATCTTGAGTCCTGGTCTGATACTTATTCCAACTTTGCCAAGAGAAGAGTTGTTGCCGCGAAGAACAAGGCTGTCAAGCTTAAAGTTTATTATATGGATCGCGATGAGAACTGGATGGAAACACCCGCACCTCTTGCCAACGCCAATATCCGTATCAATAACAAGGAAACCGACTATGTGACCGATGAGAACGGTATCGTCAAGGTTAAATTCGACAAGGCCGGAAGCTATATGGTAACTGCGACCAACAGCTACAAGCTGATCGTTGATCCTATCTGCCTGGTTTTTGTAAGACCTGACATCGGCGAAGTGATCACGGTTAAAAATATCAACTATACCGTTACCAAAGCCGGCAAGCCTGACGGCAAGAAGGGCGTGGTTACCTACAGCGCTGAACTGAATCCCAAGAATACCAAGGATGTTCCCAAGACTGTAGATTTCGGCGGTATCACCTACAAGGTAAAGAAGGTTAAATAATTTTGAAAAAGGTTTTTTTACCGATAATCAGCTTATTTATGATCATTATCCTTTGCGGAAGCGTGAAAACTTCCGCAAAGGATAATTCTTATGTTAAGACCTGCCGTGAATATACGGATGGGATCATTGAGCATGAAATGAGCCTTACCGGTACCGACAGTATAGAAGCCTGGATTTCAAAAGCTCTGGCAGAGGACATCGGCGGCACGGCGGAATGGTATATGCTGGGGCTTTTGCAGTATCCTTACGCTTCAGGAAAAGAAGCTGCCGGGATCGAAAAAGGCGCAGGTAAGTACAGAAGCGCGCTTGAGAATTATGTCGCTTCAAAAGATATCAAAGGCGGTTCAGTGAGGCTTAAGTTCGCCCTTCTTCTTATTGCGTCCGGCTCCGACAGCGCGTTTATCAGTGAAGTACTTGATGATGGGACTATTGGCAGTCAGGGGATCATGAGCTATGTCTTCGGACTGCATATTCTGAACAACGGTTATGAGAGCGACAGCATAAGCCTTGAAAATCTACTGACAAACCTTATGGAAAAACAGCATGAGGATGGAGGCTGGTCGATCTCGGGCGGATACGGTGATGTTGATGTGACCGCAATGACTCTTACCGCGCTGGCTCCTTATTCTGACCCGGAAACCTGTAAGCAAAGGGGACTGGATGCGGACCTTATAAGTGAATCCATATCGGCAGGAATTAACTTCCTTTCGGAAAAACAGCTTGAAGACGGTGATTACCAAAGCTACGGTGCCCGTAACGCCGAAAGCACCGCACAGGTTATTACGGCTCTTTCGGCTTTGGGGATAGATTGCGCCGGAGATTCAAGATTTATCAAAAACGGGAACACTCCCATAGATGGTCTTTCTCTGTATCGAAAGAATAATGGCAGTTTTTCGCATAAGCTTGATGATTCAGAAAACGCGACAGCCACAGTACAGACTTTTTATTCCCTGGTGGCATACGAACGGTTTGCAAGCGGTAAAGGATCGCTGTTCCTGATAAAGAATCCGGCCGTGAAAGACGGGGAAATCGAAGATTCCGGTGAAATCCCAGGAACGAAAGAAACCGGGGGAATTACTGAAGAAGGTAAAGCGGAGGAAACGAAAGAAATCCCTGAAACGGGAGAAACTGAAGAAAGCGAAGAAAGCGAAAAAACCGAAGAAACCGTGGGAATAACTGAAGAAGGTGAAACGGAAGAAACAAAAGAAATCCCTGAAGCGGGAGAAACCGAGGATACCGGGGAAATCCCTGAAATAGAAGAAAACGAAGAAACCGGGAAAACAGGAAAAACACAGGAAACAGGAAAAACACGGGAAACAGATAAGGCTAAGATGTCCGCGAAAGCAGAAAATAACGGAAACAAACCGCTTGGATACAAGCTTTACGCGATCATTGCGATACTCGCGGTTTCGGCTTTTGTATGCGCGCTGCTTGCGCTCCTTAAAAAACACAGGAAGAATATCCTGTTTACTCTGATAGTTACCGCCGCCGCGATATTGTTCGTTATTTTTACCGATTTTGCTTCGACAAAAGATTATTACGGCGGGGCGGAACGAAACAACTACAGCCCGGACGGAATGATAAACGTCCAAAATGATAATGTACCTGATCCAGAGGCGGACGGAATAAAAGTCGATATAAGCTCCTGTAAGGTTTCCATGTCCATCAGGTGTGATATAATTAAAGACCGGACGGATAATAAATATATCCCTGCTGACGGGTGCATTCTGGATGATACGGATTTTGAGATACATGACGGCGATACGGCATATGATGTACTGGTAAGAGCTGCCAGAGAGTACGGGATCAGCGTAGACCATAAAGGAAGCGGTGAAATGATCTATATCAGCGGGATCAATTACCTGTATGAACTGGATTACGGCGATCTGTCAGGGTGGGTCTACAAGGTGAACGGCAAGCTCCCGTCGGTCGGATGCGCAGCATATAAGCTTGAACCGCAGGACCGCGTGGAATGGTGCTATACATTGGATCTGGGCAATGATACTTTTGGCAACTGATCAGGAACCTCCGGCGCATAAGCAGGGTATTTCGTATAAAATATAATGGTTTATGGATAATTAGACTGCAGGAGATAATATGCGTGCATTTGAGAACCTGAATCCTCTGACGGTTGCGTTTTACTACGCTGTGACACTGTCAATAGCCATGTTTACCATGAATCCGATCCTGCACGTGGCCGGATTTATCGGGGGAATATTGCAGTTCGCTGTCTTTAACCGGAAAAAGACAACGGGTACGCATTTATATTTTTTCATCATAGGGAGCATTCTGGCTCTGGTACGTCCTGTATTTTCACATAACGGGGTTACTGTACTGTTTGTGGTCAATGATAATCCGATAACGCTGGAATCCTTTATTTTCGGAATAAATTCCGCAGTGATGGTGGTTGGGGTATTATATCTGTTCAGAGTTATTTCTGTCATTTTCACCTCGGACAGATTCCTGTATCTTTTTGGCGCGTTTTCTCCAAAGACTGCTCTGGTTATGTCAGCCGGATTAAGATTCATACCACTCTTAAGAAGAAGATACCGCATGATAGGTATGGCTCAGACTGTCATCGGGATCAATAAGGACGATAACGTGATCGACCGGATGGGAGCCGCTGCGAAGACTATGTCCGCTACCGTCACATGGGGGCTTGAGAACGGGATAATCACTGCTGAAAGCATGGCGGCCAGATATTTCGGCACGGGAAAAAGAAGCAGATACGCGTTGTTTAAGTTCGGCAGAGAAGACCTTTATGTGGTGATGACCGTAGCCGTACTTTCCGTAATTCCGGTGGTATGTCTGTTCAAGGGTGACTTTGATACCGTATTTTACCCTGAATTTTTGATGAACGAACCGGATATCCGTACGGTTCTCGGATATCTCTGCTATGGTGTGATCATTTTGATTCCTGTTATTATGAAAGTTCTGGAGAATTACAGATGGAAATTCTTAAGGTCGAGGATCTGACGTACTGTTATCCCGAATGCAGTCAGCCGGCAGTCAGGAACATATATTTTTCGGTGGATGAGGGTGAAGTGTTATGCATCTGCGGTGAGACCGGAAGCGGAAAATCCACGTTGCTGAGGCTTTTAAAAAAAGAGCTGGTCATGAACGGCACCGTCTCGGGTAAGATAAGGTATAGCGATGATACTGTAAAGATCGGCTATGTAGGGCAGAATCCCGGTGAACAGATAGTTACCGACAAAGTGTGGCATGAGCTGGCATTCGGAATGGAAAACCTGGGTTTTTCACAGGAAAAAATGGCTTTGAGAATGGCAGAGATCTCCGCGTATTTCGGGATCGAAGAGTGGTTTGACCGTAATACGGATGAGCTTTCCGGAGGTCAGCAGCAATTGCTCAATCTGGCATCGGTTATGGCCATAGAGCCGGATATACTGATCCCGGACGAGCCGGCTTCACGTCTTGATCCGGTTTCGGCAGACATGTTCTGGAATTCGGTCTGGAGACTGCGCAGGGATCTGGCTCTCACTGTGATCCTGGCTGAACACAGATTAGAAGATATTATTCCGGCATGCGACAGGCTTATGGTTTTGAAGGACGGATGTATAGCCATGCTGGATACTCCTTCCGCAGCTGTACGTTCCATCGATCCTGGCGATAAACTCTATAACGCGCTTCCTGCTGCGTACAGGCTGTTTGACGGGCTTTGGGGCAAAAAAGAACGGCATCCTTCAGAAACGATACTGACCGTTTCTGAGGGAAGAAAAAAATTAAGGGAATATATAAATGAAAACGGTAGCTGTACAGAAAATGAAGATCATATCCTGAAGAGATCGGATACAGCTTTAGAAAGACAAGAAAACGCACTTGAATTTGAGCATGTATATTTCAGATATCAGAAGGATATGCCCGACGTTCTGACGGACTTTAACCTGAAGGTTAAAAAAGGCATGATCTACTGCCTGATGGGCGGCAACGGAGCCGGGAAGACCACTGCTGCGCTGGTGGCGGCAGGGCTGTGTAAACCTTACAGCGGAAATGTCAGAGTTTTTGACAGACCGTTAAAGAGCTATAAAAATCAGAGCTTATATAACGGGTGCCTTACCATGCTGCCTCAGGAAGCAGAGAATCTGTTTCTTTACGATTCGGTCGCTGAAGAATTAAAAAGCATGGATTACGATCCCGCAAGTAATCCGATAAGCATACCCGGGCGGCTTTATGAGCGGCATCCCTATGACCTTTCGGGCGGTGAAAGGCAGCTTCTGGCACTTGCGAAGGTGATGCAGACCCGGCCCAAGCTTCTTCTGCTCGATGAACCGACTAAAGGACTGGATGCTTCGGTAAGGACTCAGTTTGCCGATACTCTGCTCAGACTGAAGGACGGCGGGATAACCGGTCTTGTCATAACACATGATGTGGAATTTGCGGCTGCGGTAGCCGACAGATGTGTGATGTGTTTTAAAGGGAGTATCGTTGCGGACAGTACGCCCGAAAACTTTTTTGCCGGAAACAGATTCTATACTACTGCCGCCGCAAGGATCGGGAGAGGAATATGCGAGGGTTATCCGACTTTAGAAGGACTGCTAAGGACGCTGGACAGACGTTTGCCGGGAAATCATGAATAAACGGGATGATAAGGAGCAGTAAAGACGTACATATATGGAAAACTGCGAAGAAAAAAAGACATTAGGCAAAGAGATCATGATCGGACGCACACGGTTCAGTTCCAATGTGCTCATGGCTCCTCTGGCCGGATATACCTGTTTTCCGTTCAGGCTCATGGTAAAAAGACTGGGCGCGGGAAGCGCTTATACAGAAATGGTCAGTGCCGATGCCCTCAAATATAACGACAGGGCAACCTCCAGGCTGTTGTTTACGGATGAACGTGAAGAACTGAAATGTGTACAGCTTCTCGGAGCGATCCCGGCTGTATTTGAAAGAGCCGCCAAAAGCGAAAGGCTCGCTAAGTTTGATGTTATAGATATTAATATGGGATGCCCGGTACCTAATGTGGTAAAATCCGGTGAAGGATGCGCTCTGATGGATGATATCGGGAGAGCTTCCGCCATCATCGAGGCTGTAAAAAGAAGCGGAAAAACCGTTTCGGTAAAATGCCGCCTCGGGATGAACCGGAAAAAGATCGTTATCGAAGAATTCGCCAGAATGTGCGAGGGATCCGGCGCAGATATGATCACTATACACGGAAGGACCAGGGATATGATGTATGATGGCGAACCGCTTTACGAATATATAAAGCTCGCAAAGCAGGCAGTAAGCATCCCGGTGTTTGCCAACGGCGGGATAGATTCCGGGGAAAAAGCGCTTTTAACTATGGAAAAAACAGGCGCGGACGGGATCATGCTGGCCAGATACGGATTTGAAAATCCATTGATATTTCCGCAACTTTCAGGAACAAAATGTTCTGATACCAAGTACAGCCTGATCAGCGAACAGCTTGATATCGCCGGGGAATGCTATGATGAGCTGTTTGTGCTTACATATATAAAAAAACTGGCTTCGTATTTTATGAAAAAGCTTCCCGGAACAAAACAGAAAAAACAGGAGCTTTTTAAGTGCGGAAGCATTACACAGTTAAAGCCCCTGCTTTGGGATATATTTGGGAGTTGATAACATGTTGATACAGGAACGGTTTGAAATAGAAAACGGGGTTTTGAAAGCCTACACGGGAACGGACGCGTCTGTTTCCATTCCCGAAGGGGTAACGGAGATTGGTGAAAATGTATTTAAGGGCATGTCCTGGCTTCAAAATATATCGCTTCCCCGTTCTTTGAAAAAAATCGGGGCATCAGCGTTTAAAGGGTGCAGAAAGCTTAAAGAAATGGATTTCCCCGATGGTCTTACCGAAGTGGGCGAGTATGCTTTTCACAGATGCCATGATCTGGTAGAGCTTGTTTTTCCCGAGTCGGTCACAAAGGTCGGCGGACATGCGTTCCTGTATTGTGATCATCTGACAAGGGTGGTCTTAGAAGGTCCCAAACATCTTGAAAAGGCCGCATTTTCACATAATCTCTCGCTTCGTGAAGTAAGGCTTAATAAAGAACTGGACGATTCGAACTTCAATGACGAAGTATTTGAAGGATGTGTACTCCTTGAAAGGATAGTACTGTCGGGGAAAGCTTTTGAAATCAGTAATCTCATAGAGGCGATGGATTCGCGCAGCGCATATCCCCGGATCATCAAGTCCATTGCCCAAAGCGTATTTCATTCGCTTCATATAGAAGACCGGGTTTTGCAAAGCTTCAACATCAATCTGAAAACGGTATCGCTTCCCGAGGGCATCACGCAGATCGGAAAAGGCTGCTTTTTTGATAAAAAGGGAATAGTACGCCTGATCCTGCCCGAAAGCTTAAAAACCATAAAAGCCAATGCATTTTTAAACTGCACCGGTCTGGAAGAGATCACTGTTCAAAATGAGGAGCTGGAGCTTGACGATAAGGCTTTTCGGGGATGCTGTAACCTGAAGGCGGTACAGCTTTTCGGAAATACATATCTTCTTGAGGATGAGTCGGATAATGAGCTGGTAAACAGAATCAGGGAGCAGGTATTAGGTGATTTTTATATCAGCGGACGCATACTCTTAAGGTATTTGGGAAATGAGGAGCAGATCCGGATCCCGAAGGAAGTTGAGATCATAGGTGAACGGTGCTTTTTCGGCAATGAGAGGTTAAAATCCGTAACCTGTCCGGGACGCCTTCTCGAGATACGTGAACAGGCTTTTGCCGGATGTGTCGCTCTTCAAAACGTAGTTTTGCCCGACAGTCTGAAAAGGATCGAAAGGGAAGCATTTGCAGAGTGCAAAAAGCTGCTTAAGATAAATCTTCCCGATACAATGGAATACATCGGGGAATATGCCTTCAGACGATGCTTTGCTCTGCCGCTTTTTGAAAAAAGACCTGAAGCTTCGATAATTCATCCCTACGCTTTTTACAAGGGCGCAAATGATATCCTTCCGCATAGGGAAGAAAGCAAGATCAACGTTGTCAGCTGCGACCAAAGTGTTAGTTCCACGGACGGTTATGAATGCGATTTTACAAAAAACGGATTTATCAGGCCTTATGCGCATATAAACAGTACGGATATCAGAAGTCTGAAGCTTACTGGAGTAAAAAGCATCGGAGAATTTGCGTTTTCGGCATGTTCCGGTCTGGAAGAGATCGCGATCGATTCGCCGGAATGCATGATAGGGCATGAGGCATTCTGCGGATGTCCCGATTTAAAAAGAGTGGTCCTGAATGTTAAGGAGCTTGGAGAAGGAATATTCTCTTACTGCAGAAATCTTGAAGAGGCTGTTATTTCCGGAGTATCGGTTCTTCCGGCGAAAAGCTTCGCAGGGTGCAGTTCACTGAAAAGCATCGAAATAAAGGATCTTAGGGAAATAGGTTCGAGATGCTTTGACGAATGTATCTATTTGGAATATTTTGATCTTTCCACGGTCAAACTGATAGGAGAACGGGCTTTTGAACGGTGCGAGAGTCTGAAAGAGGTTAAACTGTATAATACCGAATGCGCGTATCATGCGTTTGCCGACTGCTCATCCTTGAAGCACGTGGAGCTCTCGCGGGAAACGATCCTTAAAAGCCGGGTTTTTACCGGATGCACACAGATCGAAAGTATAGGATTTGAAGGCCATAAATATGAGTTTTCCTGTTTTTCCGACTGTTTAAATCACACAGGCAATCATTACCCTGTACAGGTCAGGGAAACGATCGCTTCGATCTGGTCATGCTTTGAGATACGTGACTTAAAAAAACTGACAGGATATGCTCAGGATGCCACCGTGATCACGATCCCGCAGGATATATAGGAGATCGGACAGGATGTTTTCAGGGAGCATGTGCGTCT
>JAILRI010000238.1 GCA_024698555.1 Lachnospiraceae bacterium
AGGCAGAGAACGACGGATTTTACATGGTTTGGCTTGTTTTTGTGATGAACCACTCAAGTTGAAATCCGTCGTTCTCTGCCTGCTTCCCGCCACCGCCAAAGTGTAAAGGTTTCGCCCGGAACTTTGACATTTTCGAGGAAATATGCGTGGGGTGGGGAGAGATCCGTTTGGCGACATGGCTCATGTTGTGTATGTAAATGGTGAATTTATGTGCTGACTCTGTTTAGATTCGTATGGAGCATTAGAACCCACGCAAACCAAACCCCGCCCGCAAACAATAGTTTTGCGGGTGTTTTTGCAAGCGGGGTTTGGTTTTTGGCAGACGCCTTTAAGGGAACTTCTTCAATGCCGGAAATTACAAAAAATCCTGAACAGTATTTATACCGGCCAGATTCTGAATAATTTTGACAGCAATTCGTAATCATCCGGTTCCTTGCCGGGTTCATCTGATTCTTTTCTTAAATCCTCCGGTTTACTACCGAAATCCTCCGTTTTCTTATCGATCTCATCTTCATGCATATCATAGGGAGGCGTATTTTCCGGAATGACAGCATCTTCAGTCAGGTTGCTGACAGCGTTTTTTATAGCCCGGATAAATGGATCGCTGTTTTCAGCGTGAGCTTCACACTCTTTACTGCTTTCGCAGACTCCCACAGGATATTCAAGTCTTTCATCCCACATCCCGGCGGCATCGTCAACTTTACCGCTTTCGGCTGCCTGTTTCTCCCATCTGAGAGAGCACCCGAGTTTTTTATACTCTTCCTCCAGCGACAATGTGAGCCGCTTCTTTTCTTTCGGGAAAAGGTGCGAATAGGTTTCAAGAGTGGTCTCGGTCTGCTCATGACCGAGCCTGTCGGAAACCGCCAGAGGCTGAACATTGTTGTTTATCAGATAAGAAGCGTGTGAATGGCGCAGATCGTGGAGCTTGATCCTGACCAGACGCGCTCTGATCGCCAGACTGTAGAAAGAACGGCGCAGGGTCTGGAGATTGATACGGAATATGCGTTCACCGGGTTCGATACTGCCGAGGCTGTTCAGATATTCCGCGATATCCAGGGCAAGAGACTTATTGAGAAATATTGTACGGTTGCTTTTGTGGGTTTTGGGCGGAGAAATGATATCCTGACTGCCTTTGCGCCGATAAGTTTTCGTAATACTGATGGAACATTTTTTGAGATCGATATCTTCACGGGTGAGTGCCAGCAGCTCACCGACCCTCATTCCGGTCCAGTAAAGAATGTTGAAAATAAGCCGTTTTCCGGAATGATTTACAGTCTTTATAAACTTTCCGTATTCGCCCGGTGTCCAAAAATGGATCTCATCGTGAGGCTTTCCGGGAAAGACCGAGCCTGCCAGAGCCACAGGATTGGAGCTGAGTCCGTAGAAGCGCGCGCCATACTTGAAAATGGAGGAAAGCAGCGAATTCATCTTTCGAAGATAACCCGGTCTGTAACCGAGCGAGATCAGAAAATTCTGCCAGTTCCTGATCTGGTACGGTTCGATATCATCCGCCTGCATATTACCGAAACAAGGTCTGATGACTCTTTCGATAACTCCCTTATAGGATTCATAGGTTGAGGCTCTGACTCTGGAATGTTTTTCCTCCAGAAAGCGGTCAGCAAGCTTCCCGAAGGAGATATCATTTTCACATTTTTCTCCGCAGATATTCGAAAGATCTGTGCTTTTCAGGATCCGGAGCCTGACGGTTCTGTCAGAAGGCAGACTCCCCGTTTTGTCCGATATGTGTTCGGAAGGATTCTTGCAGCTGAGCCTCTCTGTGCTGTGGCATGCAGGTTTTTTCGTAATATTCGTCATAGTGATACCTCCTTAAAGATCTTGTGACGGGCTGTAACGGTTCGTCTAAGGAGACGTTGCCCCGTTTTTTATTGTTCTTTACGGTCCGGAAAACATATCCGGGGTTGATAGTATACCACAAAAAAAGAAAACAGTTGAGCTATTTTGAACGATGTGGTAAACTGAAGACAAGTATAACTATTCAGATCATACGAGGTAATCATATGTCTCCTATCAGCCTGTATTACCTGATTTGCTTGATTTTATCGGTAATCTGCATAATTGCTTATGTTATGGTATGGAACCCCAGGGTCTCCATTTACATCAGCGTTGTTTTTACTCTTACCCCGATCATCGAGGCAGGGTATCTTATGTTTTCCCTTTCCAAAAATGTCCAGGAAGCTGTACTGGCGCTGAAGATCACCTATCTGGGCGGATGCTTCTCGCAGCTTATGATACTGCTGTCCGCGCTGTTTATCTGCAAGACGGGTTTCAAAAACTGGATGGAGGCCGTGCTGATCGCTTTTGGCCTGATATTGTACGGCGGCGTCCTGACCATTGGTTATTCTGATATTTTCTACAGATCGGTGTCCTACGAACTGACTGCTGACGGAGTCGTAATGCTGAATAAGGAATACGGTCCCCTGCATACCGTTTTTTACGCCATGCTCCTCATTTATATGCTGCTGATCGTTATCGTGCTCATATATACCGAGTTAAAGAAACGCAAGGATGTTCCCACAAAGACCATCATGGTTTATATAGTGATGGAAGTTCTGGCGATGGGATCGTTTTTCCTGGGGCGTATGGCTTCAAAAAAGATCGAGCTTATGGCTGCGGATTACGTGGTCACCATGATATCGTTTCTGGTCATAATGATATATGACAGGCTCTATCATGTTGCGCACCTGGCCGCGGATGAGCATTTGGCGTCTTGCGGACACGGGTTTGTGACATTTGATAAAAACAGGAATTTTATCGAAGCAAATAAAGCGGCATGTGATGCCTTTCCTGAGCTGAACGATCTGAAGGTGGATAAGCCCATGTCTCAGAAACAGACACCTTTCCTGATGGTCATTGCGGAATGGTTTGAGCTTCTGGACAGGACCGGAAATGAACAGAACTACGCCTATGAGCAGGAAGACCGGGTTTACGATGTAACAGTCGCCAGACTTAAGCACGGACGGCGCAGTATAGGGTATACGGTAGCGATTTCGGACAGGGATCCGCAGAATGTCTGAGAACCTGTTCGGCGAACGATATATCGGCAAATTGAGAGGATGATGTCAGATGGAAAAAAAGAAACTCCGGGTGTTTTTGATCGTATGGATCGCGCTGATAGCGGCGATCCTGGCGGCGATCTTTCTGGTGGGTCTTCCGAGGGGACACACCGAGAGCGTGAAGGTGATGATGAAGGACGCGGTGCTGCATGGTGAGAATCGGATCAGCCTGTTTGGTCTGAATGTAAACCCGGCGCTCATCAGCTCGTACATCGTCACCGCCGTGCTGCTTCTTGCGGCGCTCATTATCAGGATATTTGCGATACCGAGATTTAAGGATGTTCCGGGGAAATTCCAGACCGTGATCGAAATGCTCGTGGAATTCTTCGCGGATATGGCGAAATCCAATTCGCCGCATAGGACCGGGTTTGTGGCAGCCTATATATTCGGTGCCGGAGTATATGTATTCTTTGGTACGCTGTTTGAGCTCTTCGGGCTGCAGGCAGTGACTACGCACGGCACTTCCATTACGCTGCCGGCGCCGCTTGCGGACATTAACGGAGCCATAGCCATGGGTTTCCTGTCATTTGGCGTGATCTGGGCTACAGGCTTTATTGCCGGCGGTCCAAAGGGAGGGCTGAAAGTCTTAAAGGACTTCTCTCTTCCCATTTCGATGAGCTTCCGTCTGTTCGGAGCGCTGCTGAGCGGACTGCTGGTCACGGAACTCGTCTACTATTATGTGTCGCTGAGCTTTGTGCTTCCGGTGCTGGTGGGCGTACTGTTTACGATCATGCACGCCCTGATCCAGACCTACGTGCTTACCACGCTGGTGTCGGTGTTCTACGGCGAGGCGGCCGAGCCACCGAAGAAAAAAGAGAAAAAAGATAAAATAAAGTAGTAAATACTTATAAACAGAAAGGCGGGATATATCAAAATGAAAAAGAAAGCATTTGTTTTGCTGGC
Source organism: Lachnospiraceae bacterium (assembly GCA_024698555.1). Classification (GTDB taxonomy): domain Bacteria; phylum Bacillota; class Clostridia; order Lachnospirales; family Lachnospiraceae; genus RUG11977. Next base: position 3,978 of record JAILRI010000238.1, read on the forward strand.
TGTCATCATGGTGCTGACGCTGGGGTGTTTTATCGCTTCGGCAGGTAAACAGCGGGTAATGGCTGCGGGAAATGAGACTGCCTCGTCCTCGCAGACAGGTGAGCAGGAAGAGGCAGGAGATAATGCCACCGGCCTTAAGGCTGTGGCAGCGGGACTGGCGGTAGGTTTAGGTGCCGCGGCCGGCGCTATAGGCATGGGCATTGCGGTAGCAAAGAGCAATGAGGCGATCGCCCGTCAGCCTGAAGCCGCGAGCAAGATCAACTCGACCATGATGCTGGGTCTGGTGTTTATTGAGACCGCGATCATATATGCCCTGATCGTTGCGATACTGATCATATTTGTATTGTAAAGGTAACTATTCAGAACCCACTGCCAGATAGACATATTTGAAGTGAAAGCTTGCTTTCATACTTCAAATATGTTTTATCTGGCAAAGGGCGGTGACGTTAGTTACCGCCCCCGAACATGAGCAAAAAAATGACTTCTTTTAGATACTTGAAGGTCATTTTTTTGCGAACGCGAGGTGGGGGGTTCTGAATAGTTACTTGTAAAGAAAGACCGTAACCGGAGAAGAGGTAAAATATGCCGCTGAATATCGATATCGTGCAGATATTGCTGCACATGCTGAATTTTGTGATCCTCGCGGGAGGACTTACACTGCTGCTGTTCAAGCCGGTAGAAAAATTCCTCAATGAGAGGAAGGCGCACTACGAGGAACTGGAAAAGAAGATCGCGCTTGAAACTGAAGAAAACGTAAGGCTTAATGAGGAATACTCGAATAAGCTGACGGGCGCGGAAGAAACTATTGCCAGGATGCAGGCGGAAGCTGACAAAAAGACGGCTCAGGCCGCGAAGGAAACGTTAGATGCCGCCAATGAAAAGGCTCGTTCCATCATTGCGGCCGCGGAGGAAGAAGCCGAACAACGAAGGAAACAGATACTTGATTCTGCGCAGACAGAGATCGGCGAGCTGGTGATCGAAGCCACTCAGAAACTCATCGGAGCAAATGAGGCTCCTGAACAAAGCAAGAGACTCTATGACGAGTTTCTGAAGCAGGCCAAGACATCAGGTCATAAATAAACGGAGGATTATTAAAAGAATCCGGAAAGAAAAAGAAAATGACAGAAGATAATAATATGACCGCCCCGCTAAAGGTGGACATCCGCTGCGTGGCAGAGCCTGATGAGCCGCAGCAGCGGGAAATATGCGCTTTTATGCGTGAAAAATACGGTGCTTCGGATGTAACACTCAACATCATCAACGACCCTTCCGTTATAAGCGGTTTCAATATTTTCGTAGGTGATGACAATTATGACTGGAGTACGCTGGGGCGTATCCGCCAGCTGCGCAGATCCATACAGGCATTGCCTAAGGAGAACAGCTTTGACGGGATCATTTCACTGCTGAAGGAAGATATCAGGGATTTCAAGCTGGATCTGGGTTATCAGCAGGTAGGAGAGGTGGTCGCGGTGGGAGACAGTATCGCGATCATAGAAGGCCTCAGAGAGACGGCTTACGGCGAGATAGTGCTGTTTGACTGCGGTCTGAAGGGAATGGTCCAGGATATCAGGACCGACGGAACTATCGGTATCGTGCTGTTCGGAGACGCCACCGAGGTCCTGGAAGGCTCGAGAGTGGTCCGCACCGGGCGTACAGCCGGTATTCCCATCAGTAACCGCATACTGGGGCGTATGATAGATCCTCTCGGAAAGCCCATAGACGGCAAGGGAGACATAGACGCCAAGGAATATTTTCCTATTGAGCGCCCGGCGCCTCAGATCATAGACAGACAATCCGTAAACAGACCCCTGGAAACGGGTATTCTGGCGATAGATTCCATGTTCCCGATAGGAAAAGGCCAGAGAGAGCTGATCATCGGTGACAGACAGACCGGTAAGACCTCGATCGCGGTAGATACGATCCTGAACCAGATGGGCAAGGATGTGGTGTGTGTTTACGTTGCCATCAGCCAGAAGGCCAGCTCGGTAGCCAAGGTAGTAAATACCCTGCAGAAGGCCGGAGCCATGGATTATACCGTAGTGGTGTCATCGCCGGCTTCCGACGCGGCATCCCTTCAGTATATCGCGCCCTACGCGGGCTGTGCCGTTGCCGAATATTTTATGTATCACGGCAGGGACGCGCTGATTATTTATGACGACCTCTCCAAACATGCTGTGGCGTACCGTACCATCAGCCTGCTGCTCGAGCGCGCTCCCGGGCGCGAGGCTTACCCCGGTGATGTTTTTTACCTGCATTCCAGACTTCTGGAACGTTCGGCACAGCTTTCGGACGCGCTGGGAGGAGGCAGCATGACGGCGCTGCCGATAGTGGAAACTTTAGGCGGGGATGTGTCCGCATATATTCCGACCAACATCATTTCCATCACCGACGGACAGATCTTCCTCGATAACGAGCTGTTCAACGCCGGTCAGCGGCCGGCTGTCAATGTAGGTCTTTCCGTCTCGCGTGTAGGCAGCTCCGCCCAGGCGCATGTGATGAAAAAATCAGTGAAGACATTGAGGCTCGATCTGGCTCAATATCGTGAAATGCAGGTGTTTTCACAGTTCGGAAGCGATCTGGATGAGACTACGACTCAGCAGTTAAAATACGGCGCAGGACTGATGCAGCTGCTCAAACAGCCCAACAAGGCTCCCCTTACTCTCGCGGAGCAGGTTATCCTCCTGATCTGTGCCCAGAGAAAGCTGTTTCTTGAGGTTCCCGAAAAGGAGATCCCCGTTTGCAGTCAGGAGCTGCTCGCATGGTTCGCCCGCGAACAGTCTGCGCTGTGCCTGAAGATAGAGCACGGACGCAAGTATTCCGACGAGCTGGCCGATGAGATCATGGAGGCGGCTTTAAGCTGGATCAGTAAACAGCTGCCGGACCGGACTCATGAAGGCAGCTCTAAAGAGAAATAAACATTCATTGCATCAGAGCGGTCACGCCGCAAATGATGTTCCGATATCGTGGAAAGGAGGAGTTTTGCCATGCCCAACGCTGCGGAAATCCGCACACGTATCAACAGCATTACCGAGACCCGTAAGGTCACGGATGCCATGTATATGATCTCCTCCGTAAAGATGCGCAAAGCCAGGAGGGAGCTTGAAAATACCAGGCCGTATTTTGATGCTTTGAGGCTGGAGATCGGTGAGCTGCTGCACTATATCCCTGAAAATAACGACAGATACTTCCGCAATCTTGATCCTGACGGGATCCGGGGAAGGGCGCTGATCGTCATCACATCAGATAAAGGCCTTTCGGGCAGTTATAACCAGCTGTGCATTAAAGCGGCAGAGAAGAGGATCGGGGAATATTCCGATTCGATCCCTTTTGTTATAGGCGAGTACGGGAGGCAGTTTTTTACTTCGAAAAAGATATCGATGGCTCAGGATTTTAACTATGCCGCAGCGTTCCCGACGATACAGGAAGCAAGGAAGATATGCGCGCAGCTGCTGGAACTGTATGACAGTGACAAAGTGGATGAGGTAGATATCATTTATACACATTATAAAGCGGGTAAATCCGGAGAGGTGAGGCTTCAGACACTGCTCCCCCTTGACCGGACCGCGTTTTACGACGGCAATGATTTTGAGCTGGCAGCAGGCAAGGAATACCTTCCAAGTCCCTCGGCAGTGCTCGACGGGATCGTCGCGTCATACCTGACAGGCTTTATCTACAGCGCTCTGGTGGACAGCTACTGCAGCGAACAGGAGGCCAGGATGAGCGCTATGAGTTCGGCCGGTCACAATGCGGACGAAATGCTCAAAAACCTGAGGATCCAGTATAACGCCGTCCGTCAGGCTGCCATTACCAGGGAGATCACGGAGATAGCCGCCGGAGCGAAGGCTCTGAAGAAGAAACGCAGGAAGCTTAACAGGATGGGAGAATAAATGGAAAAGCGTAGTAATGTAACCGGCCGCATCGCAGGAGTAAACGGACCGGTAATAGATGTAGCATTTGCGAAGGACAGGCTTCCGAAACTGAAAGAAAAGCTTATCGTGTCAGTAAAGGGTGAAGAACGGGTCATGGAGGTGGCGCAGCATATAGGCGGGGGAATGGTCCGCTGTCTTATGCTCGGTCCGGCTGAAGGGCTGTACAGGGATCTGGAGGTGACCGCTACAGGAGCGCCCATTACCGTGCCTGTGGGAGAATGCGTATTGGGGCGTCTCTTCGACGCGCTGGGCAATACCATGGACGGCGGCGGAGCTATACCTGAAAGTGAGCCGAAAGCATCCATATACAGGGCAGCGCCCGCATATTCCGAAAGGAAGAATACAGAAGAGATTCTGGAGACCGGGATCAAGGTGATCGACCTTCTGGCGCCTTATGCAAAGGGCGGGAAGATCGGGCTTTTCGGCGGTGCCGGAGTAGGTAAGACGGTACTGATACAGGAACTCATCCACAATATAGCTACCGAGCACGGCGGATATTCGGTATTTACCGGAGTCGGTGAGCGCAGTCGTGAGGGCAACGACCTGTGGACAGAGATGAACGAGAGCGGCGTTATCAATAAGACCGCGCTGGTATTCGGGCAGATGAACGAGGCTCCGGGCGTCAGGATGAAGGTATCCCTTACAGGCCTTACGATGGCTGAATATTTCAGGGATGAGAAGAAAAAGGATGTATTGCTTTTTATAGACAATATTTTCAGATATATACAGGCCGGCAGCGAGGTTTCGACCCTGCTCGGCAGAATGCCGTCGGCGGTAGGCTACCAGCCGACCCTGGCCAATGAGCTGGGAGAGCTCGAAGAGCGCATTGCTTCTACACAGAACGGATCGGTTACTTCGGTTCAGGCGGTCTATGTCCCTGCGGACGATCTGACTGACCCGGCGCCTGCGACCACATTTTCACATCTGGACGCCACCACAGTCCTTTCCAGAAAGATAGCGGAACAGGGTATTTATCCGGCAGTAGATCCGCTGGAATCTTCATCGAGGATGCTTGAGCCCGAGACTGTCGGCGGGGAGCATTATGAGGTGGCCCGTAAGGTGCAGGAAATATTGCAGCATTATAAAGAGCTGCAGGATATTATCGCGATACTGGGTATGGATGAACTGGGGGCTGATGACAGGAACCTGGTGATGAGAGCCAGAAAGATACAGCGTTTCCTTTCGCAGCCGTTCAGCGTAGCCGAAAAGTTTACGGGCGTACCGGGAATATACGTGCCTCTTTCCGATACCATTCGCGGGTTTAAGGAGATAGTGGAAGGGCTGCATGATGGCCTGCCCGAGGCGGCGTTCTTCAACGTGGGTACGATCGAAGATGCCAGAAAGAAAGCGGAAACGCTTAAAGAGTAAAATAAATTGTCGCACGCGCTTACAGGCATATTTGTGCTGTTAAGGAGGTAAGGCATGGAGTCGTTCCATTTGGAGATATTCTCTCCCGAGAGGCCGTTTTATGTGGGAGACGCGGTATTGCTCACTGTTCCGGTCAGCGACGGGATGATGGGGATTCTCGCACACCACGAGCCCATGACCGCGGCCGTGATGGATGGCGAGGCCAGCTTCAAGCTTCCCGACGGAACTGTGAGGGTATGCGTCATGTCCCGGGGAATGCTGGATATAAGTCAAAATGACGCCAGGATCCTTTGTGATTCGGTGTTTTCCCCCGAAGAACTCGATGACGCCCTCGAACGGGAGGCTGCCGCGGCAGAAGCTTTAAAAGAGCAGGAGAAGCAGGCTCTGCGGGATTACCGGGTTGCCCAGCTCGCATTTGCGAAAGCGGTAAATACACTCAAGAATAAACAGAAGGATTCGATGAAGAACTGAGCTGCCCGTTAAAGAAACATTTAAAACAGGGTCTTTCAGATAAGGTATGTGAAAAAGGGGAAATAACCCTGAATATAGAAAGGATAAAAGATCATGAAATTTATCAAATGCAAAGATTATGACGAAATGAGCATCCGCGCGGCGGAGGTGCTTGAGGCGGTGGTGAAGGAGAAGCCCGACTGTGTGTTGGGGCTGGCTACAGGCTCAACTCCTGTAGGCATGTACAGCAGGCTGATCGAAGACTGCAAGGCCGGAAAGATCGATTTTTCGAAATGTACCAGCGTGAACCTGGATGAATATGTGGGTTTGGGCGAGAAGGACGATCAGAGCTACAGGTACTTCATGAATACCAATCTGTTTGATCATATCAATATCGACAAGGCGAAGACTTTCGTACCCAACGGTCTGGAGAGCAACGCGGACAAGGCCTGCTCTGACTACGAGGCGATCCTCGAAAAGACCGGACCTCAGGATATTCAGGTGCTGGGTCTGGGAGAAAACGGACATATCGCTTTTAACGAGCCCGAAACTTACTTCCCGAAGCTTACGCATCGGGTGGACCTGACCGAGAGCACCATCGAGGCCAATGCCCGCTTCTTCGAGAATCAGGACAAGGTGCCCAGACATGCTTATTCCATGGGTATCGGCAGCATTTTCCGCGCAAAGAAGATACTTCTTCTGGCCAGCGGTGCCAAGAAGGCCAAGGCTCTTAAAGAAGCTCTGAACGGACCTATCGATCCCAAACTTCCCGCTTCGATCCTTCAGCTCCACCCCGATGTAGTGGTAGTATGCGATGAGGCTGCAATGCAGTAAATAACGCGCTGTCGGCGCCGGATGACAATTGACTTATTATGGAATTTTTACATACACTTGAATCGATCCGCAGTCCCTTCGGTGATGCCTTTTTCGTGGCGGCTACAGGCTGCGCGGATGAAATACTGTTTCTGACCCTTATCATGCTCCTGTACTGGTGCATAGACAAAAAGCTGGCTTACAGGATGCTTTTCGGGTATATGTTTTCGGCACTTTGCGTAAATATACTGAAACTGGTCTTTCGTATCGAACGTCCGTGGGTGAGGGATCCTTCGCTTAAACCTGTTGAGAAAGCCCTCAAAGGCGCCACCGGATATTCTTTTCCCAGCGGGCATACACAGAACGCTGTCGCCATGTATGGGACGATCGCGTACAATCTGTCCAAAAGCGGGACAGAAGCCTCCCATAACGGGAAACATAAGAATGAAAACAGCAGTATATGTGAAAAATGGGTGATAATTCCCTGTGTCCTTATCATTCTGCTGGTATTGTTTTCACGTATGTATCTGGGCGTGCATACACCCGAAGATGTACTGGTGAGCCTGATCCTGTCATCTGTCATCATCATAGGACTGAATATTGCGGCAGACAGGATTACGCTTGACGGAAAGAAAAGGCTCGTTATTGCTGTCTTTATGCTGGCAGTGGCCGCTGCAACGCTATCTTACGCAATTGCGCTTTATCTGGGCGGATATGTTGAGTACGCCCAAATAGCTGATGTATGCAAGGGCTGCGGGGCGGGTTTCGCATTTGCGATATGCTGGTATGTGGAATCCGTATATATCGGATTTGACGAAAAAGCGGCTCCGTTTTGGATGCAGGCAGTTAAATTTGTGATCGGGGCTGCGGGAGTACTTGTTGTCAGAAATGTTATAAAGTCTGTATTCGGGTCAAATCCGGTCTCTGATACGTCCAGATACTTCCTGATGATGCTATGGGCGATGCTGATAATGCCTCTCGTAATAAAGAAATATTTCACAAAAAAGTAAAAAAATACAAAAATATACTTTACAAAATGTGTAGAATGTGATAATCTTTTGCAAAGACGATATTGCTTACTTGGAGTATAACGCTTAATGTCGGATTCTACGCGGGTCAAGCGTGTTGAAGAGTCCACGGATTAGATAGGAGGATGATCTATGGCGGATAATTTCACGAACCTCGATTCCCGGATGCAGGAGCAGCGAGAAGTCATAAAGAAGATAGAGCTGTGTTATGCGATCTTCGGCGGTATCCTGAGCGCGGCATATTTACTGGAGCTGATAAAGGGAGCGCGTACTTTAGGCTATGTTATAATTTTCCTGCTGCTTTGCTGGGCCCCGTTTACAGCCGGTAAGACCTGCGGGAAAGTCCTGAACAGGTGGAGTATCTGTCCCTGGCTTTATGGCATAGGTTTTACGATATTTTATATTTTTGTACTGCTTACCGGAAAGCCTACGGTTTACGTTTACTATATCCCGATGCTTTTCATTTTCATGCTGACCAGCCAGTCGAGGCTGATCCTGGCTATGGGTATCCCGGTGATCCTGGCCAATATATTCGAGGCAGTCATGGGCTACATGGCGGCTGAGGATCAGGCTGAATTCCTGACCAACGCGGAGATCCAGGTACTGCTCAATATCGTATGCGTGATTTTCGCCATGATCTCGGTCAAGTTTATTGATCGCACCAATCAGAAGAAGCTTCAGGCAGCTGAGGATGATGCGGAAGAGATCCGCAGTATGATGGAAAAGACCCAGACTATGGTCACTAACGCCGAGCATAGCCTGAATTCCTCCAACGAACACGCAAAAGAGATCGACAAGAACCTGAATGCCTGCGAACAGGCCATGACAGAGCTGGCCAAGGGCGCGGAGATGGTCGCGACCACTTCGGAGTCGCAGCTTAACGCAACAAAGGCGATGTTCAATACCATAGAGGATCTGAAGAACATTGCCGGCCGTTCAGCACAGGATATGGAACATGTTTCCGGTGAGATCGGAGCCTGCATCACTGCAAAGGACAGTCTGGTAGCAGGAATCTCCAGTGTCAATGATAAGGCGGTATCTGTAGAAGACAGAGCCAGAAAGCTTGCTGTTACGGCTGATACCATGAATGAGATCATAGATATGATCAACGAAGTAGCGAGCCAGACCCAGCTGCTCAGCCTGAATGCCTCTATCGAGGCTGCCAGGGCAGGAGACGCGGGACGCGGTTTCGCTGTAGTAGCAGGTGAGATCGGTAACCTGGTAGAGCAGACGACCAACGCTACCGCGCGTATCGGCGATAAGGTTGCTGAGATCAGGTCTGAGATAGGGACTGTTGTTTCGGATATTTCCGACATAAGGAACGAAGTAAATGCCCAGGCCGGTAATTCCATCGAAATGGGCAGGAAGTTTGACCAGATGGCCATCCAGGTTGACGAGGTACGTAACGGTATCAGAGAGCAGAATAAGGCTGTTGACGTCATTTATGATTCCGGCGTCAATATTTCCGAGAGTATCTCCACTCTGTCCGGTATCAGCGAAGAGACCACCGCGTCTGCCGAGCAGACCCTGCATATGCTGCAGACCTCTACTGAGGCTGTCGACGATCTCAGCCGTGAGCTGGATAACTTAAATAATCTCATGAAAGCATGATGCACCGGTAAAGGTGAAACATGAACTGCCGTCCCACAAGGACGGCAGTTTTTTCTTGCTTTTTTTACCGTATGCATTTATAATACCGAAATACGTGGCTTCTTCATAATAATCTGCAGACTGCCCACTCACAGACTTCTTTGTTTTACATGAAGGTCGTTGAATAGTTACTGATTCATAGTCTCCGGGCAGGCATTCGGTCCAGTTATTTAAGAACCGATGTACTAGTTCCGGGTGAATTTACGGGGGGATACGGAAGCTGCGAAAATATGAGAAAAGAGGATAATAAATATGTGGTTTGTATATGCACTCATAACCACGCTCGCCTGGGGGGCGGCGGATCTGTTTTACAAGAAAGGAGCGGACGAAAAGGATCGCTTCAGCCATCTTAAAACTTCGATGATCGTTGGTTTTGTCATGGGCGGACATGCGATCGTGACTTTGATTACTACAGGAGTAGAATACGATCCCGTCAATCTGCTGAAATACCTGCCTGTATCGATCATGTACATCCTTTCCATGACTGTTGGATACTTTGGCTTAAGGTATCTGGAACTTTCCATTTCATCACCTATACAGAACTCATCGGGAGCGGTTACCTGCATTCTGTGCCTGGTGCTTTTGGGTCAGACCATGGACATTCTTTCAGCTGCGGCAGTATTCCTGATATGTGCCGGTGTCTTTTTGCTGGGACTGCTTGAAAATATGGATATACAAGCCGAAAGGAAGCGGCTGGAAGCCGCAGGACAGGGGAAGGAGGAGTCTAAGTACCGGATCGGGATCGTGGCGTTCTTTATGCCCATTCTGTACTGTATTATCGACGCGCTGGGAACCTTCTTCGACGCATACTATCTGGATGATTTTGAAACCACTCCGCTGGTGGGAGTAACAGAGGATTCACTGGAGATCGTCGCAAATGTATCTTATGAACTTACCTTCCTGATATGCGGAGTTATTTTGCTGATCTATATGCTGATCGCGGCATCCTTACGCCCTGCTTCGTCTCAATCGGGAGCGCGTAACAATAAAAAGCAGAACTCAAGTGATGATATCGGCATAGCCGGTGTCACGGGAACGGAAAACAAGGGAGTACTGCGCTCCTGTAATATCTCACGTATCCTGGCTGCGGCATTTGAGACTGCAGGTCAGGCTACTTATGTGTATGCCATGAGCGGAAACGGCGCGGTGGCGGCTCCCATGGTGGCCTCATACAGTATCATCTCTCTCGCCCTTTCCAGGATCTTTCTCAAAGAAAGGCTGACCCGCTGGCAGTATTGCGCTGTTGTTCTGGTGATCATCGGTATAGCGGCGCTGGGTGTAGTGGAAGGACTGGCAGAGTAGGCAATAAAAAAAGAGCCGGAGGATCATACTCTGACTCAAAAAAACCGCGCGGTCCGCTTCGAACGACAGCAACCATCGTTACCCGTACAGTTAGCTCGGCTCAGGCACCCTCGCAACACACAGGATACACTGCTTAGTGCTGCTGTATTCCTACCCTGACACGGTTCACAGGCTCCCATTGTGCAAGACCAAAGCGTCAACACCACTTATACGGGGCAGCATAGCAACTATCGCCCTCGGCCGGATCATCACCCCTGCTGTAGCGGGTTGCAGGTACAGGGCACCGCTATCTCCCCGGCTGCGCGGCA
>JAILRI010000005.1 GCA_024698555.1 Lachnospiraceae bacterium
CTGGACCGAATGCTTGACGGCTTTAGCGATAGCACACGCCTGAAAGCCTCGCCGTAGCCCGCTACGTCTGCGTTTTCAGACATGTACTCTCGGGCAAGCATTCGGCGCATTAGTCCAGTTATTTCGCGATCGATGTACTAGGCGATACTGTTTTAAGAACAGCTGTGTACGAAAAGGGGAACATTATGAGAACAGCAGAAATATCCAGAAAGACCAAAGAAACAGATATCAGGGTAAGCCTTGATCTGGATGGCAGCGGTAAGAGCAGCATCCATACAGGCATCGGATTCTTCGATCACATGCTGACCAGCTTTGCCAAACATGCCTTTATCGATCTGGAGGTGGACGTAAATGGCGATCTGGAGGTTGATGGGCACCACAGCGTGGAGGATACCGGGATCGTTTTGGGTGAGGCACTTAAAGAGGCCTTCGGTGACAAAGCCGGAATAAAAAGATACGGAAGCAGTATTCTTCCCATGGACGAAACACTTGTGATGTGTGCCGTAGACATGTGCGGCAGACCTTATCTGGGTTATGATCTTTCATTTACCATGCCGCGTATCGGAGAGCTTGACAGCGAACTGATCAGGGAATTTTTCTACGCGGTATCGTATTCGGCAGCCATGAATCTGCATATCAGACAACTGGCCGGAAGTAATTGCCATCACATCGCGGAGGCTGCGTTTAAGGCATTTGCAAAGGCAATAGATGAGGCCAAGACTGTTGATGAGAGGATCAGCGGCGCGCTTTCTACCAAGGGGAGCATCTGATCAGGCAGCGCGGGCTGCAACAGGCTTCGGATGTTCAGTAGCCGGACATGAGGATAGATCGGGATGGAAGGGGGAAAGATCCGATCAAAAACACACGATCGGATAATAATGTGAAATATGAGATTATATCCTGCAATAGACATAAAAGGCGGTAAATGTGTGAGACTGCGTCAGGGCAATTTCGACGAGGTCACCGTGTACGGAGAGGATCCGCTGGTAGCTGCCATGGAATGGAAAAATCAAGGCGCACAGTATCTGCATGTGATAGATCTGGACGGCGCCAGGACGGGTGAGTCTCCGAATCTCGGGCTTATCAGGCGGATAGCCCGTGAGACCGGACTACCGGTGCAGACAGGCGGCGGCATAAGGAGCATCGAAAGCATCAGGTCAAGGCTTGAGGCAGGTGTGGAGCGGGTGATCATCGGTACCAGAGCTGTCAATGAGCCTGAATTTGTGATTGAGGCTATCGGAAAATTCGGCGCGGAGCATATAGTCGTGGGCCTGGACGGACATGAGGAGTATGCGGCGACTGCCGGATGGGAGGAGGACAGCGGCAAGACTATCCTTGATCTGGCGAGAAGCTTTGACGGAATGGGAGTTCGGACGATCATTTATACCGATATTTCGAAGGATGGCATGCTGACCGGTCCCAATATCATATATACTGAACAGCTGGTCAACGAAACCGGAATGGATATCATCGCATCGGGCGGAATAGGCTCTTCATTTGATCTGGAAAGGCTGGAAGAGATCGGAGTTGAGGGTGCCGTTCTGGGTAAGTCGCTGTATGAAGGAAAGATCGACTTAAGAGCGGAAATATCAAAAAGACTGTAGGAGATTGATTTATGGAAACAAGTATTTGCGCATATATTGACTGCAGGGAACTCGATGAATCCCGGATAGTGTCAGCGGCTGCGGATGCTCAAAATCGCGGCGCCGACAGGCTGGTACTCTTCTTTTTCACCGATGATGAGGCTGTCAGGGAACGATACCTGAATGTGGCACGTGCGGTTTCAAGGGCTGTAGATATTCCTTTCTTTACCACCACGCGCGCGCATCGCTTCGAGGATGTGAAAAAGGCGTTTTATACCGGAGCAAGGGCTGTGATCCTGCCGGATCGTGATGTTAAGGATAACGGGATACTTAAGGAAAGTACTGATCGTTTCGGTATATCATCAATTTATGTGCTTGAAAATGACACTGCATTTACCACTGACGGTCGGGAAGCTTTGCTGATAAAGGAAAAAGCCGGGGCTGATCCCTGTGAACTTAAAAGTTTCGCGGATGATCTATCTGAAAAAGGGGAGCCAGATAATCTTACTCTGGCTTTAAATCTTGCCGAAACCGATATAATGGACTTTAAGAGAAAACTTCTTGACAAGGGGTTGCGGGTTAATACCTTTTCGGGTAAAATTGATTTTGACGAGCTGGTTAAAAATACCGACGACCTGATCCCCTGCATTGTGCAGGATTATAAAAACGGCGAGGTCCTTATGATGGCGTACATGAATGAGGAGTCATATCGTAAGACCGTAGAGACCGGGATCATGACATACTTTTCCAGAAGCAGGCAGCAGCTTTGGGTTAAAGGTGAAACATCAGGACATTACCAGTATGTCCGTGAGATTTATGCCGACTGCGATAAGGACACACTGATGGCCAAAGTCGTTCAGATCGGTGCCGCATGTCATACGGGCAACAGATCATGCTTCTTCAACGAGATAGTCAGGCATGAGTACGACACTAAGGATATTTCTTCGGTTCTGGCTTCACTTTACGAAGTGGTGTGCGACAGGAAAGAGCATCCAAAAGAAGGGTCCTATACCAACTATCTGTTTAACAAGGGAATAGACAAGATCCTCAAAAAATGCGGCGAAGAGGCTACGGAGATGGTGATCGCTGCCAAGAATCCGTCTCATGAGGAACTCAAATATGAGATCGCCGATCTGATATACCATATGACCGTATTGATGGTGGAATGCGGCGTAAGCTGGGAGGAAGTGGCAGCTGAGCTGGCAAACCGGTAAAGGAGCATATTTTAAAATGAAAATCACAAACGAGAAAAACGACATTGAGAGCGTACTGTTTTCGGAGGAAATGATCAAAACAAGAGTTGCCGAGCTCGGCGCTGAACTAACCCGCAGATATGAAGGACAGGAGCCTGTAGTTACTTGCATCCTTAAGGGAGCTTCGTTTTTCTACACGGATCTGTGCAGACAGATAAAGTGTCCTATACATATGGATTTTATTGCGGTTTCGAGCTATGGCAAGGACGCGAGATCTTCGGGAGTGGTCAAACTGGTAAAAGACCTTGACAACAATATTACCGGAAAGGATCTCATTATAGTCGAGGATATCATAGATTCCGGACTGACGCTCAAATACTTGAGGGAATTGCTCGAGTCACGCAAACCGCGCAGCATCATCACCGTCTGCCTTCTCGACAAGTATGAATGTCATCCCGCGGAATGCGCGCCCGATATGAAGGGTTTTGATATTGAAAATCAGTTCGTGGTGGGCTATGGGCTTGATTATGCGGATTATTACCGTAATCTTCCATACATCGGTGTGCTGAAACGCGAGTGTTATACATAAATGTGCGTTCGTCCAAAGGAGATTTACGATCAAAAGAATTGATATTCATTAAGTGATTTCGGGAGGTTATCATGAAGTGTCCATACTGCGGAGATGAAAATACAAGGGTTATTGATTCCAGATCGACCGAGGATGGCGATTCCATCAGGCGCAGGCGACAGTGCGACGCGTGCAATAAGCGTTTTACCACCTACGAGAAGATAGAGACGATCCCCGTTTTTGTTATCAAGAAGGACAATACCCGTGAGCCCTATGACAGAGCCAAGATCGAGAAGGGTATCATGCTTTCATGCAGGAAACGTCCTGTAAAGATAGAGGACATCACTCACATGATCGATGATATCGAAAATACCATATCGGGACAGGATACCAAGGAGGTGCCCAGCTCGTTTATCGGCGAACTGATCATGGACCGGTTAAGAACCCTCGATCAGGTCGCATATGTGAGATTTGCTTCCGTATACAGGGAGTTCCAGGATGTGGACACCTTTATGAAAGAACTGCAGAATATACTCTTGCGTGATAAAATGACAGAAAGATAAATAATGTTTGACAAGTCCTTTGACAGGCCTTATAATACCGGTCAAAGGGCTTATATATTTAGTGCGTATGCCTGAGGCTTGTACTCATGACCTTTTCGCGGAGCGGAAAGGAAGGCAATGTACAGTAGTGTTGCAAGCGCAGCCGTCTATGGAATAGAGGCGCGCATCATCAGGTGTGAGGCAGATTACAGTGAAGGTCTGCCGATGTTTACCATGGTCGGTTTCCTGAGTAATGAGGTAAGGGAAGCCAAAGACCGGGTAAGAACAGCTTTAAAGAATTCGGGTTTCGGTCTGAAACCCAAACACATCACCATTAACCTGTCGCCTGCCGATATCAGAAAGGCTGGAACAGGCTTCGACCTGCCGGTGG
This sequence comes from Lachnospiraceae bacterium, assembly GCA_024698555.1. Taxonomy (GTDB): domain Bacteria; phylum Bacillota; class Clostridia; order Lachnospirales; family Lachnospiraceae; genus RUG11977. The sequence goes on from JAILRI010000005.1 coordinate 4,278, forward strand.
CTCTTGCCGTCATGGCAGCATCCGAAATGATCCCCGATAATAAACTGAATAGTATCCTGGTTGCGGGAGAGTTAGGCTTGAACGGAGAAGTTAAGGCGATCCCCGGTATTTTGCCCATTGTTCTTGCGGCAAAGGCTGAGGGGTATACTGCGTGTATGGTGCCCAAAGACAATGTGATGGAAGGGGCGGTGGTAGAGGGAATTGACTGCCTGGGTGTATCTACACTCACTGAAGCGGTTCGATTCCTTGTCGGCGAGACTTCTCTTGAGCCAGTGAAGGTCGATGTAGAGGAACTGTTCAAAAAGGCCATGCAGACGTATACCGTGGATTTTGCGGAAGTATCCGGCCAGTATGCTGCCAAACGAGCCGTGGAGATAGCAGTGTCGGGTCAGCACAATATCCTTATGTCGGGACCTCCGGGAGCAGGCAAAACCATGATCGCCCGCAGGATACCTTCGATCATGCCATCTCTGACATTTGAGGAGAGCATGGAACTGTCACGCATCTACAGCGTGGCAGGCAAGCTCGATAAGGATCACTTCTTTATGACCAGAAGGCCTTTCAGAAGCCCGCATCATACCGCAACCGTGACCGGAGTGATAGGAGGTGGTGTTTATCCGACGCCCGGTGAGGTAAGCCTCGCCTCGTCCGGTGTTCTGTTTTTGGATGAGATGCCGGAATTCAACCGTGAGGTGATAGAAGCGCTTCGTCAGCCCCTCGAGGACAGACATGTCAACATTTCCAGATTATCTGCTCAATATGAATATCCCGCCTGTTTCATGCTCGCGGCTTCGATGAATCCCTGTCCCTGCGGGTATTATCCCGACAGAAACAGATGCTCGTGCACGGATACAATGATAGAACGATACAGAAGGCATATAAGCCAGCCGATCCTGGATCGTGTCGATCTGTATATCAATGTGGATCAGACTGATTTTGAGGAACTTAACGGATCAGGAGGAGCTGAGTCGTCCGAAACGATCAGGGCGAGGGTGGAGAAGACCATGAAGATCCAGCAGGAGAGATATCGGGGACTGGATATATGCTTCAACTCCCAGCTTTCGGCGAGCCGTATCAAAGAGTTCTGCAGACTTGGGCGAGAAGAGAACTTACTCATGAAAAATGCCTTCGAAAGACTGGAATTAAGTGCGCGCGGATATCACAGGGTCCTGAAGCTGGCTCGAACCATAGCGGATATGGAAGGATCTGAGGCAATCAGCTGTGAGCACCTGAGCGAAGCTTTAGGATACAGGGAAAACGTTAAAAATCCATAAATCGAAACGGAGAAGCAGAAAATGACCGGTGAAGAATATAAAACATATTGTGAAACAGCGTTTATTCCGGAGTTTGAGAAATACTACATGCAGTTTTCACGCGCAGGCATGAGCTCCAGTCAGGTGATAAAGCTGGAAGAAGCCTTTGGCGGAGCAGAAAATGCTTATCTTGCTTCAGATGAGGAACTGCTGGGCTTAATACCCGTCCGTACAGGTGTTGCTGACAGAAATATAAAACTGGATGATAATAAACCTGCGGATGAAGAAGATAATGAACGCGGAACACTTGCCATGCGCAGATTTATCAAAATCAGGAAGCAGACAGATCCGGAGGACGACTTAAAAAGAGTTGCGCATTTGGGGATCAATTATGTGAGCATGCGTCATCCCGATTATCCCGGACGCTTGAGCAGGATCACGGGCAGACCGGCGGGGTTGTTTTACAAAGGAAATCTGCCGGAAGCCCATACTCCCGCTGTAGCGATCGTAGGCAGCAGGGACTGCTCCAATTACGGCAAGGAGATCGCGATAAAGCTGGCGAAGGGATTAGCCGGAGCAGGGGTTGATATCATCAGCGGCATGGCGATGGGAATAGACGGTTTTGCCCATCGAGGGGCACTTAATGCGGCATCGGAGCACCAAAGACCGGGGAATGCGGGGCAGACCTATGCTATATTGGGATGCGGCGCGGATATATGCTATCCGCGCTCCAATCTGGATATTTACAGCCGCATGGCTGTATCGGGCGGCATCATCTCGGAGCATTATCCCGGGACAGAGCCGGTTTCGTACAATTTTCCTCACAGGAACCGGATCATTTCAGGATTGTCTGACGCGATCCTTGTGGTTGAAGCCAGAGAGAGGAGCGGAAGCTGGATCACAGTGGACTTCGGACTGGAACAGGGAAAGGATATCTATGCCGTGCCGGGACGGATCACAGACAGACTGAGCAACGGCTGTAACAATCTTATCAAGCTGGGGGCGAAGCTGGTGACGGGCGAGGAAGACATTATAAAGGATCTGGCACCGAAATACCTAAACAGGCGCAGGCCTCAGACTTTGGCTGCTGCCTGTCCGGCGGGGACAGAACAGAAGAAGGTGTATGATGCTCTTGACATGACGCCTGTAAGCATAAATGAGATAACGGTGTCGTGCCAGATGACGGTGAGCAGGGTCATGCAGATACTTGCAGAGCTTGAACTGAAGGGCTGCGCAGCAAGATTAGGCACCGGATATGTACGGGTTATTCATTGAAGGGAATATTGAGAAATTTTTTACTTGCAACCTTTCTCAAAAAGGAGTATGCTATCAAACAGATTTTTTTTAAAAGGAATTCGGAGGGTAAAGTGAAAAAACTGCTGATAGTGGAATCTCCGGCGAAAGCCAAGACTATAAAGAAGTTTCTGGGCAGCGGGTATGATGTGATCGCATCAAACGGACATGTACGCGACCTGCCCAAAAGTACCATGGGAATAGATGTGGATCATGATTTCGAGCCCAGATACATTACCATCAGAGGTAAAGGTGAGCTCATTTCGGGACTTAAGAAAGCTGTAAAGAAAGCGGATTTCGTGTATCTCGCAACGGACCCTGACCGTGAAGGAGAAGCTATTTCATGGCATCTGGCCCAGCTGTTAAAGCTGCCTCAGGACAGGTATAAGAGGATCACTTTTAATGAGATCACTAAAAACGCCATAAAAAATTCTATAGGAAATGCCCGCGATATAGACATGGAACTCGTCGATGCCCAGCAGGCCAGGCGTGTACTGGACAGACTGGTAGGATATCAGATATCCCCCCTGCTCTGGGCGAAGGTTAAATCAGGTCTTTCCGCAGGAAGGGTTCAGTCTGTAGCATTAAAGATAGTATGTGACCGTGAAAATGAGATCAATGCATTTGTTCCTGAAGAATACTGGTATATAGACGTAAGTCTTTCCGGAAGCAAAGCATCTGAAAAGCTTGTTGCCAGATTTGGCGGCAAAGACGGCAGAAAGATGGAGCTTAAGAGTAAGGCGGATGTGGACACCGTGTGTGAAGCGGTTAAGAATGCTGCTTTTAAGATCACAGATATCAAAAACGGTGAAAGACACCGCAAGGCTCCTCTGCCGTTTACTACCTCTACGCTTCAGCAGGAGGCGTCCAGGCAATTGAGTTTTTCCCCTGCTAAAACCATGCAGATAGCCCAGCAGCTTTACGAAGGAGTTGATGTAGCGGGGCATGGAACAGTCGGTCTTATCACTTATCTGAGAACCGATTCGACCCGTATCTCGGAAGAAGCGGATAAAGCTGTAAGAGTTTATATCAGGGAACATTACGGAAATGAATATGAAGGCGCGGCCGGCGAGTCGAAGAGCTCATCCAAGAAAATCCAGGATGCTCATGAAGCTATAAGACCTTCATATATCGATATGGATCCGGCTTCAGTAAAGGAATCTCTGTCAAGAGATCAGCTCAGGCTCTATAAGCTTATCTGGCAGCGCTTTGTGGCAAGCCGTATGGAACAGGCCGTTTATGACACCGTATCGGTGCGTCTGGAAGCAGCCGGTTATTTCTTTACCTCCGGTGCTTCGAAACTTAAGTTTGAAGGATTTATGTCGGTATATAAGCCTGAAAATGACGGCTCAGAGGAAGAAGACGGCGTGAACGGTCAGGACCTGTCATGGGTATCGGCCAATAAAGAAGTCAAGTGCAAAGAGATCAAACCCGAACAGCATTATACCCAGCCTCCCGCGCATTATAACGAGGCTTCTCTGGTCAGGACTCTGGAGGAACTGGGCATAGGACGTCCCAGTACTTATGCTCCCACTATTTCCACTATTGTTTCCAGACATTATGTCGCCAAGGAAAACCGTAATCTGTATATGACTGAGCTGGGTGAAGCGGTAAACCAGATCATGAGCGAAGCATTTCCGGAGATCGTGGATGAGAATTTTACGGCGACCATGGAAAAGCTGCTTGACAGCATCGAAGAGGGGGACATAGGCTGGAAAACAGTTATCAGAAATTTCTACCCTGATCTTAAGAAAGCCGTTGATGCCGCAAATAAGGATATTGAAAAGGTTAAGATTAAATACGAGGAAACCGATATAATATGTGAGCGATGCGGAAGGAAGATGGTCATTAAATACGGACCTCACGGGAAATTCCTTGCGTGTCCGGGATTCCCGGAATGCCGCAATGCCAAGCCTTTGCTGGAAAAGACCGGTCAGATATGCCCGAAATGCGGCAAGGGAGATGTCCTGATCATGAAAACCAAAAAAGGCAGGAGATTCTATGGCTGTTCATGCTATCCTGACTGTGATTTCGTTTCGTGGCAAAAACCTTCTGAAGGAAGGGAAGCTTCTAAAGAAACGGGAACAGCAGCTCCGAGCGCTGCGGATGTGGAGGCACAGCTGGGCATAGAAAAAGGCAAAAGTGTTAAAATAAAAAAGAAAAAATGAAAATTTTCAAAAAAAGCTGACATATGCTTATAATATTTTGATAATTTAACAAATATTTCTTGTTTTTTCAAAAGATATGTGTTATAATGACTAAACTACTACGGAGAACACATGTTGGGGGAAACAATTATGAGCGTTCAGCTTTTGGATAAGACACGTAAGATCAACAAGCTTTTGCACAACAATAATTCGCATAAGGTGGTTTTCAACGATATCTGCCTGGTGTTAAGCGACATTCTCGAGTCTGATATTCTGGTTATCAGCCGCAAGGGAAAGATACTCGGAATAAAGAACCGTACGGATTTTGAGCCGATCAATGAACTAATCATGGATCTGGTGGGGGGACATATCGATTCGGATCTCAATGAGAGGCTTTTAAGCATACTGTCCACGAAAGAGAATGTGAATCTTTCCACTCTGGGCTTTGAAAAAGAGGGAATTGAAAGCTACGTTGCCATCATTACGCCTATAGATATTGCGGGGGAGAGGCTGGGAACCCTGTTCCTGTACAGGAAGAACCGTCCTTTCACCATCGATGATATCATATTGAGCGAGTATGGGACTACTGTAGTCGGATTAGAGATGATGCGTTCCGTCAATGAAGAAAATGAAGAAGAAAATCGTAAAGTAGCCATAGTAAAGTCTGCTATCGGAACTCTTTCCTTTTCTGAGCTCGAAGCCATCAGGCATATATTTGCAGAGCTTGACGGAAACGAAGGAATACTTGTGGCTAGTAAGATTGCTGACCGTGTGGGTATCACGCGTTCAGTCATTGTTAACGCGCTGCGCAAGTTTGAAAGCGCCGGCGTTATAGAATCACGTTCATCGGGAATGAAGGGAACCTACATAAAGGTTCTGAACGATGTTGTTTTTGATGAGCTTAACAAACTGGAATAACATCATAATACAAGGGATTGGTTTATGCTGAAAGGGATTTTGCATTTGCAGGGTCCCTTTTGTACTTTTTATAAAAAATACTATATATTGTGTATCAATAAAATTTTTATAAATATATCTTGTACTTGGAGCGTTTTGGGTGTATACTTCTATTTTGAGAGTGCTTGGGTTTGAGGGAGCCTGTACGCAGTATAACAGTATCCAATGGAGGAGAGACAAAAATGATCGGTTCAAATGCTTTTAACTATATCAATGTGCTAAACAAGGCGGCAGACGCGAGCTGGACCCGTAACAGCGTCATAGCCAACAATATCGCCAATAATGATACTCCCCATTATAAGAGACGCGACATATTCTTTGAAGATTATTTGAAGGATGAGATCATGAAGGATTACTATGACGGCGGAGATCTGAACAAACGCGTTGCCAATGTCAATTTAAGCAAGCTCGGCGCAACCATCTATACCGATCAGAAGGAACTGAGCTACCGCTATGACGGCAATAATGTTGATATAAACACCGAAAATGCCAATCTGGCAGAGAACCAGATCAAGTATTATACACTGCTTGATTCAATGTCTCAGGAGTTCAGCCGCATCAAGTCGGTCCTGAACAAGGGATGACAGTGAAAAGCATATGAAAGTCAGGAGGTAAAATATATGGGAGCCGGTTTATTTAACAGCCTGAATATCAGCGCAAGCGGGCTTACCGCCCAGTCCCTGCGTATGGATACCATCTCGCAGAATATCGCGAATGTCAACACGACTCGCGATCAGAACGGCAATCCTTACAGAAGGAAGACTGTTGTTTTTGCGGAGAAGGGGATAGACGCATTCGGCTATGCTCTCGAACGTCAGGGGATCAAGAGAGCTACAGAGATCAACGGCAAGGGAGTGAAGGTCACTGCCATTGTCGAGGATCATGTTACCTCCATGAAGATGGTTTACGACCCGGCACATCCGGACGCCGATGAGGACGGGTATGTTTATTATCCCAATGTCAATACCGTGACTGAGATGACGAACCTGATAGACGCGACACGCTCTTATGAGGCGAACGTCACCGCATTCAACGCAACCAAGAATATGCTGCTCAAGGGTCTGGAGCTCGGACAGTAAAGAGGATAAAATATGAATACTACCGCTATTGATATAATGAATAAGCCCGGACTTAACGGGCTTTCACCGCTCAGCAGCGCCAAGAGCCTGGCAGATCCGGGAAAGCTGACGATGCTTCGGCCCTATTCGGAATCAATTCTCAAGGATGAGCCGGAGGAAAAGAACGCTTCTTTTGATTCTCTGCTTGATTCGGCCATGAAGATGATCAAGGAGACCAATGATTATTCAAATGAAGCCGCGGAGGCGGAACTTTCCTATGCCATGGGCATAACCAACTCGACGCATGAGCTGCAGGTGGCTCAGATGAAGGCAAATGTTTCCCTGCAGTACACGGTAGCCGTTCGTAACGCGGTAATGGACGCCTACAAAGAGATCATGCAATTACAGTTCTGATCTAAACGCCGCCCAATGAGCAAAAAATGCTGCAACAAGACAACATCGGAGGAACATCATGCTTGAAAGGATCAGACAGATCCCGAAGCGGATCATAGAAATGTGGAACAAGCTGACCAAAAGGCAGAAGATAATAACGGTCAGCTCTATCGGCGCGGTCATTATTACGCTGGTGATCCTTATCATTTTGCTGAACAGGATCACATACGAGCCATTTGCTACCTATGATGATACCGAAACCGCAAGAGCGGTCATGGACGTTCTGAAAGAGAACAATATTGCCAACAGGATAGAAGACGATCTGCTCACGGTAGACGTGGATGTTACAAAGAAGACTGAGGCAGGGCTGGCGATAGCGGGAAGCGTGGAACTCTCCGACGCAAGCATGATGACTCTGGAACAGCTGCTGGACAATGATCTGTCTACTACCAATTCGGATAAGGCTCTGAAAAATAATCTGTATTACATCGGCAAGCTGGAGAAAGGTATCAAGGATACGATAGCAGGTGTCGATGATGTACAGATATTCTATATTTACGAGGATTCTTCAAACAATATCCTGCAGCAGGCCAAAGAGGTAAGCTGCAGCGTTATTCTGACCATAAATGAGTATTTTGACATAAGGAAAACTCCGGAAGCGCTGGCTACGGTAGTTGCGCACGCCATCGGCAATACGACCACCGAAAAGATAAAGATCATCGACCAGACAGGGATCCTTCTCTTTGGCGATGACAAGGAAAATGATGATGAAGATATCCTGAACCAGAATCTGGCTTATAAAAAACTGGTCGAGAAATGGTATAAGGATAAGATGTATGAACTGGCTATCAAAAACGGTTTTGTTGATGCCGAGGTGGTGCCGTCTCTGTCGGTAAACTGTGACAAAGAGTCCATTCTGTATACGGAATACCTTGCGGGTGAGGGGCTTGAACAGGGACTTTACAGCGAATATGTCAAGATTTCATCTGAGTCTACCGGCGTAGAAGGAGATATACCCGGTACTGATTCCAATGATGAAACGGATTATTACATCCAGACCTCCAATACCGGAAACAGCTCCTATGAGGAGACCAGGATCAAATACACTCCCAGTGAAAGAGTTACCGAAACCGTCAAGGAATGGGGAGTGATAGACAATGCTTCTTCTTCACTGGGCGTGGTTTTGACCAGGGCTATCACCAGGACTCAGGAGGAGCTTGAACTTCTGGGCCTGCTTGAGGATACCACTTATGATGAGTATGTGGCCAATAACAGCGAACGCACCCGGATAGACATTCCGGAAGAGTATTATTCGCTGTTTTCCGATGCCAGCGGTATTCCCGAGGACAGGATCACCATCATAGGCTATGAAACATACAAATATATACCCAGGGCTGAGGTTGAGAGCAATGTTTCGCTGCTCCTTGAGATACTGCTTGCAGTCCTGATCATCGGTCTGCTGGTATTTGTGGTGTTCCGAGCCATGAAACCGGAAGAGATCATAGAGACCGAGCCGGAGCTTTCGGTTGAAAGGCTGCTCGCAACCACCAGGGCGGATCAGAGTCTGGAGGATATCGAATTCGGCGAGAAGTCCGAGACAAGAAAGCTGATAGAAAAGTATATAGACGAAAATCCGGAATCTGTCGCGGCCCTGCTCAGAAACTGGCTGAGCGACGACGGATGGGAATAATAGGCTCTGTGCATCTGTTACAGCCGGCAGCGGATATAAGAAACACTTTATAAGGAGTTTGACATGGCGGGCAACAACAACGGCGGCAGTTTAAATCTTGCGGAAATGAACGGTCTGCAGAAATCCGCGATACTTATGATCGCATTGGGACCGGAACGTTCTTCAAAGCTTTTTTCCCATTTGAAGGAAGAAGAGATAGAGAGCCTTACCCTGGAAATAGCCAATACGAAGAGTGTGGATCAGGGAACAAAGGACGCGGTAATAGATGAATTTTATGAATTGTGTCTCGCACAGCAGTATATTGCAGAGGGCGGTATCGGCTATGCCAAGGAACTGCTCGAAAAAGCTCTGGGTGCCGAGCACGCGATGGACGTTATCGGAAGGCTGACCGCGTCTTTACAGGTACGTCCTTTCGAGTTTGTACGAAAAACGGATCCTGCTCAGCTGTTAAACTTCATTCAGGACGAACACCCTCAGACTATCGCGTTGATCTTAAGCTACTTAAGCGCCGGGCAGTCGGCTCAGATCATCGGCGCGCTGCCGCCTGACAAGCAGGCTGATGTAGCAAAGCGTATCGCAATGATGGATCGTACTTCTCCTGATGTTATCCAGGAAGTTGAAAAGGTGCTCGAGAAGAAGCTGGCAAGCCTGGTAAATCAGGACTACACCATCGCCGGCGGCGTGGACGCAGTGGTAGAGATATTGAATACCGTAGACCGTGCGACCGAGAAGCACATACTCGAAACACTGGAGATCGAAGAGCCCGAGCTCGCAGACGAGATACGCAAGAAGATGTTCGTATTCGAAGATATCCTGCTGCTTGATGACAGGTCCATTCAGCGTGTACTTCGTGAAGTTGAGAACTCAGAGCTGGCTATAGCGTTGAAGAGCGCCAACGAAGAGGTCCAGGAGACCATCTTCCATAATATGTCTTCGCGTCTGGTACAGATGATCAAGGAAGATATGGAATTTATGGGACCTGTTCGTATGAAGGATGTTGAGGAAGCGCAGCAGAAGATAGTTAATGTTATCAGAAAACTTGAGGATACAGGCGAGATTGTTATTTCAAGAGGCGGAGGTGACGAGATAGTTGTCTAATCTGATCAAGGCGAGTTCCATCACCTACAGCAACGACGTCAGGACTCTCGACATGAATAAGAGGGCTGACGAATTTCAGGAGCTTTTTGCCAACGAATTTTACAAAACGAACGTTATCCCACAGCATGAACTGGATTTTGAAGGACTGTCCAAAAGGCTTGAGGATGAAAAGGTTCTGACCGCGGATGATGTTGATTTTACCCCGGGACTGATCCTTGACAACCCCAAACGGGACGAGCTGGACAGGGAGAAATTTGAAACCGAAGCGGCGACGCTTGAGGCGCGGCTGGCTGAGAAAAGACAGGAAATATCAGAACTTGAAGCAAGGATCAAAGAAGCCTCAAACGAAGCCCAAAGGATCGTGGATGAAGCAGGGGAACAGGCTGAGAACATTATAAATGAGGCAATCCAGAAAGCCGGTATGAAGACGGATTCCATCCGTGATGAGGCCAGACAGCAGGGACTGTCTGAGGGGCTGGCGGCAGCGGAGAATGAAGTAGCGCGCATCAGGGCGGAAGTCGAGCAGACCCGGGAACAGTACAGGATGGAATACTTAAAGCAGGTGGAAGAAATAGAACCTGCTTTTGTCGAATTAGTGGTCAAATATGTCGAGAAGCTGACCGGAGTATACAATGCCGATAAGGATGAGATCATCCTACATCTGATCGACGATGCGTTTAAGGGGATAAAAGGTACCCAGAATTTTATAATACGGGTTTCAACTGAGGATCTTCCGACGGTGTCAGCTTCAAAAGAGGCTCTCCGTGAGATGATAAGTGCCGATTCCACTCTTGAGATTGTGGAAGACAGGTTGCTTCAAAAGTCACAGTGCATGATAGAAACAGAGTCCCGTATTTATGACTGCAGTCTGGACGGACAGCTTCACAGCCTTATTGAGGATATAAAACTGCTTGCCGAAAAGGATTAAGCTGTATTTGGAGCAGGATTTATGATGTTGACCGATAAGTATTCAGCCTTGCTTGACAAATCATACTGCAAGGAAATGGGGCGCGTTACTAGGATAGTCGGACTGACACTGGAATCGTTGGGACCCGATGTTGTGCTGGAGGATATGTGCAGGGTTTCCTCCAAGGATCATTCGATATCCGTTTTGTGTGAGGTAATAGGCTTTAAGGAGGATCATGTCATCCTTATGCCCTATGACGATATATCGGGCATCGGTGTAGGAAGTACTGTTGAAAATACCGGCGCCAAATTTCAGGTGAAGGTTGGCAACAAGCTGCTCGGGATGAAACTCGACGGTCTGGGTGAGCCCATGGACGGAAGCGAGCTGAGGACGGCTGTCACGTATCCTTCGGAAGCACCGCCTCCGGATCCGCTGACGCGGGCCATTATAGACGAACCTCTGACTCTGGGAGTAAAGGCCGTAGATGGGCTGCTGACCATCGGCAAGGGACAGCGTATAGGAATTTTTGCCGGTTCAGGTGTCGGAAAATCTACCCTTCTGGGAATGTTTGCACGTAATACGAAGGCTGACATCAATGTCATTGCCCTGATAGGAGAGCGTGGACGTGAGGTCAGGGAGTTTATAGAAAGAGATCTCGGTGAAGAAGGTATGGCCAGATCGGTGGTGGTGATAGCTACATCCGATAAGCCGGCTCTTACGAGAAAAAAAGCGGCCAAGACTGCCACGGCCATCGCGGAATATTTCAGGGATGAAGGCAAGGATGTTCTGCTCATGATGGACTCTCTGACACGTTTTTCGATGGCACAGCGTGAGATCGGGCTGGCAGCAGGCGAACCTCCTGTTTCCAGAGGCTATCCTCCGAGCGTATATTCGGAGATGCCCAAGCTTCTCGAACGCTCAGGCAAATCCGACAAGGGCTCTATCACCGGACTTTATACAGTCCTGGTAGACGGTGATGATTTTAACGAGCCTATCACTGATACCGCCAGAGGTGTTCTGGACGGGCATATCATTCTGTCGAGAGCGCTCGGGGCGAAGGGACATTATCCCGCTATAGATGTATTGCAGAGTATTTCCAGATGTATGAGCTCCATCGTTTCCAAGGAACAGAAGAAGCTTGCGGCGCGGCTCAAAACCATCATGGCTACCTACAATGAGTCGGAGGATCTGATAAATATCGGGGCTTATAAGGCCGGAGCCAATAAAAATATCGATTACGCCATAGAGAAGATAGACGCTGTCAATGCTTTCCTTACTCAGGATACGGATGCGAAATACAGCTTTGAAGAGACTGTGGAAGAATTGAAGTCGATATTCGAGGGCGAGGAGTAGAATGAAAAAATTCATTTTCGGGCTTCAGGGAGTGCTTGAGATCAAGGAAAAGCTTGAAGGACAGGCCAAGGTGGATTTCGGCATCGCAAGGGCGGCTCTGACGGCTGAAGAAGAGAAGCTTGAGGAGCTTAAAGCCAAAAGAGCGTCATACCTTGAGCAGATGAGGCTTACGGTGGAAGGAACTCTGAAGATTTCTGAGATCAACCGCCTGAAGAATGCCATAAGTGTCACCGATGACAATATCAGGCAGCAGGATATGGCGGTAAAACGTGCGGCAAGGCAGCTGGAGATAGTCCGGGTGAAGCTGAATAAAGTGGTTCAGGAACGCAAGACCATAGAGAAACTGAGGGAAAAGCAGTTCGAGGATTATCTTAAGGAAGCTGACGCCGAGGAACGCAAAGAGACAGATCAGCTGATAAGCTACAGATACACTGTTTCGGATGAGGATTAGTCATGGCTAAGAAAGATAAGGATAACAATAAAGACGAACAGCAGGTAAAGGATGGTGAAAGTATTGGCTCTAAGATCGGAACCGCACTTATAATCATCCTTATTGTTCTGGTATGGCTGGCCATATTCGCGCTTCTGATCAAGATGGATGTAGGCGGAGTGGGAACGGCATTACGGCCTTTGCTGAGGAATGTTCCGGTCCTTAACAAGATACTTCCGGGATACGAGGATGAACAGTACGAGGACATGTATGAGAATCTTCCCTACAAAAGCATAGAAGAGGCAGCCGAATATATAAAAGATCTGGAAAGAGAGATCGACAGACTCGAGGATACGAACGGTATCTATGCCAAAAAGATCCTGGAACTCCAGGCGGAAGTGGACAGACTGAAGGTCTTTGAGGATGAGTATGAGGCTTTTGAGGAAAGAGTGCGGAGGTTTGATGTAAATGTTGTTTATAATTCGCAGGCTCCGAGCATAGAAGAGTATAAAAAATTCTACGAAGAGATCAATCCCGAAACCGCGGAGGAAATATACAGGCAGGTGGTCGAGCAGCTTCAGTATGATTCGGCGATCAAGCAGAAGGCCGATCTGCTGAAGAATATGAAACCCGGAAACGCGGCCAAAGTGCTGGAAGAAATGACGGCAGATCTGGAGTATACCTGTAAGATACTGCTGGCCATGAAGGTGGACGAAGCCACCGCGATCATGAATAAAATGGACGAATTGTTCGTAGCCCGTCTGCTACAGACCATGCATGACATGGATGAGGCATGGTTTAAGAGGATACAGTCAAATCTCCTTCAAAACCAGTAAAAATTATTATGCTTTCCGGGTTATGGAGATAATAAAAATGACCGATATAATTAACTGTAAACCGTACTTTTACAAATAAATAAAAAGGAGGACAGTTAATGACTGCTGTAGGAATTAACGGTGCGGCTTTTGAGTCGCAGATCAGTTCTTTCGTATCGGTATCGGTCAGTCAGGTTTCCATCGCAAAAACAAGTGACGGAGGGAACTTCTCCAGTGTTTTGAGTAAGAGCTTCGCGAAAGCTCAGATCTCGCAGCAGGATCTGAAGGTTACCCAAAAGCCTGCTGAAAAGACGGCTGACAAGCCTGCTGACAGAACTGCGGATACCACCGGTGTTTCAAGGATCGAGACCGGGAAGCAGAACAATCAGGACGCAGGTGGTGATACGAAAACTGATAACACAGTTAAAACAAACGACAGCAAGGATGAAACGGTAGACGGCAAGGAGGCCGGTAAGATAACTTTAAAAACAGAGGATACCCAAACGGTCGGGATCAATGCTTCAGAAGAAGTTGAAGCGGTTGATAAAAATATACCCGGAATTGATCTGCTTACGGATGCGGATGACTGCATAAAGGCACTTGAGGTACTCAGCACGCTTATGCAGGGGATAGCGGATATTCTGAATACAACGGTAAATGAGCTTCAGGGATGCTATGACAGATTGAACCTTGAACCTTCAACCATGTTTACCGTAACGAATATCCAGCTTACAGTCATCGCATTTGAGGGATTGTCAGATCCTTCGGATCTGCTCGTGAACAATGATGCTTTGGGAATGCTCAACGAGATCAAGAACTTTGTGGCTTCGGTATTTGACGATGCGGACATGCAGTTTACAGATTTCAGGGATATCGTCACAAGTGATGAATTCGCGAAATTTGTGGGTCCCGTCGATCTGACCGACGCTGCGGATATCCTGAAACAGTTCACTTTCGATGAAAACGGAAAGCTGGTCATCAGTGAAGATAATTCCGAAGAGACCGTGGCTGTTCCCAAAACGGAAGAGATGCCCGTAGATGAGGAAGTACCCGAAGAGAATATCAGATTTGAGGTAAATGTTACCGGGAAAACCGGAATATCCGCTCACAAAAACATAACACGGGAAACCGTTGAAGAGGAAACGGATGTTCAAAGTGCTCCCGTAACGGAAGAAGTTCAGGAAAGCTACCGGGCAGATACCGGTGCAAAGAACGGGGAGCAGGAAGCTCAGTCCAAATCCCAGACATCTCCGAGAACACTCAGAACGATACAGCCCGAACGTATTGAAACACCGGTAGAAATGTTCATGCAGGGTCTGGAACACGCGGTTCAGTCACTGGAGCTTGAAACACCCATAGCCGATGGAGTTACGGTAAGAGATATCGTTTATCAGGTGGTAGAAGCCATCAGAGTGAATATTTCGAACGAAAGCACTTCGCTTCAGATGAATCTGAATCCCGAGAATCTGGGACGTGTGAGTCTCAACATCGAAAGCAAGGGCGGCGTTATGACCGCGCAGATCACTACCGAAAATGAAGCGGCAAGGGCAGCGATCGAAAGTCAGCTCCAGATACTGAAGGATAACTTTGAAGCTCAGGGCGTAAGAGTTGAAGCTATAGAAGTGACTGTTTCCAGCTTTTCATTTGCGGACAGTAAGAATGCCGATGCGCAGGCTCAGGAGCATCCCGAGGATAATATGAGAGTAGGACGCGGACGCAGGAACGGCGCCGGAAGCGAAGCCAGCGAAGAGGGTGATGACGTTACTGATGATGCCCAGCTGGCAAAAGAGGTAATGGAACAGAACGGCAGTACGGTGAATTTCGTGGCATAATGAGAGGAAGAGTATATGAGTGATTTTTCCAAAACAAATCTTATGGCAAAGGTGAATGACGGAATTGTTGATTATACGGCTTCGCCCGAAACAACGAAGACTTCCAACAGAGGTAATTCGAAGTTGGGAAAGGATGCTTTCCTTCAGTTGCTGGTCACTCAGATGCAGTATCAGGATCCGCTCGAGCCCAGCGACAACACCGAATATGTGGCACAGCTGGCACAGTTCTCGCAGCTTGAACAGCTTCAGAATCTGGCCGGTGAATCCGAGAAGTCACAGGCATTTTCACTTGTCGGAAAATATGTTACTTTCAAGATCAACGATGCTGCAGGCAGGACGTCATTCCCTGAAGGATATGTCGATTATGTGAACATGGTGGGCAACAAGGTAAAGCTTTCGGTCAACGGGTCTTTATATGACTACGAAAATCTTTATATGGTAGTCGAAGACGAGTACGCCAGACTGCAGAACGAAGCTGAAGCGGCTATGGACGCGGAATCTTCGGCAGAATAAAATAATAATCGATCACGGGGTTAACATTTCGGCTTTCATGACCGAAATAAAATACAGTTCGGATCAGATTCACCGGACAGAAAAGGAGGAACGGATGCCTTCAAGTATTGTTAACCAGTTTCACTCCATCCAGCAGATGACCGATCAGATAGCCAGAAACGGGGCAAATAAATCCTCGGGGACGCACGGCATCCAGGGAAGGAGTTTTGAAGAGATTCTCAATTCCAGAACGGAAGAAAGCGGTATACTGAAATTTTCAAAGCATGCCAATATGAGAATGCAGTCACGCAGTATCGACCTG
Organism: Lachnospiraceae bacterium; assembly: GCA_024698555.1. GTDB lineage: Bacteria > Bacillota > Clostridia > Lachnospirales > Lachnospiraceae > RUG11977. Next base: position 20,318 of record JAILRI010000005.1, read on the forward strand.
TCCGAAGCTCAGCGTGAAAGGCTCGAAAGCGGCGCCAGCGCGGCTCAGGCCAAAGGGATCAGGGAATCACTGGTAATGGTTGATGAATTCGCTTTCATAGTGAATACCAGTAACAACACGGTCATTACCGCGATCGGAGATGGTGAAGACAAGATATTTACCAATATCGACGGAGCGGTGATAGCGTAAGCAGCACGAACTTTAAACCGCCGGACCTTACGGGGGCGGATGACAGCTGACTGCCAGAGGCTGTCAATAAAGTTTCAACCTATTCTAACCCGGGCGGGAGTCTTTTGTAACTCAGGTCAGGAAGACTGCCCGACAAATGGAGGTATAATATTATGATGCGTTCTTTATACTCTGGTGTATCGGGACTTAAGGTTCACCAGACAAAGATGGATGTTATCGGTAACAACATTTCTAACGTCAATACCGTCGGCTTTAAGGCCAGTCAGGTTAATTTTTCGGATATCCTTTATCAGACAACCAGTTCAGCATCGGGACCCAATGCCAATACAGGGCGCGCCGGTACCAATGCCAAGCAGATAGGTCTGGGCGCAAGCGTTGCCGAGATCACCACTACCGTGGCTGTTTCGGGTGGCGCACAGCGTACCGATAATGCTCTTGATGTCATGATCGAGGGCGAGCAGTATTTTATAGTTAATAACGGACAGCAGAATTTATTTACCAAGGCCGGCGCCTTCAAGGTAGACGCCAACGGTGTGCTCTGCAATTCTTCAGGCTGCAAGGTTATGGGCTGGCAGGTTGACCCCAACGATGAGAACAAGACTGTTCCGGACAGGGTTTCAGAGCTTCGCGTTATGTCTCCGGACAATCTTTACACTCCTCCGGAGGCCACCACCAACACTTATATGACCGGTAATATCGATTACAAGGATACCCAGCTGCAGACTGACACAGGTAAGAGTACCACGATGTCGTTTTATGATAATCTTGGTCAGAGCTACATGGCTGTTATGAATATCAAGCAGTCCGAAGAGAATTATAATGTTTATAATGTCACCATTACTGATATACTGGACTCTCAGGGCAATTCCATTTTCGTCAGAAAGACTGTAGAGGATGACGGAAGCATAACCTACTCCGCGTCAGATATCACGAGCTTTATGTGGGGCGCTGAGGGTGAGGAATATACTGCCGAAGTAGATGAGGAAGACGGCTCAGTTCGTATAGAGATGGAAGGCGTGCCGCTTACGTTCAGCCAGGAAACAGGTAAGTTTGTAAGCGTTGGCGCAAACGAGGAAAACCCCAACAGTGTTTTCTTCTCGGTTACGGGACTTGATCCTTCGCCTTTCCAGACGATCGATGTTGATTTCTCCAAGATGACCATGTACGCCAGCAGCGGATCGTCCAGCTTTGCCAACAGCCGCGGCTCCGTAGATGATCCTTCAAAGGGAACCGGTAAGCCTCAGGGCAACATGACCGGTATCAGCGTAGATACCTCGGGTAGGATCTACGGCGCGTATGATAACGGCGATACAATGCTTCTGTGCCAGATAGCCGTAGCAAGCTTTGCCAATGCGGCAGGTCTGGAGGCGGCCGGCAACAACCTGTTCAGGACGACTATGAACTCAGGCGAGTTCGACGGCGTAGGCGAGGATGTAACTCTTGCGGGCGGCAAGATGACTACAGGTGTTCTGGAAATGTCAAATGTGGATCTTTCATCCGAGTTTACCCAGATGATCACTACACAGCGTGGTTTCCAGGCCAACTCCCGTATCATAACAGTGTCAGATACTCTGCTCGAAGAGCTGATCAACCTTAAGAGATAAGCGTTAACCGCTTTATTTACCGACAGCAGCCGGAATGACAAATTCCTGCGGCTGTCGGTTTTGGCGTTTTTTTTATAAGATTTGGAGGAAGCATGATAGACATTACCAGGATAGACGGAAGAGAGCTTACCATAAACGCCGATCTGATCGAATCCGTGGATGAAGTTCCCGATACTATGATTACTTTGACAACAGGAAAAAAAATAATTGTTAAAGAAAGTAGACAAAGGATAAAAAATCTAGTAAAATTGTATAAGTGGGAAATTGCGAATCGGGTTTTAAGTGAAGATGACGAGTAAATGCCCGATAAATATAGATGTTAGGCAGGTGGAATTGCTTTGGATTTAGCTACGTTAATAGGTCTGTTGGCTGCTTTTGCGCTGATGATCTTCGGTATAGCACAGGGTGATGAGGGTATAGCCGGTATCATGGCTTTCGTTGACGTACCTTCAGTTCTGATCACTTTCGGCGGTGCTTTCATGGCTATGCTTGCTACGGCTGACAGTATACCCGGATATGTCGCAAGCCTTAAGACATTCGGTCTTGCGCTGAAAAAAGTAACTGTCGATGAGGAAGAGACGATCAAGTCGATCATCAATCTTTCCAACGTGGCACGTAAGGAAGGTCTGCTCGCCCTCGAAGAGGCTGCGAACGGGATAGAGGACGAATTCATGAAAAAGGGCGTCCTCCTGATCGTTGACGGTACCGACCCCGAGCTGGTACGTTCCATCATGGAAACAGAGCTTGCGTGTGTTGAGACCCGTCATAAGAGCGGTATCGGTTTCTGGGAAGCGTTAGGAGCCGCAGGACCCGCATGGGGCATGATCGGTACTCTGATCGGACTTATCAACATGCTTGGTAACCTGAGCGATATCAATGCCGTAGGTCCTAACATGGCGGTCGCTCTGGTTACGACATTCTACGGTTCGGTTCTTGCGAACTGGATATGTACACCTATAGCAAACAAGCTTAAGCTTAATAACGAAATGGAAATCTCCATGAAGGAAGTTATGGTGGAGGGGTTGCTTTCCATACAGGCGGGCGAAAACCCCCGAGTTATCGAAGAAAAGCTGAAGTCCTTCCTGTCGCCTCAGAAACGCGCGAACCTTTCAAGCGGTGGAGGAGAAGGCGAAGGTTGACGGATAAGGAGAGTCATATATGGCTAAAAAGAAAAAAGAAGAGGGCGGTGGCGGTGGAGCACCGGCCTGGATGGCTACTTTCTCCGATCTGATGAACCTGCTTCTGTGCTTCTTCGTTCTTCTGTTTTCCATGTCCAGTGTGGAAGAGAGCAAATGGGAACAGGTTGTGGCATCCATGACCAGCGCTTTCAGTATTTTTTCATCGGGCAGTACTTCAATAGGAAGCGGAAGTCTGGTCGGGATCGGAACTTCACAGCTGTCCAATCTGGATGAGTATTACAGTAGCATGGGACAATCGTCCGAGGACAACGGTAAAGATCTTATCGAATCCGGAGACACCGAAAAGGATATAGCGGAGCAGGTGGCTGAGGCAGGACGTGCCGAAACTCAGGAGATGGTAGATAAGATTTCGGAAATGACCGAACGTTATAATATTTACGGTGATGTCAATGTTTCCATGGATCCCGAAGGAAGATATGTGGAGCTTACTGTAAGCGGGTCTATGTTGTTTGATTCGGGAAGCGCGGCACTTAAGAATGATTGCCTTCCGCTTCTGTCCAAGGTTGGAGATATACTGAAGGTTTATTCGGATCATTTTATCGACATAATAGGACATACAGATAACGTGCCGATGAATTCATCGAGATATAAGAGCAATAAAGAGTTGTCATCAGCCAGAGCGATCAGTGTATCCGAGTATCTGGTCGATGAAAAAGGCATAGATATCGGAAAACTCAGCTGGACCGGGCGTGGGGAATATGAGCCCATAGCTTCGAATTCGACTTCCGAGGGTCGGGCTATGAACAGACGTGTGGAAGTAAGGATTTATAATTCGTTCAATTCAAGATAAAAGCATTATTTTTTGGAGGATAAACCAACATGAAAAAGAACATGCTTGCCGTGTTGATACTGATTCTTACTATAGTCAATATTACGCTTACCGCTGTAATGCTGTTTACGGTTTTACCGAATGCACAGCAGACTGATAATCTGATCAAGAAGATAGTACAGATCATCGATCTCGAGCTTGAATCACCTTTGCCGGAAAACATCAATCAGAGCTACAGCATCGAGGACGTGGAAAAATTTATCCTTGACGAAATGCAGACCAACCTTAAGACAAGCGAGAACGGCAAGACTCATTTTGCGCAGGTCAATGCTTCGCTTACCATCAATAAGACACATGAGGACTATAAGAAACTTAATCCCATGGTTGAGACCATGAAGAATGATATCCGCTCCATAATCATGACCGAGATATCAAAATATACTTTTGAACAGCTCAATGAGCCCGACCAGAAGCAGGCGATAAAGGAAAAGGTACTTTCTGAGATACAGGAACTGTTTAATTCCAAGTTTATAGTTGACATGACCATTGACTACCTTTTCCAGTAAGGGAAAGAAGTAATCAATCAGGAGGATAAGTTATGGGTGATGTCTTATCCCAAAATGAAATAGACAGTCTGCTTGCGGCACTGAGCAGTGGAGAGATAGACGCCAACGAGATAAAGGATACGGATACAAAAGTCATAAAGAACTACGACTTCAACCGTCCTTCAAAGTTCTCAAAGGAGCACTTGAGAACTCTCGAGATCATTTTCGAACACTACAGCAGACTTTTATCAACTTCACTTCCGGTATATCTGCGAAAGAATGTGCAGGTGGAGGTGATAAACTCTGAGGCACAGGTCTACTCGGAGTTTTCAAATGCTCTGTCAAACCCCGTGCTGCTGGGAATTATAGATTTTGCGCCGTTGACCGGTAACATAATCATAGAGATCGCGGACAATATAGGATATGCTATCGTTGACAGAATGCTCGGAGGCAACGGAGTGCCTTTGGAGAAATCAAGGGATTTCTCAGAGATAGAGTTGGTGATCATAGAACGTATTTTTACCGTGGTAACAAACCTGCTCATGGAACCGTGGGCCAATGTGGTTAAGCTGGCTCCGCGTCTTCAGCGTATAGAGACGAACTCGCAGTTCGCCCAGATCATATCGCCGAGCGAGATGGCCTCCATCATTACCATGAACATGAGGATCGGCAACATAGAGGGCATGATTAACGTCTGCCTTCCGTATGAGGTGCTCGAACCGGTTATCGACAAGCTTAACACCAAATACTGGTATTCTACCGTCAAGGTTTCGGATACAACAGCTTATAAGGCACAGATAGAGATCGCCATTAACAGGGCGAGGATACCTATCAAGTGTGAGCTTGGAAGAAGCACTATTTCACTTAAGGATTATATCAATATCCAGCGCGGCGATATCATAAAGCTGAATACAAAAACCAGTGATGAGCTGAATGTGTATGTAGGCAATATCAAAAAGTTTCTGGCATTGCCGGGAACTTCATCGGACGCTTACGCCGTAAAGATTTCACAAGTGATCAGAGAGGAGGAATAGCATATGGACGGAATGCTTTCCCAGGAAGAAATAAACGCCTTGCTCAGCGGCATGGGCGGCGGGGATGATGCTCCTGCTGCCGAAGAAGCGCCTGCTGCGGATCCTGCGCCAGCGGCTTCGGCCGGAGGCTACGCTGATTCGCTGACTGACGCGGAGAAAGACGCGGTGGGCGAGGTTTCCAATATCAGCATGGGAACGGCAGCTACCACGCTGTCCTCACTGCTCAATCAGAAGGTTAATATCACGACGCCCAAGGTTTCGTATTCCAAATGGGGTGAATTGCTCGGCAATTACGAAAGACCCTGTGTTTTTATCCAGATCTACTATACTGCGGGTCTTGACGGCAACAATATCCTTATCATGAAGGAGAATGACGTTAAGATCATTACGGATCTCATGATGGGCGGGGATGGCTCTGCCACGGACGGCGAACTGACTGACCTGCATCTGAGCGCGATATGCGAGGCCATGAACCAGATGATGGGATCATCATCCACCTCCATGTCGGCCATGCTCAATAAGAAGATAGATATCAGTCCTCCTACGGCAAGCTTAGTTGATCTTTCGACCATTATGGAGGCTGCGGATATAGCAGATTTCCTGACTCATGATTTTGTTAAGGTTTCTTTCAGACTGGAGATCGGAGATCTGATCGATAGCGAGATCATGCAGCTGTACAGTTTTGATTTCGCCAGAGATCTGTATAAACAGTTTACGGGTGGTGAGGAGGCTGCACCCGCGCCTGCGCCCGAACCTGCTCCTGCACCTGCTCCTGCTCCGGCTGCGACTCCTGCGCCGGATATGACTCAGCAGATGGGTCAGATGCAGGGAATGCCCATGCAGGGAATGCCCATGCAGGGAATGCCTATGCAGGGAATGCCTATGCAGGGTATGCCGATGCAGGGAATGCCCATGGGGCAGCAGATGATGCCCGGACAGGCCATGCCTTATATGATGCCGATGCAGCAGGATGTGAATATATCTCCTGTAGCGTTCCAGCCTTTTACACAGGTGAATTCTCCGCTGCTTCAGACAGAGAACATAGATCTGCTGCTTGATGTACCGCTTGAAGTAACGGCTGAGCTTGGACGTACCAGTAAATCCATTAAGGAGATACTTGATTTTTCACCCGGTACTATTATTGAACTTAACCGACTGGCAGGAGAGCCGATCGATGTCCTGGTAAACGGCAAGTTTGTGGCCAGAGGTGAGGTTGTGGTCATAGAGGAAGCTTTCGGTATCAGAGTGACTGAGGTTATTAAGTAAGGAGTTTTATAAAGTGTTTCTGATGTCTTCCGGTGTTACCGGTTATTCAAGCACAGAGAGCATATTAAAGCTCATAGGACTGATAATACTGTGCATATTGATCATAGCCGCGAGTTATTATGTGACCAGATTTATCGGCACCAGTAAAGCAGGTGCCTTTAAGAGCACCAACTTCAGATCGATCGATGCTTACAGGCTTTCTCCGAACAAATATCTGCAGCTTATCAGGATAGGAAGCAGATATGTTGTCATAGCGGTATGCAAAGACAGTGTGAGCTTTGTCTGTGAGCTGAAGGAGGACGAAGTGACAACAGTCACTTCGGATCCTGGTAAGATGGTTTCTTTTAAGGACATATTTGCAAAGAGCCTTAAAAAGGACCGGAGTACAGCTTCTGAGTCATCGGAAAATACTGAAGAAAGCAAAGAAGTTTGATCTGCAAAGAATATTATATACAGAAATAGGAAAAGGTTGATATCCATGAAACATATTATTCCCGGAAGGAAGATGTTTAAAGCGCTTGTATTCGGCGTTCTTCTCATGGTGATGTGTATACCAGCCTTTGTTTGCCGTGCAACTGTTACTACTGATGCATCAGATATCAGGGTAAACAATAATGCCAACGAGGACACGGATGTTGACGAAGGGTATCTTGAAGGGGATTTGGGCGGACTTACGTTCCGCTTCTCCGAAGACGGGACAAATTCACTTTCGGCCACACTGCAGATACTTCTGATCCTTACTGTTATTTCGCTGGCTCCGTCGATACTGATAATGCTGACGAGTTTTACCAGGATCATCATAATACTGCATTTTTTAAGAACAGCCCTCGGAACACAGACAACGCCGCCCAATCAGGTAATGATCGGGCTTGCGCTGTTTTTGACGTTTTTTATCATGTCACCTGTACTGAACAAGGTAAATACTGACGCGCTGCAGCCTTTGTCAAATGGTGACATTACCATGGAACAGGCTTTTGAGCGCGGTATGTATCCGATCAGGGAGTTTATGTTTGACCAGATGAGGGGAAGCGAAAAGGATCTTTCTCTTTTTCTGACCGTAGCGGGTATAGATTCGGTGGAGACCAGGGACGATATTCCGAACAATGTCCTGATCCCCGCGTTTATACTCAGCGAGCTGAGGATCGCATTTATAATCGGATTCCTGATATACATACCGTTCCTTGTTATCGATATGGTTGTTTCATCAACGCTCATGTCAATGGGTATGATGATGCTTCCGCCGACTACGATCTCCATGCCGTTTAAGATACTGCTGTTTGTTCTGGCCGACGGTTGGGATCTCGTAATAGGGCAGGTAGTGAAAACATTTTACAGGTAACGATACGTTTATTATGAGGCGGACATATGAATGAAAATCTACTGGTCGATCTTCTGGTACAGACCCTGTACCTGATCATAAGAGTCTCGGCTCCGATGCTTCTGGTGTCGCTGGTCGTTGGTCTTCTCATCAGTATACTGCAGACGGTTACATCCATACAGGAGCAGACTCTGACTTTTGTTCCGAAGCTTCTGGCTATTTTTCTGGTGCTGATGATCTCCGGCAACTGGATCATGACAAATATCAGAGAGTATTTTGTTTTCCTCTGCGAGAATTTCGCGCAGTATATCAGGTGATAGGGGGCAGGTTTGGAAGTAAGTTTCACTCTGCAGCAGCTTGAGTTCTTTCTGGCGATCCTTATGAGGATCGGAGGATTCATCTATACCGCGCCTTTTTATGGATTAAAGAATGTTCCTGTCAGAGTAAAAGTGGGTTTTTCAGTGCTGATATCCATCATTTTGATGACAGTACTGCCCTATGAGCCTTTGAGTTATACCGGAGTGATAGGGTTTGCCCTCCTGATCGCAGGTGAGACTCTTGCAGGAGTGGTACTCGGATTTCTGGCCAATATCGTTTACCAGATACTTGCCTTTTCGGGTCAGCTGCTGGATCTGGAGATAGGTTTTTCCATGGTCAATGAGATGGATCCGGTGACCAGCGCGCAGGTCACGGTCAGCGGTAACTTTTATTCATATGCGGTCATGCTCATGCTTATGATCACATATATGCATCATTATCTGATCGAAGCATTGATAGATACCTATAAGATCATTCCTTTGGGGCAGGTAGCGTTCAATCCGCTGATATACACGGTTGCCGCCAAATTTATGGCAGAGTATTTTATACTCGCCTTCAGGATCATACTGCCTGTATTTGCGGCAATGCTCATAGTGAATACTATATTGGCGATACTTGCGAAGGTAGCGCCGCAGATGAGTCTTTTTGTCATAGGTGTTCAGCTGAAGGTTCTGATCGGTCTGGCAGTTATGGTCATCATGATCAAGATGCTGCCCGGAATTTCTGAACTGATCTTTGGCAAAATGATGGAGATGATTAGGGATGCCATTAACTATATGCAGTGACGAGTATTACTTAAGGCTTGATCTCCAGTTTTTTGCAAATGATGAGGGCGGCGAAAAGACAGAGGAAGCCACTCCCAAGAAGCTGGATGACGCGCGTAAGGAAGGTCAGGTCGCAAAGTCCCAGGAGCTCAATACCGCTTTTGAGCTGATCATGCTTTTTGTGATACTTAAGATATTTGTGGGAAGTATTTCCAACAGGTTCGTGGACGGATTCAAGCTCTACTACGGAAGCATTGAAAGCTATTCCGAAGGGCTGTTTACCATGAATTATTTCGCGGCGTATTTAAGGAGCGCTATGGGACAGATCCTGGTCACTCTGGTTCCCGTGCTTGCGGCGTCGGTGTTTATGGCGGTTGCGGTCAATGTTTTCCAGGTGGGCTGGAAACCAACGGCCAAACCAATGGAACCGAAATTTGACAAGCTGAATCCGGTCAACGGTTTCAAACGAATTTTTAAGCTTGACAAGCTTGTAGATCTGCTTAAAGCTGTTTTAAAGGTAGGTCTGGTCGCGTATATAGCTTATACGACATTCCGCGACAGAGTGGGACTGATTTCTCTGGTATATGATCTTAACCTGTTTTCGGCAGTTATGCTTATAGGCAATGAGGTCATAAATTTCGGTCTGAAGGTCAGCGCTGTGTTTCTGGTGGTGGGGGTAGCGGATTACATATATCAGAAATTCAAGTTCGCGAAAGAAATGCGAATGTCAAAGCAGGAGATCAAGGATGAATTCAAACAGACTGAAGGAGATCCCAAGATCAAGGGGCAGATCAGGCAGAAGATGAGAGAAGCGTCCCAGAGACGTATGATGCAGAAGCTTCCCGAGGCCGATGTGGTCATAACCAACCCGACGCATCTGGCATGTGCCATCAAATATGATAAGGAGATTGCCGAAGCTCCCGTGCTTATTGCAAAGGGAGCGGACTATCTGGCAGAAAAGATAAAGGAAACCGCGAGAGAGCATTTTATTCCCATTGTGGAGAACAAACCCCTGGCCAGGATGCTTTATCACAATGTTGAGATTGACGAGGAGATACCCCAGGAACTGTATCAGATGACAGCGGAAGTGCTTTCATATGTGTACAGTATCAGCGGAAAGATGTAAGAAGGGAGGGAAGGATAGATGAAGCTGAACCTAAAGACCATGTCGAACTATGTCGTGGGCGTATATGTATTGGCTATCATAATATTCTTCATTATCCCGATCCCTTCCATACTGCTGGATGTGCTGGTCGCTCTCAATATGTCCATAGCCATGATAGTGCTGTTCAATGCGCTGTTCTCGGTAGAAGTGCTGAATATGTCCACATTTCCTACTATATTACTGTTCACAACGTTGTTCAGGATATCTCTCAATGTATCTTCTACGAGGCTGATACTTTTGAACGGGGACCCCGGAAAGGTCATTACCCAGTTCGGTATATTTGTAGGCGGCTCGAACATAGTGATCGGAGCCATCATTTTTATCATTATCATACTAGTTCAGTTTCTGGTTATCAACAAGGGTTCCGAGCGTGTTTCGGAAGTTACCGCGAGATTTACGCTTGATGCCATGCCCGGTAAACAGATGGCCATAGACGCGGATCTGAACACAGGTGCCATCACGGATCAGGAAGCCAGGGTGAGAAGGGAAAAGATACAGGAGGAATCGACTTTCTTCGGCTCCATGGACGGTGCCACGAAGTATGTTAAGGGAGACGCGACAGCGGGTCTTATCATTACTCTGATCAATTTCGCCGGCGGCATGGTCATGGGGATCATGAATGAAGGGCTTGATGCTTCGACTGCTCTCCAGAAATACGGCATGCTTACCATTGGTGATGGTCTGGTGAGCGCGATGCCGTCGCTTATGATATCGCTGGCGACAGGTGTTCTGGTAACCAAGGTCTCAAAGGAGGCGGATATCGGCGATATGCTGGTATCACAGCTGTTCTCCATCCCCAGGGTTATGTATCTGGTGGGAGCGGCCATGATCGTCCTCGGACTTACTCCTCTTCCCTGGTATATATTCATGCCTATGGGCGCGTTATTCGTTGCGGTAGGACGCTCCATAGAAAAGAAAGTCAAGACTTCGCAGGTGGAGAGCGAGGTTACGGCGGACGAGACGGAAGCGGCAGAGATCAGGAGGCCGGAGAACGTTGTCTCCCTGCTGCAGGTTGACCAGATCGAGCTGGAGTTCGGATACGGCATCATACCGCTCGCCGATACCAATCAGGGCGGCGATCTGCTCGACAGAGTCGTGCTTATCAGAAGACAGATAGCACTGGAGCTGGGTTGTGTGGTTCCTACCATACGACTCAGGGATAATATCCAGCTGAATCCCAATCAGTACATCATCAAGATCAAGGGGGTTCCGGTATCGGAAGGAGAGATACTCTTTGATCATTATATGGCTATGAATCCGGGATATGTGGAGGAAGAGATCACGGGTATCCAGACATTTGAGCCTTCCTTCCATCTGCCTGCTCTGTGGATCACCGAGAGTCAGAGAGAAAGAGCCGAATCCTACGGTTATACAGTTGTCGATCCGCCGTCCATCATTGCAACGCATCTGACTGAGGTGATCAGAAGACACTTAGATGAGCTGCTGACCAGACAGGATGTCCAGAACCTTATCAATAACATTCAGGAACAGAATCAGACGCTGGTTTCCGAGCTGGTTCCCAAGCTGCTCAATGTGGGCGAGATACAGAAGGTTCTGCAGAATCTCTTAAGGGAAGGCGTTTCGATAAGGGATCTGGTCACAATATTCGAAACTCTGGCAGATTATGCGCCTACCACGCATGATACGGATGTTCTTACGGAATATGTCAGACAAAGCCTGAAACGGGCAATTTCAGCCAAGTACTTCCAAAACGGGACGGCGACCAGTGTGGTAACGCTGGATCCCGCAGTTGAGGAAGAGATCATGAAGAGCGTCAAGACCACCGAACAGGGCTCATATATCAGCTTTGACCCCGAGAGGGCTCAGGGACTCATGAACTCAACAAAAGAAGAAATAGAGAAGCTTGAGAATATGGGTATGAATCCCATCGTGGTAACATCACCTATCGTCAGGCTGTATTATAAGAAACTCACCAAGGATTACTTCCCGGATCTTACCGTTATTTCATACAATGAGATAGATTCGGATGTCGAATTGCAATCAGTGGGGATGGTGACAGTTAAATGATCATTAAAACCTTTACGGCTCAAACCGAGACAGAGGCCTTAGAGCTTGCCAAAAAAGAACTAGGTCCTTCCGCTATCGTTACAAAACGGAAAGAAAACATTCCGCACGGACTCGCTGCTTTGTTTAAAAAGCCGTCCTATGAGATCACTGCTGCCGTAGATGACTCACCCGTGATAAACGAGCTGTCACGCAAGGAGAGCGTCAGACGCCTGTTCCGCGAGAAGTCTGACGCGGGGATCATTTTTGAAGATGAAGACATGACAGCTGAGCCCAAAACACCTGGGAAACTGAACTTGAGCGATACTGCGGCCATTGAGAAGCAGCTGAGCAATCTTACGACCATGATCGAGAAGACCATGGAACATAAAAATGCCGAGAACAGCGCTGCTGCGATATCAGAACCGAAAAGCGCGGCGGTGAAGGAAGAAATCCCGGACAGGAATATTTCGTGTATAAAGCTGATATATAACCAGCTCATTGAAAATGAGGTGGATGAGAAATATGTCAATCAGGTGATCAGTGAAATAGAGCCGACATTGAAGAAGGATGCTCCCGTAGAAAGCATTCTTGCGGCCATCTATCAGAAGATAGTTTTAAAGCTTGGGAAAACGGAAGCTATCGATATCGGACGGAAGAAATGCAGGTTTATTTATTTCATAGGTCCTACCGGAGTCGGAAAAACCACAACTATAGCCAAAATAGCTTCAAAGCTTAAGCTTGAGAGCAAACTGAGTATAGCGCTGCTTACCGCGGACACCTACAGGATAGCCGCTGTTGAGCAGCTTCACAGTTATGCGAATATACTTCAGGTGCCTTTAACTGTTGTATATAATGAAGATGAGCTTGCTCAGGCCCGTGAAGATCTTAAGGGTTTTGATATAGTTCTCGTGGATACGGCCGGGCGCTCACATAAGGACAAGGAACAGTGCGATGACATTGAAAAGCTGATCAATGCAGTCCCTAAGGAGGAAAGGGACGTGTTTCTCGTGCTTTCCGTCACTACAAAATACAGGGATCTGATCGGGATCGCGGAAGCCTATTCACAGATCTCCGACTATAAGCTTATTTTCACAAAGCTTGATGAAAGCTCATGTGTAGGTAATATTTTCAATATCAAACTGCTTACGGGCGCGCCTTTGTCTTATGCGACATTCGGGCAGAAAGTTCCGAGCGACATTTCCAGGATAGACGCACAGACTATCGCCAAGCAGCTGTTAGGAGGTGCGAATTAATGGATCAGGCTGATCAGTTAAGAAAGCTTGTAAGCTCACAGAAAAAAGTTCGCAAGACCTCCAGGGTTATCACGGTAACCAGCGGCAAAGGCGGTGTAGGTAAATCGACATTGACGGTCAATCTGGGTCTGGCGATGCAGAGACTGGGTAAGAAGGTTGTAATACTGGATGCGGATTTCGGTCTGGCCAATATTGAGGTAATGTTGGGCTCGCGTCCCAAATTCAATCTGGCGGATCTGATGTTCAGAGGCAAGAATCTTCAGGAAATAATCACCAAAGGTCCCGAGGATCTGGAGTTTATTTCAGGAGGTTCGGGTATTCAGGAGATGTCGCGGCTTACCAGGGACCAGGTGATCTATCTCGTACAGAAGCTGTACGAACTCGATGAGCTGGCGGATATCATCCTGGTGGATACCGGTGCGGGAATCGCGGATTCGGTCCTGGAGTTTGTTTCGGCCAGCAACGAAGTGCTCATAGTCGCAACTCCGGAGCCGACATCCATTACCGACGCATACGCTCTCCTTAAGACTCTGAACAGGAAGAGTGATTATTCCCGGGAATCCACCACGATCAAAATGATCGCAAACCGTATCAGCAGCGAAGAAGAAGGCGCGACACTGCATGAAAAGCTGCAGGTGGTAGTTGAAAAGTTTCTGAACATAAAGATCGAATACCTGGGAGGGATCCATCAGGATCCGAACTGCCAGAAGGCGATCATGCGTCAAGAGCCGATACTTATCGGCAGTCCCAATTCGTCCACCGCGAAAGAGATCGAAGCTATAGCAAGAAAACTTCTTGATATACAGCTTGATGAAAAAGAAGGAAAGGGCATTGCCCAGTTGTTTAACAGGTGGATGAAGGCGATCTATAAGAAAAAATAAGAATCTATGTAAGGGCAGGAGAAGCTGATGATTCAAAAGGTTATAAAAATCGGGGACCGGATCGAATTAAAGCGTTTGGCCGCGGTGGCGAGGGATAAACTCGATCACGAGGCCAAGCTTTATAACAGTCAGCTTCTGGAGATGGTTGACGATACACACATCAATATTTCGGTTCCCATAGATTCCGGACATCTGATACCCCTCGAAGTAGGCGGAAGGTTCGAAGCAAGATTTATCACTGCGAACGGTGTATATATGTGTAAGGTCGAGATAAAAGAGAGATTTAAACGAGACCACATTTACTATCTGGGTCTCAAGATGGTATCAGACCTTACGAAGGATCAGAGAAGGCAGTATTTCAGGCTGGAGAAGATAAGACCCATGGAGTATCATAAGCTCCTGGAGGAAGAGAAGAAGATACTTATCATGCTGGCTACGAATAAATTTGAGTCAGATGTCGAGCGCAGAAACCTGCTGATACGACTGAAAACCATAGAACCGGTCCAGGTGGAAGCGACTACGGTCAATATTTCGGGAGGAGGATTAAAGTTCAATTCCCCTGAGACTCTGGTAAAAGGTGATTTTATAAGGATATCGCTTCTGCTGGACGACTCGGATGCCACTGCACTTGATCTGTTCGCCAAAGTGATCTTCTCGACAAGCGTACCGAATAAATCGCTCATGTATGAGCACCGTGTCGAGTTTATCAATATGGCTCGCGAAGTCCGCGAGAAAATAGTGAAATATGTATTTGTTGAAGAAAGGAAGCTAAGGCATAAGGATAACGGAATATGACCAAAAAAATAATGATTGTTGATGACTCTGCACTCATGAGAAGAGTACTATCTGATATAATAAAGTCCGATAAGAGATTCGAGCTTGCGGATTGCGCCGCAAACGGTATCGAAGCCTACGATCTTGTTAAAGCTAATCCAAAGAAATACGATATCATCATTTTGGATATCAATATGCCTAAGATGAACGGGATTGAATTTCTGGAAAAGCTTGAAAGCGAGAAGATCCATCAGAATGTCATTATCGTAAGCACCATAGCCAAGGAAGGGGCTGCAGAGACCATCAGGTGTCTTGAACTCGGAGCCATTGATTTTATCACCAAACCGGACAGCTTTCTGGAAACCAAGAGCCGGAGCTTTTCGGAGAGGATCATGGATCTGATGTGTGAGACTCTGAAAGTGCCCAGGGAGGATAATCCCGCAGCAGGCGATCAGACTGCGCCTGTCCGTTCAAGTCAGGACGGCGATATGGGCGGTCCCATGTCCTATATTAAGGTGACCTCGTTCAAAAAATGCGCCTACAGAAAAGTAGGTCCGGCGGCAAACAGACTGGTCGCGATCGCATGTTCCACAGGCGGTCCCAAGGCACTGCAGCAGGTTATCCCGATGCTTCCCCGGAATCTTAACGCGCCTGTTCTGCTGGTACAGCATATGCCGGCCGGTTTTACCGGAAGCCTTGCTTCAAGGCTTGATGAAATGTCTGCGGTAAAAGTTACTGAGGCTGTGAGCGGTGATATTCTTGAGAAAGGACATGTTTACATCGCCAAAGGCGGTAATCATCTCCGTCTCAGGAAATCAGGCAGGGACTATGTGATCGAGCTGGGAGACGATCCGCCGAGAGATTCCTTAAGGCCTTGTGCGGACATTATGTACGAGTCTCTCCAGAGCCTTGATTTTGACGAGATCACATGTGTCGTGCTTACAGGTATGGGCAGTGACGGCACACGGGGCATCGGTAAGCTGGGCACGACCAGGAATGTTTATGTCATAGCCCAGGATGAAAGTTCAAGTACTGTTTTCGGTATGCCGCGCATGGTTGCGGAAGCAGGACTTTCCGACGAGATCGTTCCTTTGGGTTTGATCGCGGATGCGATCGCCAGGATAGTCGGCACCCGCTAGTCAATTTTACAACCGGGGATCTGACCGATTCCCGAAAGCTGGAGGTTTTTTATGGATGTAAGTCAATATCTGGAAATTTTCATTGAAGAAACAAGAGAGCACCTGCAGAGCCTCAATGAGCAGCTCCTGGTGCTTGAAAAGGAACCCGAGAACAAGGAAACTATCAACGAGATATTCCGTGCGGCTCACTCACTGAAGGGTATGGCCGGTACCATGGGCTATAAGCGCATGCAGAAACTTACCCATGATATGGAAAATGTTTTCCAGGAGATCCGTAACGACAAGATGAAAGTTTCTTCGACGCTTGTTGACGGTTTGTTCAGGGGGCTTGACGCTCTTGAAGGGTATCTTGATAATATCATCAATACCCAGGATGAAGGAACAAATGACAATCAGGATCTGATCGACCTCTTTGCTAAGGAGCTTGAAATGGGACTTGCGGGAGGAACAGGCGACGCAGGAGACGGTGCGGCATCTGCTCCGGCTGATGCAGCGCAGCCGGCTGAAGGTTCCTCAACTACAAACGGCCTGGATGTTCTCACGCTTAACGATACTGAGAATGAGACTATTTCGAAAGCTGCAGCTGACGGCTTCAACGCGTTTGCTGTTAACGTTGAGATCCAGGAGACCTGTGTACTCAAGGCAGCCAGAGCATTCCTGGTGTTCAAGGCTCTGGAAGAGCTCGGTGAGATAATCAAGTCACTTCCCGATGCTCAGGCTGTTGAAGATGAGAAATTTGATTTTGACTTTTCGGTGGTGATCCTTACCAAGTCGGATGAGGCTGCTGTCAGAGCTGCAGTTATGAATGTATCCGAGATAAAGGATGCCCATATAAAGAAGCTAGAGGCAAAGGCTGTGGCTCACAAGGAGGAAGCTCCCGCCCAGACTCAGAATACGAATGCTTCCTCCGCTACGGCAACTGCTACGGCTGCTGCAGCCAAGGCTCAGGACAATACCAAGGCTGCCGGACAGACTGCAGCCAAGGGAAAGCCTGTAGTGAACAGATCTGTTCGTGTAGATATAGAGAAACTTGATGATCTGATGAATCTGGTATCAGAGCTGATCATTGCCAAGAACGGTCTCGTAGCGATCTCGCCTACAGAGCTTGCTACCGATGAAGTACGCAACGGCAATTTCCGCGAGCAGGTTGAATACCTTGAACGTATTACCACCAATATCCATCAGAGCGTTATGAAGGTCCGCATGGTTCCTATCGAGAGCGTTGTAAACCGCTTCCCTCGTATGATCCGCGACCTTTCCAAGAAGCTGGATAAGAAGATGGAGCTGTATATGACAGGTGAGGAGACCGAGCTCGATCGTACCGTTATCGATGAGATCGGAGATCCCCTTCAGCATATCCTTCGTAATGCGGCAGATCATGGACTTGAGAGTAACGCTGCACGTGTTGCTGCAGGCAAGCCCGAGGTTGGTTCAATATTCCTTGACGCATATCAGGAAGGCAATAACGTTATCATAGAGGTCAGGGATGACGGTGCCGGTATCGATGTTGAAAAGGTTAAGCGCAAAGCGATAGAGAAAGGCACTATCACTGAAGAACAGGCCGAGTCCATGACCGACAAGGAGATCATTGATCTTCTGTTCAGACCCAGCTTCTCTACTGCCGAGAAGATTTCTGATATTTCAGGACGCGGTGTTGGTCTTGATGTTGTTAAGACCAAGATAGAAGCTCTGGGAGGTAATGTAGAGTGTAAGTCTGTTCTTGGAGAAGGTTCTACCTTCACTATCAGACTTCCTCTTACACTTGCCATCATTCAGGCTCTCATGGTTGTGATCGGCAATGAGAAGTATGCAATCCCGCTTGGCAGTATTCAGACCATAGAGGATGTGCTTGCATCGGATATCAAGTACGTGGAAGGCAAGGAAGTTATCCATCTGCGTGGAAGCGTTATCCCTCTGGTAAGACTTGACAAGATACTTGATGTTCCGGATTCCAAGAAAGATGCCGAGAACCTCACTGTTGTCATTGTTTCAAAGGGTGATAAGCAGGCCGGTCTTATCGTGGATGACCTTATAGGACAGCTTGAAATAGTTATCAAGTCCATTGGCAAGTATATCAATAACTGCAAGATGATCAGCGGCGCGACTATCCTTGGAGATGGCGAGATCGCACTCATTCTTGATGCGAATACATTAGTATAAGGAGGGACACTCACGATGGCTGATAATAAAACACTTGCAACTGCACTCGATGCAACACAGTATATCGGTGTTGTAGTTGGTAATGAACAATACGGTATAGATATCAAGTTTATCGATAATATCGTCAAAATGCAGCGGATCACACGTGTACCCAAGGCACAGCCGTATTTTTACGGTGTCATAAATATCCGCGGCGAGATCATTCCGGTTATGAGTCTCCGCATCAAGTTCGGCAAGGAACCTGATGTATTTGACAATAAGACCCGTATCCTTATTATCAAACCCGAACAGCAGGCAGCTGTAGGTTTTATCGTTGATGAGGTCAAGGAAGTCATAAATCTTATGGACGATGAGATCGAACGTGCAGGCAGCGCTTCACCCAATGATACCAACTCATACATCTTCGGAGTAGGCAAGCATGACGAGGGTCTTATTTCACTGCTTAGCATCGCAGCTGTTATTTCCGAGAAGGAAACTGCCAAGGAATAACTGAACAGTATATTTTCATACACAAGGCGGGTGCGTCAAACCTGCCTTGTGGTTGCTTTTTATTTTCGTGTATTTTTTCGTGGTGAAGGGAGATTATCTACTTATGGCAACCGGTAATATTAATGAATTTTCGGATCTGGAGTTTGATGTACTGAAGGAAATATCGAATATTGGAGCCGGAAATGCAACTACAGCGATTTCAACCATGATGAATCTGAAGATGAACATGAATATCCCCGTTATCAAGTTCCTTGAATTTCAGGAGCTTGCCGGCGTGATCGGAGGAGAGGAAAATATCGTAGTGGGGATATTGTTGGGTCTTCAGAGTGATATTGACGGAATGATGATGTTCATCATGGACAGAAAGTCGGCGGTAGGGGTTATCAATACCATACTGACCATGAATGGTGCTCCTGCCATGGATGAGAATGCTGATTTTGACGAAATGGATTTTTCTGTGCTGCAGGAATTGGGAAATATAATTGCCGGCGCATATCTTTCAGCTATCTCTACCATGACCGGTTTGCTGATCACCGCAACTGTACCGTATCTTTCCGTGGATATGGCGGGTGCGATCCTTTCTGTTCCGGCCATAGAATATGGCAAGGTCAGTGATAAGGCGCTGCTCATTCAGTCAGAGTTTAATGATGAGGGTTTAAATGTTGACGGTTATTTTATACTGATTCCCACCCCCGAGTCATTTGAAAAGATTTTTAAATCGCTGGGATTGTGATCCGCAGCCTAAAGTATTGATTGTGGGAACATGTAGGTATATCAATGATCATAATACAAGGATATAAAGTCTATGGGTAATATGATTAAGGTCGGAATGGCTGACCTGAATATATGTAAAGCGCCTGACGCTATAACTACGCTGGGGCTGGGTTCATGTATCGGGGCAGTGCTGTATGATCCTAAAAAGAAGATATGCGGCATGGTGCATTTTATGCTGCCT